>NZ_JBCNAD010000029.1:0-124641 GCF_050477905.1 Neobacillus pocheonensis | reverse complement strand
AACTTAAGGGGTTCACTTCATTGGAGGCGTTTTTTTACGTTTCGCTCAATTCATAGAATTTATATGGATTATTATTAATAGTGCTATTTCATCAGGTGAAACATCTAAACACAAAAAAGACAACCCTAGAATAACTTATCATAATAAGTCAAAATATTTAGAAGTGAACTGTAAATGTCTTTCCCTAATACCCCTCCTGAGGGTATAAATCCAATTGAGGGTTTAGATTCTGAACAGGTAGCCCTATTGCTTCTTGTCAGCATTGCATTTGAAGAACTTGGACTTGCCCATTTAATTAATGCTGAAGCAGAAAAGCTTCAAGGAGTTATTGGTACGCTTGTAGATTCAAATGATGAATTGGTAAATCCACTCATTAGAGCTGGAAGTTTAGCTGAGTTATTAGCGGCTAACCGTGAAGCGGAAAAAATGTTGAGTACAATTGTCAAAAAAGAAATGTTGCTCCAATTTAAATTTGAAAATGTCCTAGAATTCCTTTCAACGTCAACTAGTACAACCACATCGACTACCACTACATCAACTACTACATCAACATCCACCACAACCAGTACTACAACAACCACAACCAGTACCACGACAACCACAACCAGTACCACGACAACCACAACCAGTACTACGACAACCACATCCAGTACTACCACTACAACAACAACCACATCAACTACTTCTACAACAACATCTACAACATTTATACCATTCAGTACAACGACAACAACATCCACTACAACAACATCTACGACATCAACTACTACTACCACAACTCCGTGCCCGCCGACAGTACTCACGTGTGGTAATGGCAATATTGGAACAGGTACACCAGGTGAAAGGCAGGTAAACAATCCAGCACAAGATGTAGGAGTACCAGATAACAATATCACTCAGAGTGAAACCAGCCTGGCAGCTTTCGGTTCCTTTATTTTATTCGGATTTAATGACACTAATCGAGATCAGATTGACGGTAATACTTCCGGCTTTGCCTTCTCCAGTGACGGTGGCAGCACCTGGAGTGACTGCACCGACATGCCTCAAAATCCTGGCTTTTTCAACGGAGGAGATCCCGTCATCGCGGTAGACGCCCAAGGGGTATTTTACTATGCACATTTAGGAATCACGAGTTTCAACCCTATGCAAGGTATTATTCAAATCAACACAGCAAATGTTAACCCGCTTACCAGACAGATTGAGGTTCGAAATCCATTTGTAGCTGGAGTAGGTCGGACAACTACTAACTTTGAAGACAAACCATGGATTACCGTCGGGCTGGTTCGCGATATCAACAGACTTGGCCAAGAGGCATTATATGTTACTTGGAAAGATTTTGATTTTGTAAATCCTTCTAGACTACGTTTCTCCAAATGGACTACTGGATGCAACCCTCAGCCCTTGATTGAAAGTAAGGACGTGCTTATAGATGGAAATCCTGTTATTGGGATGCAGGGTTCCTTCCCACTTGTTGACAACGACGGCAACTTGTATATTTTCTATGAAGATTTTACTTTCGGTGAAACGGATGGGATGCAGCAATTCGTGTGGTCAAATCAACAGACGGTGGAGTAACTTTCTTTAATCCGATTCCAATGGGTAATCCCGTTTCCCCTGTCAAATTAATAAACACAAATTGTAATTGTACTCTTTGTAATCAGCGTGCCATTGTGGTAACCTCATCGAAGCAGATTCGAATGAATGAGTTTCCTCAAGCTGCAGTGGGTCCGGATAACACCTTATATGTAGTCTGGAACAGCTTTGAGACTACTAGCTATGACGTTAGACTCGCTTTTAGTACTGACGCAGGTGTAACTTGGAATGTGAGAGATATTGCCACTTCAAGTTTCAATGAATTTTTCCCTTCGGTAGCAGTGAATGCCCTTGGTGCCCATGTTCAATACGCCCGTTTCGTAGATTCTCTGAGATTTGCCTTATTTAAGCGCACCTTTGATCCTGTAACCAGTACAGTAAGTGCTGAAACCATGTTAAGTACTGCGATCCCGGCCTCCTTTCCTCCGGATACCGCTCCTACTAACTTTGATTCGGGGGTCAACCCATGCTATATGGGTGACTATAATCAAATCATTGCCGGACCTGGAACAACGTTATATCATGGGTGGAGCGATGGTCGAAATAGATCGGACGGAAACAATCCGGATGTGTTCTTTATTCAGTCGTAAAGGAAGTAACTTCCAATAAATCACGGTGAGTTTGTAAAGTTTGATAATTCTGTCATTGGCAGTATCTTTTATAAATGAAAAAAAGCCAAAAAATACGAAAGTAGTGCATTAAACTTTCATATTTTTGGTTCTTTTTTTATTCCTTAAAGTGTTAAATTACGGTTTAGTGTAAGTACATTATTTCACATGCTCATGTGTTTTGTTCCAATTTTGCTCAACGATCGATCTAATAGGGTAATAATTAGAATAAAACAAATTACTAAACTAAATATTGCAAGATAGTGCAATCCAAGTGTAATAGCTTCAGATTTTAAAAACAATCCGGTAGCAGCAGAAGCAAGCATAGCTCCCATGTACATAAAAGTTCTTAACAAACCGGCTGAAGCTCCCATTTGTTTGGGAGAAGCCTGAAAATAGACAGCATTTTGGTTAGCCAAATTCAATATTCCTTGGGGTATTCCGAATAGTATAGCAATGACAACAAGATAAACAAGACTGCTAGAATGATTAGTAAAAAGGAGCAATGACATAGCAATAAACTGAACAATACTCCCTACAATCAATTTCCTATGGATTGCAGGATTTTTTCCAGTTGTTTTGGAAATGATAATCGACGTTAAAAACATCGGCAATAGCAAGAGACCAGAATGTGAAGGGGATAACCCAATACCTGTTTCTAGCCATTGGGCATATCCATAAATAAAACTGTATGATACGGTAGCTGAAAGCAAACCTCTGGTATACGTTAATAACAGGGGGGTATTCCCAGCTAATAATCGTAAATCCATAAAAGGATTTTTTGTTTTCAATTCAAAGCCAGTAAAAATGACACCGGAGAGGATTGCGATTACTAACAAATATACATGATGCCAATTCGGTTTCATTAAGAAAAGGAGAGAAGAAATTAAAGTGATACCAAAGAAAATGATCCCAATAAAATCAATGGAAGGAATTTTCTCCTCATTTCTAAAGGAATTTCCTAAAACCCTTGGAAACCGAAAGTAGCCTAAAAACACACAGGCTAATGACAAAGGTATATTTACGATAAATGTACTTTGCCAACCTCCAAGTTCAATGAGTAGCCCACCTAAGGTAGGCCCAACAACGGCAACCGTTTGGCTGGAAATCGCTAATAATGTAAGAATACTCGTTGAACTTTCCTTACCTGTTCGTTCTGCTTCACGTCGGATAAGATACATCGCAGAAGGATACCCAGCGCAGGTTCCAAATCCAAGTAAAACTCGGGCAACCACTAGCCACCAAATATTAGGGGCAAAGATCGCGATTAAGCTAGAGATACCAACTAGTGATGTTGAGATTAAAAAAAGAAGTCTTGGACCAAAAATATCAATTAACTTTCCTACAACCGGCTGTCCAATTGCAGTTGCAAGATATAAAGCAGAAACAAGCCATGCGGTTTGGGAAGATGGAACACCAAACGCCTGACCAATTGGAATTAAAGCAACTGAAATAATTGAAGAGTTAATAGGATTTAAAATAGAACCTAAAACCATTGGAGCAATCAATTTTTGATTAAAATGATTTTTATTTGCAGCCTTCCTGTTGTTACTAAATATAGACAAATTTATTCCTTCCTTCATTAAATCTGGAAAGGTTTTGGTAGCAATAAAAAATGGCTGTGCAACTCGTAAAAAACTGAAGGGCAAACTAGTCGGGTCTATTTCACCAAAACGGAAACAGACCCATTTTGTTTACTACAATGTAGCAATCCAGGATTCGACCTTTAACACATCGGCTTGACGTGGAAATACCTTTTCCATTAGAACTCGATGAACCTCTGGATCTGGATCAAAACAAGCGTCTTCTAATACTTTAATTTCAAAGTCTTTGTCTGCCGCTTCTCTTAAAGTTGATAAAACTACCCCACTAGTAGCAATTCCGCTGAGAACAATCGTCTCAATTTGTTGTGCCCGAAGGATTACTTCAAGATTACTTCCACAAAAAGCGCTTACTCGATATTTCGTAATTACAGGTTCATTTCCTTCAGGTTGAATGGATTCATGAATTTGTGTTGCTTTATCATGAACTGTCATGGAACCGTATTGAGATATAGCTGAAAATGCCTTGTTTTTTGGACTAATTTCAGGATATCCTTCGCTAAACCCTACTCGGACAAAAATAACTGGAAGAGAGTGTTCACGGGCTGCTTTTATTGCCTTTTGATAAGGAATGATTGCTTCTTCTATATTTTCTCCTAAACGAGATACAATCCCATTTTGTAAATCCATTACCAATAATGCGGTTTTCTTACTTTGATTTTGCATAAGTTGTATTTTCCTCCTTTTTCATTTAAAATTTAAGCGGAGACTTCTCCTTTTTATATTAAATGGAGAGCTCTCCGTTTGTCAAATATGAGTATTGATTTTAGGATGTGATGGTATGGTAAATGACGAGAATCCACTCCGTACTCGGACTGAGCGACGTGATGCTGCAAAGAATCGTCAGCTTATATTGAATACAGCTCAAAGACTTTTCGAGCAATTTGGTGTTGAACAGGTAAGTATGAATCAAATTGCCACAGAAGCACAAATTGGTCCAGGAACACTATATCGCCGCTATCGAAACAAAGGTGAGTTATGTCAAGATTTAATTAAAGACAGTGTTGATCTATTTTTTGAGGATATTGAAGTATACTTAGAAGAAAACGAAACAGTTTCGGCTAATCAAAAATTGAAAGAAATAATCAGCCTTTTTATTCGTTTCAGAGAAAAAAAAGTACAACTGCTTACAGGGGTAGAGGAAACAAGGTCAACGAACCCACTTAAATCCCGAACCAAAAGTCCTTTATATGTTGAATTACATCAAATTTTGGTTCAACTATTTGATGAAATGAAAGCAAAAGAGCAAACCACTCATTCACACAGTGTTTTTAAAGCCGATATGGTGCTAATGGCTTTAAGCAGCGACTCCTATTTATTTCAAAAAGACGTCCGTGGTTATTCGCCTGAAGAAATATTGGAACTACTTTGCTCAACATTTATTTCCAATTAATTAAAACAAAAAAATGTTAAAAAGTATGTCAATTCTATATGTAAATGGATAATTTTGTTAACAAAAATAAAAGTTAGAAAAAAATGTACATAACTAACGGGGCAGTTGAAGAAGGAACTTATAACTAAAAATTTGTCTTTGTTAAACGATTTTTTTTTATTATAATCTGTTGATTGGAGCGGAAGGTGCTCGGCTCCTGCGGGAGTACGGGGCAGGGGAGACCCCACAGGTGCAAAGCGCCGAGGAGGCTCCCCGGCACGCCCGCGGAAAGCGAGCACCTGGAGCGGAAATCAACCACCAAATTTAACAGAGCAAGAAATTAAAGATAGACAGGAGTTAGATACGATGATAAAAGGCGTCGGAGGAATATTTTGGAGAACTAAGAATCTTGATGTGATTAAAAAATGGTACAGTGAAGTATTAAAGATTGATTTAGAAACTTGGAATGGCACTGTGATTAAACCCCAATTAGGAAGTGAAACTATCTTTTCTTTATTTACCGAAAATGACAGTTATTTTCCAATAGAACAACAAGTGATGTTAAATTTCCAAGTAGAAAATCTAGACGAGACTATTAAACATCTTGAAGATATTGGTGTACCGCTGGCAAAGAACAAAGAGATTAGTGAATTTGGAAAGTTTGTATGGATTAAAGATCCTGAAGGTCGACTGGTCGAACTTTGGGAGAAATAGCGGGTTGTAATTATTTGTAATTAAACGAACGGTTGCAAGAGTGGAAGATCGGAGCTGTCATTGTGGCAGCTTTTTTTATTGCACAAAAGGGCTGTTTAGTTACAAAAAAAGTATAGTAGGAACACTTACTTTATCTTGAAAAAACTCAAAAAACAGCTTATATCCCTATATCTTAAGTTAGGGGTTTACGCTGCTTTTTGATAACCCTGCACATCATTCTAGGAAAAATCCAAAATAGGTTTAACGTTAGTCGCAAATTCCTAAATTAACATCGGCAATACATTGAATAGCACAGAAGCATTTTAAATCAACAGTAACACAGTCATTGCTAGCCATGAATTGATCAACTTGGCAAACTTTCCTAAGATCAATACAGCATCTGCTTTTGCTGGATAAAAGATTTACTGGACAAAAGTCGCCGCTATCGCACATACCAGGTACTAAAACTCGAAGGGTAGCACAACAGTTGTCAAATACTTCTTCTACACGGAAGAAGATTGATACACATACGTCACATCCACCACTAAAAAATGCATGAAACGGTGAACCATCGGCCTTTGATAAAACGAAAACACGAGTGTCTACCGGTTCCATACTGGTTGGTGAAACTAATGTTCCGAGTGGCTCATTAAAACAACTAGTACACTCTGAACATTCAGTTGGACTAACAGCATTATCTTGAATATCTTTTATGGTGCGAACTACTTCGCAAACACAATTACCATCAAAATCATGGCAATTTCTACACCCCATATAAATTTCCTCCTTCATTTTTTAAATACAAGTTACATTAATAAGATATTGAAATAAGCTCTTTTGGGTTACGATCAATAGTAAAACGGGCTAAAGCATCATTTAATAAAAAAAAGTAAAAAAACAGGAATTAAAATTTAATAGAATCAGCAAGCAAATAGAAGTCTAAGTATTTTGGGCTTCTATTTTTTACGTAGGGAACTTTTATTCAAATCAACGAGCCCTACATGATTCAGGCGCATATTAAATCAGAAAATGGTACAATAAATGGGAATGATAACTAAAACTGGAATTTTAGTCACATTCTTGTCTAATAAAAATGACGGAGGAAAACTATGTCAAAAACAAATCAAAAAATCGTTCCACATTTATGGTATGACAAGGAAGCAAAAGAAGCGGCCGAGTTTTATATTTCCATTTTCCCGGACTCAAAAATTACGAATGTAACAACCATCCACGACACACCATCAGGCGATTCCGATATAGTCTCCTTTGAGCTCTGGGGACAGAAGTTTATGTCTATCAGTGCAGGGCCCTACTTTAAGCTCAATCCGTCGGTGTCTTTCATCGTTAATTTTGACCCATCGAGAGAAAAAGACGCGGAAGAAAAATTGGATGATGTTTGGAACAAATTGTCCGATGGTGGCACAGCGTTAATGCCACTTGATAAGTATCCGTTCAGTGAGAGGTTTGGCTGGATTCAGGATAAGTTTGGTTTATCCTGGCAATTAATCCTTACCAACCCAGAAGGTGAAGAGCGGCCTCCGGTAGTTCCGTCACTTTTGTTTGTTGGAGATAATTGCGGTAAAACGGAAGAGGCGATTAATTTTTATTTATCAGTATTTAAGGACACAAAGCAGGGAATTATCGCCCGTTATCCTAAAGGCATGGAACCTGACAAAGAAGGAACCATCATGTTCTCTGATTTTAGATTAGAAAATCAGTGGTTTTCCGCAATGGATAGCGCGCATGAGCACAAATTCAGTTTTAACGAGGCATTCTCATTCATGGTTTATTGCGAAACTCAAGAAGAGATTGATCACTACTGGGAAAGCCTCTCTGCAGTGCCTGAGGCCGAGCAATGCGGATGGCTGAAAGATAAATTTGGCATATCCTGGCAGATTGTGCCAACTGAGATGGACGAGATGATGAGCAAAGGGACACCGGAGCAACGTGCGCGCGTAACAAAAGCATTTCTTAAAATGAAGAAATTTGATCTTGCGGAATTACGGAACGCATACAAGGATTAAAAAGCCAAGGAAACGGTTCTCATGGCTCAAAGTAAGCAGCTGAATATTTCTGTCCATTGTTACATACCATCGATTCTAATAAAGAACCGATGGTTTTTTATTCAAACTGCAAAAGCAAAAAAAATGAACTTATTTACTACCTTAGACGTAATATCTGTAGTTATTAAAATTATTGATATAGGTCTGATTAATAAATTAATAAGGATGATGAAGATGAACAGTAAAGAGATTGAAGTGATCATTCCAGGGCCATTTCCGTTAGCAGCAACATTAACAATCCCAGAGGGAAGTATTGAAAAACATCCTTTAGTTGTCATGGTTCACGGAAGTGGTCCAACAGATAGGGATTCAAATGCTAAAGGAATGCCGATAAATATTTTTAAAGAATTAAGTGAAGTAGTTGCGGCAGTTGGGTTTGCGAGTATACGGTATGATAAACGAGGAGTAGGAGCGAGTAAAGGGGACTATTACGAAGCAGGAGTGAGAGATTTAATCGATGACGCACAGGCTGTATTAGAATTTGCAAAAAAGCATCCAAACATAGATGCAGAGAATGTGATTTTACTAGGACATAGTGAAGGAAGTATTTTAGCACCATTCATAAATGAAAATGTTCCAGTTGATGGGATTATTCTCCTTGCAGGAACCGCTGAACCGCTTGCAGATACAATGAAATGGCAGCGTGAGGCAATAATAAATGATGTAAGAGGAGTAAAAGGATTTCAAGGCTGGTTACTTCGATTGTTAAAAGTGGATGAAAAAATAACAAAAATGAATGATGAGTTAGTTAAAGTGCTGAAAGCATCGGATGATCCTGTTATAAAGTATAAAGGGAAAAAGATTAATGCTAAATGGAATCGAGAGCATATACAATTTGACGTATCACAACCGTTACAAAAGGTTACTTGTCCAGTGCTAGCAATTACAGGTACCAAGGATGTAAACGTAAAGGTCAGCGACCTAGAAAAGATCAAATCACTTGTTCAAGGTGAATGTGAGACACACATTATTCAGGATATGACTCACATGCTTCGGAAAACAGATGTTGAATACAGCATTAGCAAAATCATGAATCAGAATAAAAAATCGCTGAAACAACCCATTGACTCTGAACTAAAAGATAAAATTAGTTTATGGTTAAAAAACTGGAAGAATAGACAGGTTAAGATCGACGAATCTGAAATGCTAGTAAAATAATTAATGAGCCAGGAGCCGTCCAAGTTTTTGGATGGGTCCTGGCAGTAAGTGCCACTACCTTATTAATCTCTTTCTTAATAATTTAAGTTAAAATCCTCCTCAGACATTCTTTTCTTACCATGCCTTCTTATTTCCCTCCTTTTCCTCAAATGATTAAAAGCCATCAGAACTGTCCCCATGGACCTGCCCATGGTTTGTCATAACTCATGGACTTCTTGTATAAAATAAAATGAACTATCAAAAACTGTAAATTTACCTTTTGTTTTTTAATTGAAGGGAGTTCAAGGAATGATAGGTAAGTATAAACATCTTGTTGTGATGCTGCTCCTGTTTATTTTTCCCTTTTTCTTCTTTATTTCAGAGGCTGAAGCTAAAACGGATCCACGGATACCGAAAAATAAGATTGTGGCTCTTGTTTATGATGATTCGGGTAGTATGTGGGAACAATCTGGAGCTGGTGGAAAACTGCCCATTGATAATTGGAAATACGCCAATTACGCTCTTCAAAGCTTTGCGGCTCTTTTGGAGAAACAGGACCAGCTAAAGGTGGTATATATGAGCTCACCGACTGTGCCAGCTCCCATCGAATTAGATGAAAAACTCCGGCAATACGAAATTGATCAAATTCGCGCATGGAAAGGCAAAAAAAACACCCCATTGGCTTCTTTACATACAGCCATAAATGAATTGAATAAAGCGGCAGAGAATAATAAGAACTCAGATTTTTGGTTAATCGTGTTAACGGATGGAATTTTTAATGAACTTAACCATCTTGACCCAAATATTTCGGTAACACAAATTGAAGAGAATAAAAAGGCACTTTTCACTAGCTTACGAGACTTAAAGGCAAAGGTGGAGAAAAATGGTACCAGTATTCACACCACCATGATACCCATTGAGACCTATTTGAACCCTGAAGAATTATCCATCATGGCTGATTTTAAACGGCAATGGAAAGAAAGTTCAGGTGGGATTGTCTTAGAAAGCAAAGGTCAACTTGATATTATTCAACGGATTAATGAGGTTGCTGCTCTCATGACCAATCGGGATCCAAATGAACAGGAGCAGTTTGATTTAAATCCCGTCTGGGAGGGGAATCAATTAATCCTGAATTCACCCTTCCCTTTAAGGAGAATTACGCTCATTGAACAGTCAGCCGAAGATAATGCGTCCTATCAAATGAAGGAATTTTATATGAACAACCAACAAATTCAAAAAGGAATGGAGGGGCCATTTAAAGTTAAGACCCCCGATGACCCGGCGCAATTACACCCACCAATTAGGGGAACTTTCACACACTTTAACAACGTGAATGGTAATGGCGTTATCGAAAAAGGAACTTACAAAATTGTCTTTGATAAAGAACTAACAAAAGCACAACAGAAGAATATTGAGGTAGTAGCTGAACCAGCGATTGATTATAAAATCGATTTTCAGAAAATCAACAGTGATGGGAGTCTGACGAGTGACCCTTCCGTTTTCTTTGAAGGCAGTAAGATGAGGGTTGAAACGACCTTGTTGAAAAGTGATAGTTCCGATGAAGAAATTGATATTCGAGATATTGATGTGGGAAGTTTGTTTGAAGTGGAAGCCCAAATCGGTAAAGTCTCTATACCGCTTAAATATGATCGTAAACTTAATAAATTCATAGGGGACTTTACCATCAACCAGAAAAATAACATTCCTGTGAACGTAAAAGTCAATATTAAAGGATTCTATCAAAAAGAAAAAGAAACGAGCCTGAAGGCACTTCCAACTCGAAAATTGAGCTTGGTCGCCAATACCGATGCCTGGAGTGCACCGTTAGACAAACTAAATCAGGCAAAACCCCTTGTGATTACTCCAATGGTTAACGGAGAAGAAATGACTTCCGAAGAGCTCTCGAAGGTTATGAATCAACTAAAGGTAGAAACACCTGGCAATATAAAAATTGTAAAGAAACAGAAAGGGAATCAAATTCTCATTTATCCTCAAAGTTTATCGCCGATTTTTCGAACATCGGTGGGGGAAGTCCCTCTTCATATCTCGCTTCCAGGCCAATACCCGAATGAATTGGCCGAAGGGACTTTTACACTAAAAATTGAAGATATATCGATTTTTAAGAAATATGGAAAGGATATCATAATAGCTTTACTCTTGCTGGCCCTGATTGTGTATCTGATTGGCATCATCATAAAACCAAGGTTTGCCAAAAATCGTATATCGATAGAATACAAGCAGAGTAAAAAAAGAGAGCGACTAAGAGATGCACGTGTAATGACAGAAAACTTCCATACCAATTGGGGTAATAGATGGTTAATTCCCTATATGGCTGAAAAAAAGAGGATTGGTGATTTGAAATTTAAAGCGGATCGGAAAAAGGACCGAGTTTTGCTGGTAAAGGAATGCCAAGACGCTGACTTGATTGTAAGGCATGAAAAGCTTTCGGAAAGAAGTAGAAAGGCGGACATACCGATTTATCATAACGATGAAATCCAAATTGAGAGAAGTAACTACCACTTGGTTTACACTTTTAAATCCCAATAAAAAAATCCCTAGGAGGGGGCAGCCAGCATGAGCTTTAATGTTCCAACAATATTAATCGGATTAGGCGGAATCGGCAGTAATATTGCCAATATGGTATATGGCCGCATTCCCCCTGAGCAGCGCGCGAGAGTGGCCATACACGCATTTGATACGGATGCAAGCAGCATTGCTCAATTGGACCATCTTAGAAACTGTGCGACACAAACAAGCACGAACCATTCCGTTAATGAATATCTGCAAGCGAATAAAGAAGTAATAAAATGGTTTCCGAATAATCCTCAAATAAAACGGAAAACGATGACAGATGGAGCTGGCCAGGTTCGCGCTGTTTCAAGACTTGCCTTTCGCTCAAGCATGGCGGATGGGAAACTAAATGCGTTGTGGGATGGCATTGAACGAATTTTTCCAGTAGACAGCCATTCAAGGTCGTATAATGTCCGGGTCATTATTATTACTTCCTTAGTGGGAGGAACTGGTTCAGGGATCTTTCTGCAAATTGCTCTCTATTTACGGGAAATGCTCGAGCGTAAGTTAGGCTCGGAAAGTGTATTAATTCGAGGCGCTTTTTTACTTCCCGATATTTTAGTAAGAAGTAATACGGTGGATAAAAATGAGTGGGAGGCAGTCCAAGGAAATGGTTACGCCAGCTTAAAAGAACTGAACGCTATTACGTTAAGCGCAGCTGGCGGTCAAAAGCAAAATGTGACCATTGAACTCGAGTATCGACCCAATCAAATTGATTTAGAGGGCAGAACGGCACATGCGATTACCGATAAACATCTTCCTTATGATTTTTGCTTTCTTTTTGATTATGAAAATACGAAAGGGCAGCATTTGACAAATGTCTCAGAGTATATGGAACAAGTAGCACGTTCAGTGTATTTGCAGCTCTTTAGCCCGATTTCAGCAAAAAGCTTTTCACAGGAAGATAATCAAATACGGAGCTTGGTAGAATCAAATGGTCAAGCAAGGTATTGCGGGGCAGGTGTCGCTTCCTTAACCTATCCGTATGAAGATATTTTGGATTATTGTGCATTAAAATGGTCTGTGAATGGACTAAATGACACTTGGCTTCATTTAGACCAGTTATTTAATGATGAAAAAAAGCGGCATGAAGATGACGAAAGAAATGGAATTAATCATGAAAAACCTAAGATCAGAGAGCTTTATGTTAAATATTTTGATCAGATCGTCAATAACCAAGAAAAACCCAATCCTTTTTTCCGTCAGCTTGATATGCAAGTTCATGAAATCGTGGATAAAGGCAAAAAAGGCTCATCGAAGGCGGATTTATTTTTAGATGAAGTTGAGGAATATGCAAAAAAGATCATCAGAGAGGATGAAGAGTTAAAAGAGGATTATGAAGAGCATTGTAAGCTTGATGCAGGAAAACTAAAAATAAAAGATCAAGCAAAACAAGAAATAAACCGTATGGAAGCGGCCTTGGAAGACTATGCCAAAGAGATAAACAAGAAAATCAATGAAAATACTCATTTCATTGTCTATCAGGTAATAGATTCTGATTATCATTCGCCAAACGGCGGGGATGGAAGTAAATTTCATTTAAACACGTGGCTGCTGAAAGAGGCATCACCCATTCATCCGGTAGGGGTAAGATATATCCTTTATAGCATTCACAATAAACTAATCAAGAAAATTTCTAGTTTAAAAGAAGAGAATCGTCGATTGAAAGAGCAAATGAATCGATATCAAGACATCTATGATTTAGACCGAAATGATGGTGACGTTGACGATGCCGTCCGACGGGTTGATAAAGCCTTAAAACAGGGTTTTATGTCAAGTATGTTTAGAAATAACTTTAAAGATTTTATCAATGAGTACACGGAAAAAGCCACGCATCAGTTTAATACACTGAACCGGTATAAATATTCGATGCTGTTAGAACTAGTCTTTTCAGCTCTCAATCAAACAATTAAGGAAATGATTGGGGATTGGCAAAGATTCTTTGACAATTTAATGGAGACAAAAGAAACACTCTCTTGTGAAATTAATCAATTGACCAGGAAGTTTGAGGGTGTCAGTGACCCGACGAAAACGTTTGTTCTCGCTGATAAAGAAATGCTGGAGCAAACCTGGGAGCGGATCCGCCAATCGGTGGATAATGGTTTCTTGCCGGAGAGTATCTCGCAAACAATTTATTTGAGTCTCTATAACCGTTTCATCGAGCGAAAAAACAATCGCGGGGCTGAGGAGTTTTATAGAGAAACAAAGGTTGAAGAGTTTTTCAAAGAAAATGTGGTGGCTTTTTGCCGGGAGGAATTGGCTAATAAGCATCATGATAAATTGGATTTAACGATTATCCAAGCATTAAAAATAGAAGCAGGCCGATTAGGGCATAACCCGGACGATTACCTTTATCGGAAGATTAAGGCAATCGAAGAACTGGCACAACCTTTTATTCCCAACACGAGTAATCATCGAAGTTTGAAGTTTTGGGGACTCCATACGGAAAGCTTTAATCTACTCAGTGAGCAGGTAAAGAACGAGTTGTTTAATGAAAAGCAAATTGCTGAAAATGCATTTAATCGCAATGAAATCGTTTGTTATCGTGCTCATTATGGATTAGCCGTCAGTGACTTTACCAAATTTTCTTCTGGAAAAAATGGTAAGCCGCCAGGTGTGTATTATGAAGCCTATCATCGCTTAGTGAACAAGCTTAATGAGGATGAAAATCGAACGATTACACCTCACCTCGATCGAAATTGGCATCTTCCCGCCTATATGCCTGACTTAAATCCAGAACGGGCTGAGCTTGAAACTAATCGCACGGACCGTGCTCTATTACTAGGAGTTATTTATGGGTGGCTCCAGTTAGTCAACTCAGATGGGAAAAGAGTCTATCAATATAGTGGGAATCAAGGGACAAAATTAGTACTGAAATTCGGAGAAAAGGTGGATGAAGATACGTTTTTACTTCATGATGCCCTGCCGCATAATCCTGTCATCTATGATGAAATTTTAGAAAGATTCCAAGAAACGCAAGATATTCAAATAAAGAACAATCGTAATATCGAAGAACATGAATTTATGCAAGGAGCCTTAGAAATCACAAAAGTAAAAAAAGAAGGAATCAGAAATATTTTGGATTTGGTGTTGGCTTATGATCTGGAATTTATCTCTGATCCTTCCTTAACGGAGCGGGCTGATCGGTTACGACAATGTTTGTTAAATGAGATCGTGGAATACTTTATGAAGGTGTTGAAACCGGAGTCAGCCAAACGGGAAGCTGCGAAGCTGATTAAACGACTCTGGGCTGAATCGCTTGTCAGATATAGAACTGCGCAAGATACAGAAGAGTTCAACAAATGGATGAATGATATTAATCATAAACTGAGTTCATTAAATCAAGAACGAGTATTTGTCTAGCTTATGATAAAGGACTGATTCTTCATGTACTCCATTGTGATTCATGTTGGCAAAAGGTATGAAGATTGGCACCTGGTTGAGCCATTTTTTTATAAGCTGCAGAATAAGAACGAATTAGCCTTTTATTGGGAGGAGGACTCCTCCTCTCAACCTCTCTATTCCTCATTAGTGGATAGAATGATTGAACATTTAGACCGTCTTCGAATAAGGGATTGGCAGTTGATCATTCTCCTGAACCTAAATGATGAACGAAATCGTCATTTACGATTAACGACCCAGCTATCGGAAATAAGGAAAGAACTACTTTTCTCTTTAAAAGACAAAGGCTTCTATCCGCTCCAAACCATCTTACATGTAGTTGATATGATCAAAAGAAATTCTAATTACGAACCAAAAGAGGACGGGGTAAGAAGGTGTTGGGAACTGGATCATTTTGGCTATCTCGAAACAGGCCAACTAGCTTATGGAATGGGCAATGCCTTTACAAAACAGGAACTGAACAAGCTGGATGAAGCGTGGGGGGACGCCATCCAGCTTCAAGATATTGTTTTAGACCAACCAGATCATATATTCAAGATATCTTTAAAATCTAAATGTGACCGGGTCTCAAGCTGTCTTAAACAGGTTATCAACCGTAAAAAAGAGCTTTTGGAGAATCTAGGAGAGGTTAAGGCTTATGATTATTGGATGACCACTGATCAACTCGAGATGGTGTTGGAAGATTTTAAGAATAAGATGGATCAAATTAACACGCCCCCTTTGAATCCATCTTTAACTAACTTTTCTCCATCAAACGAGCTTGCGGGCATCTTGAAATTCCATGTGGGGATCCAAAGTGAAATCGGGGATATTCGGTTAATTCGTCAGGAAATCGACCAAAGCTCTCAACGGGAAAGAATGAAAGGGTATTTGGAGCTCACCTATTTCCTTCTGACGATCAGCCATCATCCGACACTGATTGAAAGGATGGAAAAGGGAAGTGCGAGTGTTATCCAGGTAACGTTAGAAGAGGAACGGGTAGAGAAATTACTAAACAATTATTATATCAGTTTGTTAAAGGCGAAAAGGCAAATAGAGGATCAATTATTACTTCATAACCAGTTTCATACCCATCGATTTCGGGATGATGAATTTGCCCCCTATACGGCGGCAGCGATTGAAAAGAAAAGAGATGCCAATCCCTTACTATCGAAAAGTTCAACGATAACCTATCATTTTTTTGACCAATGGGAGGATCAGCTTGCTAAAGCAGAAACCATACTCCTGGATCGAGAAAGAGAGCTTCTTCAAAATTCAAGTGAAGCCATCAAAAAATTGAATGTGTTAAAAAGGAAAAATGAATTTTTGGAAGAGGAAGAATCGGTTGAGATCAATGACTATAAACAGGAATTAGTCCAAAAAATTGGTTTCGTTAACCAACAGGTAATCGACGCAGCGCCTTCTTTGTCAGAAGCACTTTTGAACTGGAAAAAACATGTGGCAGGAGCGAAAAAGAAAATGCAATTTCTCTTGCAATTGCTTCCTAACCAGCGGCAGTACCAGACAATGGGTTTACTCGTTTTTTTGATTTTAATCCTTCCTTTCCTGCATATGTGGGCCACCACCACTTCAAAGAGTGGATGGATATTCTATTTTGTTATGGCCGTTGTTGTCCTGCTTTCTGTTACCTGCCTAGGGTATTTTTATACAAAACGGATTTCCTATCGCCCAATTTGGGGATTTCAGGAAGAAACGTTTGTGTACACCGAAAAAATCTATCAAATGCAACTGGATTCTCAAGCTAAATATAATCATTACTTAAACCAATTATTCAAGCTTTTTTCGTTACGAAAATATCATGAAAAAGTATCAGCCATCGGTGAAGAGAAGAAGGAGCAGAATCTTCTGCAGCGCTATCACCTTATTAAATTAGAAGAATTTGCACAAATGTCTAACCGGCTGCTCCATATTCTGCAAATGAATAAAGAACAGACTTCCACTAAACAAGATTATAGAATTCCCTCGATTAAATATGAAAAGAGTGTGATGGAGAATCCGATTTACTCACCCTTTCAGCAGCAAGGCTTGCAGGAGCTAAGTGGAAAGGGGATTGAAGTGTATCATGGCAGCGCCATTGAACAATATCAATCAAACTATTTTAATGAGATTAATCAAATTCGGATCCAAGAGGATAAGGTGTATAAACTATGAACTTACTTGCGCTATTGATAGGAAGTCTAGTCGTCTTTGCGATCAGTTTCACCCTCCTCTATAAGGCTAATTTTTCTCAAGATAAACGTTATAAACAACTTTGGTTCCCGTTGGTCGCGTTGCTCATTTCCTTAGCTTTCCTGCTATTCGATGAGATGCTCACTCGTTTTTACGGGAAATTC
The DNA here is from genome assembly GCF_050477905.1 of Neobacillus pocheonensis. Classification (NCBI taxonomy): domain Bacteria; kingdom Bacillati; phylum Bacillota; class Bacilli; order Caryophanales; family Bacillaceae; genus Neobacillus; species Neobacillus pocheonensis. Next base: position 107,268 of record NZ_JBCNAD010000029.1, on the reverse strand, counting down.
CTTAAAGAACAGATGCCTAGTTTAATATCATATACCTCGCTGCTAATCAATCTATCATTTTTAGTTGCCTTTCTGATCGTAAAATCGTGTTGGAGAATGGCGCGGAGCCTGTCTTTTCAATCCCTAGGAAATAATTCGAAAACATACCGCTGGTTGAGGTGGATCGATACACTTCCAAAAAAAGCGGCTTCTATCTTCAATACGGATATTCATGTGAATAGAACGAAAACGGAGCTATTTGAGCCGGGAACCGTTTCGCTGGTTTATATGAAAATCAGGGGACAGATCCTTTTGAAAAAGGAATGGACGTACCTTTCATGGTTGTTCAAATATTCTAGTATTTTTCCAATCGTTTTACTGGTGCTCCTTATGATTACCAGTGTATACCATTTATCGTTTATTCAGTATTTGCCTAAATATCCGATTATCTCAATTGTTCTGTTGCTGGAGATTGCCTGGTTCTTAAATGGCCGAAAGGTCGCTTATAGCGAAGGCTTAATTGATGGGCAAGATGCCATTTCAACAAGGCTTGCAACCTATGAAGAATTATATAATCAATACAAGGAATTATGGGGAGACCGATTGCTGGCCGATGGGAACATAAGCGAAAATAAGCTTCTTCCTCATCGAACCAATCATTTTTCTTATGAGAATCTATCGTTGGAAAGGGAACATCAGTTGATTATTAATGCCATTTGTGATCGATTAAAGAAAAGGAATCTGATCATCGATGAGAGCTATACGACGATGATGTTAGAAATGATCCAAGATCATGATGTGTTGATAGAGGATGTCATCTACGAAGATTTCTCATCCTATTTTTTTCCTGCCTTGTACCATTTGTTGACGAAAAATAAAAAGATATTGATTATTGCCCATAGCAAATATGCAGCTGAGGAAGCTGTAGAATGGGTAATGAATGGAATCAGCGAAGAGTCCGGGTTGGATCAAGTTTGGAAGGTAAGCACATTTTTAGATGCCCTCGAGCAAAACACCAATCCGGATATCTTAATTGTTTCGCCTGATATTTTGCAGAAGAACCGATTTTTGCAATACCTAAGCCAGTTAGAAAAAACAAAGATATTGGAAGGCATTATATTATTACAGGCGGAAAAGCTGATTCCAACCTATTCCACGATCGTACATGCATTTAACTTGAATGTGAGAGAGCTCATTGGCAAAAAACCGCAGTATATCATTTTAACCGAGTGGTATGAAGGGTTAGAGCATACGATCCGATCCGTCTTGCAATGCGAACCTAGAGATATCGTCGCTTCCTCGAACATGAGTCAAAATTTACACTTTATGGTTTGGAAAAAAGAAGGAGAAAAATGGTTTCAGCATACCCTGCTTCCAAAGATGTCGCATCGACAATTAGAAGCGGAAGTGGTGTTAACCCTGCCTGCATTAAAGGAAAATATTGAACCCGTTCATTTCATCAATCAGCGAGAGACCACGGTGAAAGAAAGTATCCAAGAAATCATGGATATGAAGGCGGCGTTATTTGAACTGGGGTTTGACTTAGAAACTTTGGACCAATTTTTAAAAAGGATGCAAATCCATGATCGAAACCTTTCGATTCCGGTTGAGGATTTCTCCTTTCTTCTTATTCGAGACGATAAACACAATTTAGTGGATAGTTTGAATTTGTGGAAAGGTGCCGGCAAAATGGCTTCCTTTGTGCATATCGTGAGTCCGCCTTATTTAATTCGAGATTATTTAGCGAATCAGCTGGAGTTTTATAGAAGTACCAATCGAACCATTGCTCCTTTGGCACCACGCTTATCCCAATCCGTTTGGAGCATTGCCTATTATCTATTAGAGCGATTATGTCATTTTTTTATAAACGAAGAGGAAGTAGTGAGCTACTTAGGGAGAGCAAAAATAAATACCTACCGCTCTGTTGTGGAAGGTGTTCACGAGTTGTTTTCGAAAGCCTTTGGCCCTAAACTAGCCTACCGATTAAAAATTGAATCCAAGGAGCTATTAAAGTTCGACCGTTCTAAAAAGGACTTTGTAAAGCAGACTCAATTTCGGATTCCGTATACAACCAAGGAAAAGATTTTACCAAAAGGGTTCCGTTTCATTGAGATTAAGCATAACAACATGTGCATCTCGGAGATATTTGAAGGGCATATCTATCAACAATACCTGCCGGGACAATTTCATTCATTTAATGGCGAACTTTACAAAATCCAAAAGGTGGATCTGGAGCATGGAGTCATGGAAGTCAGCTTTGAGCCGTTGTATGAAAACAAATATTATCGTCCTCGGATGGAATTTCGAATCAGCCAGCTGGCAGAAGAAGACTGCTTTGAGAAGAAAACCATTTCATTTGAACGGTTGGAGGTTAGCGTTGGGGAACTGCAAGCCGATGTTAAGATTCACACAAGTGGTTATGTGGAATTAAGTCAATTGTTGAATCTAAAATCAATGAGGGTTCATACTTTCCATCAAGAGGAAGAGATAACGAGGCAGTATGAGAATGGGCATTTTCTGCGCATGGAGATCTGTTCAAAACAGGGGACCATTCAAAACGCTGCGCGAATTGAATTTACCCTTGCCCTATTATTGAATGAATTGTTTGTATCCTTCTTTCCGGAAACACACCATTTTGTCAAGGCATGTGCCCGATTAGATGAATCATTCTTTGATCAGTCAGAGCCTATGTCTAAAAAGTTACATTTGATTACGCCTTCCATACAGATGGCTGGTGAGGCTATAGGTGAGGGGCAGATTACCTTATTCATGATAGAAGATTCTCCTGTCCACCTCGGGATTTTAGAAGCGATTCGCGATAATTGGGAAAAAATCTTTGATATTCTAAATGACTATTTATTTTGGTTATTAAATGAAAGTAACGGTCATAGTGATTACCTTCATTTTGGTTATGACAGGTATCCAACAGAATTGGCCTTACGTGAAACATATTTATTAATTGATGAGCTGCTAACTAGGAAAAAACTACGGGAAGTTCGAACAGAATATTTAGGACTTTTAAAAGTTGGTGACACGATGAAAATGAGTGGAAGTGAAACTCAATGCGTGTTCTGTGGAAATGTATTTTCTTCCACTCAAGTTCATCAACTCGATGATGGCAGGAAAAGATGCTTTACCTGTAATGAGACGGCCATTGACCGTGTATCACAAGTTGAGCCACTCTATAACCAAGTTCGTCAATTTTTCAATGAAGTATATCTAGTACCATTACCAGCAGATATAGAGCTTTCGTTGTTAAGTACTGCAGAAATTCACAGTATGAGTGGATTACCATTTATTCCAGAGGCGGGACATCCTCGTTTAACCGGTAAAGCGAGCATGGATGTTTATGGGAAACTTAAATTAATCGTAGAAAATGGATCGCCCAAAATTTATACTCTTTCTACTTTGGCCCATGAACTAACCCATATTTGGCAGTATGAGAATTTAGATGTGGAAAAACTAACGGTTGAAGAACTTGAAGGATTTGCCTCATGGGTCGAAGTACACATGATGACCCAGATGGGAGAAATCCCTTACGCCAACATGCTTAAACAACAGCTCCTAAATCGACAAGACGAATACGGCACCGGTTATCGTCTCATCGTTGAAAAATTATCCAGACAATCAAAGACGGCTACTCCGTTTGAATTGTTTGTTGCTGAGGAGGTTGGGATGTAAAAGATTCCAGATTCCACAGGGACGGTTCTCATGGCTCAAAGAAAACTGTCCCGACGGTCCTCCAATATGCAAATTTTGAAATAAAAAAGGCTCCTTAACTGGAGCCTTTTTCATTTTTCAAATATCTTACCCTGTCCCATTTATTAGATGAAAGACGTTCCAACAATGATAAGAAGTATGAACAATACTACGATTAAAACAAAAACACTACCGCCATAAAAGCCACCTCCGTAGCCATATCCGCCGCATCCGTATCCAAACATATTTATCACCACCTTTTGGTTTTTTAAAGAAAAAACCTTGTCCATATATATATATTTTTTAAGAGAAGACGCGATTGGACAATCATCATAGTGACAAGAAAAAATCAGTGTTTTTTAAAAGTAAAGAGACATCTGCAATACATGCAAACGTCTCTTTGGAGATAAATATCTATGCCTTTGGCGGTGGCAATAATAATATATGTCATATTAATAAAATGGAGTGGACAAGTGCTGATATTTTGATAATTAAAATAACAAATCAACCTGGCCTTTATATTAATCAACGATCAGTGCTTTCTGTAATGAAGAAACATTTTTCGATAATGAAATAGGCTTTTACATCAGTAACAATGACCTAAAAAGAATCATAATTTGTTTAAGAGAGTACGAGACGGAGCCTACATCGGTTCCTTAAAAAAACAATTCAGCTCTCTTTACAGGTGGATAACCTGATAATAAATAGCAAAGGGGAGGACAAAATGCAGAATTTCCAAAATGATCTTCAATCGTTAGGGATGGATCCTTATCAAGTGGGTCAGTTAGTTCCTATGGGTTATCAAACTCAAGATCCTAATCTTCTTGACGATAGGCGTTGTGGTGGCTGTGGTCGTTGCGGCGGCATGATGTGTGGTGGAATGCGTTGCGGCGGCATGATGTGCGGTGGTTTTGGCCGTTGTGGTGGCTTTGGTCGTTGCGGTGGCTTTTTCCGTTGTGGCGGCTTTGGTAGTTGCTTCGGTTTTAGTTGTTTTGGTATTGGTTTTAGCTGTTTTGGTATTGGTTTTAGCTGTTTCGGTTTCTGGTGGTAATTTCCGGAAAAATCTATTGGAAAGAAATGCCCCTGCAGCAGGGGCATTTCTTTGTTACCGATAGGAAAGTAGCTGCTTTATACAGGCAAAAGGACACTAAGGAAAGATTCGTGTGCTTAGGGTTTTTTAGCGAACTACGTGTCCGACCTCTCCCATAGGTGCTTGCCAATCGGCAAGTTGGCTTTATCAAAAAGTGGCTTAAAACCCCTTTCTTCAGAAATGGGGATATAAGCCATACTTTTCCATTTTCACTTCCAATTACCATTCATTAATGGTATAATAAAAGTAGAACAAATGTTCTCAAGGGAGGTGAAATGAGATATGGAACCCTGTAAAAATAATATGAAAGAACAAAAGAAAAAAGAGTCTAAAGGCGATATCATCGTACGGAAATTTCCACTTCGTTTAACCTTTGAGGAGAGAAGATTAGTCGATACTCTGCGTAAGGAAGCAGCGAATCTATGGAATGATTGCTTAGACCTCCATTGGTGGCTATATGATGTATATAGGGTTTGGACAAGTGCATCAGAAAAAAAGAAATGGTACAATGCCACCACCCATAAATTACACGCGCAATCGATTCAAGCCATCATCGAGTTACATGAAGAAACGTGTAAAAGAAAGAGAAAACTGCGCGTTAAAGGTGATAAACAATGGCGTTACTCCTATAAACACAAAAAATTCTTTTCCGTCAAATTTAAAAAAGCAGCTATTACATGCAAGGTTAAAAAGCTGCAGTTTAGCAATGGAAAACAACAACTCCCCCTAGTGATCCCTCAACCGAAGCACATTGATTTCCATACCATAAAAAGTGCTGAAATTGTTTGGCACAAAGATCAATACTGGATGCATATAGCAGTGGAAGTACCAAAACAAAAGCAAGTTCAGGGTAAAAAAGAAGCCGGCTGCGATTTAGGCCTCATCCATGCGGCTGTTTTAAGTGACGGAAAAAGCCACTTCATTGCTACGGGAAGAGAACTTCGCTCATTACAGCGCTACAGAAACAAAAAATTGAAAGAGCTTCAGAAGCTCATTAGCCGGAAAAAAACAGGTTCGAATAAGAGGCAAAAACTCATTCTGCGTAAACGCCGTTTTTTAGAAAAAATGGAACGGAGAATCGAGTACCTATTGCATACGATATCGAAAATGGTCACCAATTGGTGTGTGGAACATCACATTAAAATATTCTATATCGGAACACCAGACGGTGTCCAAAAGAATATGAAGAAGAAAAAGAAAACCCGTAAAGAAATTCGTCAACAATTGTCCAATTGGAGTTTTGGGCAATTAATTGAAAAAATAAAATACAAATTAAAACTTCGAGGAGTCAGCGTCGAAATTGTGGAAGAATCCTATACTTCCGGCACATGCCCTTCATGTGGAGAATTCCGCAAACAATGGAATCGAAACTTCCACTGTAAGTGTGGTGCGAAAGGACATCGGGATGTAGTAGGTGCTATTAATATTTTGGACAAGTCTGTTAATAAACAGTTCACGAAAAATCGGGAACTGCCTAAATTGGAAAATACAAAGTATCGCCGAGTTCTTTTAACTCCCATTGTCCCGCACAATGGGGCAAAAAGGACAGTGGCGTAGTGCCTATGATTGGGCTGCGGTATGTGGTATTCGCCAACATGTCGTAATGAACTGGAGAAGCAGTAAGACCTAGAAGCTCCGGCAGATAGGCAGCTTTGATGAAGGTTTAAAAAGAATCCCCTGGATTTATCCATGGGGAGAAGTCAATTACTCATATTGGACAAATAAAAGTACATAAACTGATAGTGCATATCTAGGAATATTTTGAACTAAGGAGGAGCTGAATGACAGAACTAAACACAAATTCACGTCTAAAGGTGAAAAGAGATACCTTTTATTTACCTGATCCACAAGGTGGTGTGTATTTTCGAAATAATCAAAGTTCATTCCGTTTGGAAGGCGGTACCATCTATCAATGGATTGAAAAACTGATGCCAATGTTCAACGGGGAGCAATCATTAGAACACTTAACAGAAGGATTAACACCCCCATATCGTAAAAGGGTATATGAGATTGGAGAAACATTGTACAAGAATGGTTTTGTTCGAGATGTAAGTCAAGATCATCCCCATCAATTAAATAGCAAGGTTATCGAAAAGTACGCTTCACAAATTGAATTTATTGAGAATTTTACAGATTCTGGTCCGTACCGTTTTCAACAATACCGCCAGGCTAAAGTTCTAGCGATTGGCTCTGGATCATCAATGGTTTCATTGGCTTCTGCATTACTTGAATCTGGGCTTCCAACATTCCATATCATGGTGACGGATTCAGTACCTACGAATGAAGAACGGATTCATGAACTTGTCAGCAAGGCCCGCAAGTCTGACTCTGAGGTGGTAGTTGAGCAAGTACCATATCGCGCTGATGGCAGGAATTTTTGGCAAGAAGCAGTAAGGCCCTATGATTGGATCCTATATATCTCTCAAGATGGAAATGAAAAAGAGCTTAGAGAGCTAAATAGGGTGTGCAAAGAGGAACGAAAGGTATTTGTACCGGCCATATGTTTAGACCAAGTGGGGCTTGCTGGTCCAGTGGTTCATCCTGAATCAGAGGGATGCTGGGAATCCGCATGGCGCCGTATGCATCAATCTTCCTTGCAGTTAGAGCGACAGCAGCAATCTTTTTCGGGAACTGGCGGAGCGATTCTTGCCCATGTCATGGTATTTGAATTTTTTAAAAAGGCTACAGACATAGCAGACTCCAATCAGAGTACCCAATTTTACAATCTTGATCTTGAAACACTGGAAGGAGACTGGATTTCATTCATCCCCCATCCATTGGTTGCGAATTATGATGTTTCGCCTCGACTACTGGAAGATCTCGATGTAGGGTTAGAGCAAGAAGGGAGTGAAAAGGATCCACATCATAACCTCTTGGATTATTTCAATCTATTAACTTCTGTAGAAACAGGTATTTTCCATATCTGGGAGGAACGAGACCTGAAACAGCTTCCTCTATCACAGTGCTTTGTTCAAGCAGTTAATCCAGTTTCAGAAGGACCGGCAACTCTTCTGCCGGAGGTTATCTGCTCTGGTTTAACACACGAGGATGCAAGGAGGGAAGCAGGACTAACAGGTATTGAAATGTATGTTTCGCAAATGATAAAGGAATTGACAGGTCGGAAAAATGGTGTGAATATACACGATCGATTCATGGGCGTAGGTGCGGGAGAAACAATCCAAGAGGCTGTTTGTCGAGGTCTTCAGGCATGTATAGATGAAGAATTAAGACAAAGAAAGGCCAATCATAACAGCGCGATTTATCAAATTCCACTGGGAACGATAGAAGATCAACAGTGCCGATTTTATTTAAAAGCCTTGACTACCTTAAATGGTGCACCGACAATCGGCTTGAAAGAGGATATTCTAGGATTCCCTGTCATTGGGGTACGGTCGAATGGCCGATGGTACACGAGGGCAGGTCTAAATACAGCATTAGCATTACGGAATGCAATACAGCAAGCACTATTGGATGCGCAAAACGATTTGAATGTAACCGATAGGGAAACGGAGACTGCTGTTTTTCTGAAAGAAAAGAAATTTAAAATTGATATCCCCTCATGTGCTGAAATAACACAATTAGAGCTATTGCAATCTTCTTTACAGGTGTTGAACCGTAAGAACAAACAGCTATTCATCTATGATCTTGCGTTCGAACCTTTTTTAAAACAAAGATTGGCAGGAGTGTATGGTGTACAGGTGCGAGAGGGGGAATCCTGATGGCTGCCCAGATTCTTATTGCGGGACAGGGATTAATAGCCGATTTTGTCTCTGATCAATTGTCCGTTAACTATCTCGTCAAACGTCAAAACCTATTAGAAGAAATCCCCGAAGACACTAAATTCGCGCTTGTACTAAACGATTCATGGGATCCATTGGTTCATAAAAAAGCGGAAGAAAGATTCAGGGAAATAGGAATCCCCTGGCTTCGAGGATTCATTTCCTTTGGTGAGGGAATTATCGGTCCAATCGTACGTCCCGATAGACCAGGATGTTCTCGTTGTGCTGACCTCCGGCGCATATTAGCCGGACCCGATCGCCGTGAGATGGGGGTATTTCAGATGAGCAGGGTTAGAGGAGTAGGTGAAATGCGGGATGCTTGGGCATCACGAACGGGTCTATCGCAAATCGCCGCGTTGATATGTAACGAAATACAAAAGGTTTTACAAGGGGAACCCAGCCATTTGGAAGAAAGAGTTTTCATTACGAACCTGAGGACGTTAACGAACGCTATTCATCCTTTCTTGCCAGATCCATTATGCCCCATATGCAGTCCGATACCTGATGACACACCGGAATTGGCTCAAATCAAGTTGGAATCCAGTCCTAAAATAAATAGTAGGGGTTATCGCACACGTTCGATGGATGAATTGAAGCCGTTCCTCGTCAAGGATTACCTTGATTTTCGCAGTGGGGTGATGAATGGTAAAATGCAGGATTTCTCGCTGCCGTTCGCGGATGTATTAATAAACCTGCCGCTGTTTGAAGGGGATGAGGGAGTAGCGGGAAGGTCTAATTCTTATGAAATGAGCGAGCAGACTGCAATTTTGGAGGGCTTGGAACGATATTGCGGGCTTGAGCCGCGAGGAAAAAGAAAGATCGTTCGCGACTGCTATCACAATTTAGAAAAAATAGCATTAAATCCAGCAAGGGTAGGTTTACATGAAAAAGAACATTATAGAAAGCCTCATTTTCCGTTTAAAGCCTTTCATCCTGATACCCCGATGAATTGGGTCTGGGGCTATTCGTTCTTACAAGAGCAACCTATTTTGGTACCGGAGTTACTGGCCTATTACAGTTTGGGTTATGGGGAGTGTTTCGTTTATGAAACCTCCAACGGATGTGCATTAGGGGGGAGTTTAGAGGAAGCGATTTTCCATGGAATCATGGAAGTCGTCGAGCGGGATTCCTTCTTGTTAACCTGGTATGCCAAGCTTCCTCTTCCGCGCATTGATCTTCATTCTGCCGACGATAAGGAATTACGGCTGATGGTCGACCGAGTACATGAGGTGACAGGATATGACCTTCATTTTTACAATTCGACGATGGAGCATGGAATTCCAAGCGTATGGGCACTAGCAAAAAACAGAAAATCCAAGGGGCTAAACCTGATTTGTGCAGCCGGAGCGAACCCTAATCCTGTAAGCGCCGTAAAAAGCACGATTTACGAGCTTGCAGGAATGATGGGTAAACATGACGAAAAGTTGGAACAAGATCGACAGAAATATAAAGATATGCTGCAAGATCCGTTCGCAGTACGTACGATGGAGGACCATGGTCTCCTTTACGGACTTCCTGAAGCTGAAGAACGGCTGGATTTTCTATTAGATGATAAGCGTCCATTACGTACGTTTGCTGAAGAATTCAAGCAGCCTCCGGCCAATTCTGATTTGAAGGATGATCTATTGGATATTTTAAACAGATTCCGCCGCTTAAACCTCGAAGTCATTGTAGTTAATCAAACAACCCCAATTACAGAACGGAACGGCTTATTCTGTGTAAAAGTTTTAATTCCAGGAATGTTACCAATGACATTTGGTCATCACCTTACCCGTGTGAAAGGGCTGGAGAGGGTACTCAAGGTACCGATGGAGCTAGGATTTAAGAAGACACCGTTATTATTTGAACAACTAAATCCATATCCCCATCCATTTCCATAATTGAAGACTAGGGGGTTTAAGTTTGGAGCTCGATGCATTTCTACACAATTTGCATTTTGACCAGGAAAAAATCTTTCCGCCTGATTGGCAGGTGGACTGGGAAGATGGACCCCTGCCCTATAAACTGTATCGCGGCTTACCAGTGATTCCTCTCAACACAGAAAAACCTTTATCTCTCAAGCGAGGAGATTCCCAGCAAAAACCAAGTCTGGAGGAGCTTGGCCATTTCCTATGGTATGTATATGGCCTAACACAATATTCACAAACCGCAATAAACGGTGGAATGGATGAAAATGATGTAATGGTTGCTCAATCAAAAAGGAGATTTGTTCCCTCCGGAGGAGCGTTGTATCCGAGTGAATTATATGTTTATGTAAATCTAGAAGGAGCTCATAATGGAATTTACCATTACGATGCAGCCCATCACCGCCTTGTTTTGCTTCGAGAAGGAAACTATGATTCCTACTTATCTAGAAGTCTTGGTAACGGTTGTGATATTTCAAACAGTTTTTGCACCGTTTTTGTCTCGACGATGTTTTGGAAGAATTTCTATAAATACAATAACTTTTCTTATAGGCTCCAAGGGTTAGATGCAGGAGTGTTAATAGGTCAAACGTTGGAAGCGGCCGAACAGATTGGGTTTTTCTCTCGCGTATGCTATCAATTTCTTGATCCGGCCATCAATCATTTACTTGGATTATCTGAAAAGGAAGAAAGTGTATATGCGGTTATTCCATTAGCCCTACATCAACCTATCCATTATGTTGACAATGAGAATAATAGAGACATTGTTTCTGCGACTGAATTATGCAGGGAAATTCCTATGTTGAAACATTTATATTATAACCGATCAAAGAGAGTCCTTGATTATCCCATGCTGAGAAAACTTACTGAGGCATCGAGGATGGAAACGACTGAGTCATTTGTGAAAATCAAGAAACATAAAAGTGAAAAGCTTTCCTTAAGTGCTGAGATGATATTTTTGCCCTTAACAGAGCAATTATCGTACGATTTCGCATCCATTTGCAGGGAGCGCCATTCACCGGATAGCGATTTTGTTTTGGGAAATGTAAGTCAAATTCAACTTTCGACTTTGTTAAAAGAGACATTTTCCTTCTCGTATCAAAATGACCTTGATGGTACAGAAGGGCAGATAGAGACTCGTTTTTCACTGTATGGCAGTTTTTATAACACGGAGGGCGTTCCAAATGGCACCTACTCCTATGACTATAGTAATCATGCACTTCGGAGAATAACGCAGGGAGATTACCGGCAATATTTACAATTCACATTAACAATGCCCAATGTGAATCTGTATCAAGTTCCTCTTTGTATGCATGTCGTTGGAGACAAGGATCACAACAAAGAAAAATTAGGATATAGAGGATATCGCATCCAACAGATGGAGGCGGGTATTCTCGTGCAAAGGCTGTGCTTGGTTTCCTGTGCCCTAGGAATGGGGGGGCATCCATTGCTGGGATTCGATGTAAACCAATGTGATGAACTTTACGGGATCAATGAAACTGGAAAAACCAGCCTGATTAAAATCCCAGTTGGGACCTATCGTCCCCGCGCCTGGTTAAAAGGAAGTTTGCGTAGCTAGGATTCCACAGGGACGGTTCTCATGGTTCAGATAGTGTTTGGTAAAGACCATAAGAACCGTCCCCTTGGCCCCTATAACCATAATTATAGAAGGCAGCCCACCCAGAAAAGGGAGAGCTGCCTTCTACGGTTCAATGCTTATTTTATATTTCCTGGAACTGACTTCATGATTTTTCCAGTGACTTGGTTGTTAACCGGAGATGTTGCTGGACGTAATACACGCATGTAACTCACCACCTTTCACGATTTATCCATGCGAGTTGGCTAGCCACGTTTTAGAGTTTTCTTTACTTGTTATTATTCTTCCAGATTAAGTTTAGTACTTTTTTAATATTTCTTTTTTCATAAGGGCATGGTCTTTCACCGGTTCTCATCCGGTATAACGGACAGTGATTACCTTGGCATGCAGGTCGGTAAAAGCAGGATTGGCAGCCAGTATCTGTTTCCTCTCCTGATGTGACCCAATTAGCGATTTTATCATAGTCTAGCTCTAGATTGCCGTCTTCATGTATTTTTCCCACTTTATTAAATTCTTCATTAAGCGAGAGGGTGCATTTGTATAATTGTCCATCAGAGCCGACTACTAATGAGTGTGGTTTTGCTGAGTAGCAAACGGATGCGGATGGCATTAAGGAATCTGTTATCATGGAACTCATACTGAATCCTTGTGTGATCGCTTCATCGCTCAGTTCCCAGATCTTTTGATTAGCCATTGTACGGCTGCAAACAGGGATGTCATCATCATTTTTCCCACCCCATTGACCAACAGGTCGAAACATGATGCCGAAACGCTCATCATCTGCAAAATGATCTTTTAAGAATCTGATTAACTCGGATGTCGCTTGTAAATTGTCTTCATCAAAATTTGTTCGAATCGTGACATTAAATGAACCTGGGACATCTTTTATGGCCATTAGGTTATCGAGGATTTTATCAAATGTTTTCCCGCCGCCTGTTAAGTGCCTTCGACGATCGTGCACCTCACCAATTCCATCGATTGTAATCATAAATTGGTTAATATTCCAAGAGATCAATCGTTCGAACACTTCTGTTGTTAATAAATAACCATTTGTAACAAGATCACAAGAGTACTGTATTTGGTTTTCCTTTGCAATGGCTAAAAAAGACTCCGAAAGTTCTTCGATGACATCTAATGAAATTAATGGTTCACCGCCAAACCAACTAATATGCAGTCCGGTTAGACTTGATGCCTTGTCTTGTACAAATGCTTTTAACCCATTTATGATATTTCGATTCATTTTTCCACGTTCAAATGTTTCGTAACAATATGTACATCGGAAATTGCAAGCCTCGGTAGGCATTAGCACAAGATGCATGATATCTGTTCGGTGCAACGACTGATGAAGAAATTGTGCCCTTCTCTTTTCATCAGCACACTAGAAACTAAAAAACCATTATTATATAAATCTTTTTGTATTTCGTTTCCTAATATATCTGTACCTGTTCTTTTTAAAGAGGTCATGACAGCTAGTTTTTCTTGATCTGAAAAATAAGTAATAGCACCAGTATAACTATTAAATAGCACAACCCCATTGTCATCTGTATTCGAAATAGCATTAAATCTTGATGGAACATATCTTTTTTTGTTTTCCATACTTTCACGAACCTTCATTGAACATAGTTTGATTAGACCTAAAACATTATAAGGTTATCAATCATAATGGTCAGTGAGTTCAGTCACAGTGAAGAGGGGACAAAAGATTCCACAGGGACGGTTCTCATGGCTCAAAAAGTGTTTGGTACAGACCAGAAGAACCGTCCCCCTGGCAATTTTTGACCATGATGATTTAGTAGAACGTAACATTGTTTCGAAACGTGTTAGAATATCATGTTCGTAAAGTTTGGAGACGTGTCCCGTCTCTTACGTTTTTCAAGCTATGTTTTTCTCAGTTGGATAAATTGTTTGAATGAAGGCATTCCAATTAGAGATGAAATGGAACTAGAAAAAATTATTAAGCTAAAGATGAGTTTAATAATTTCAACTATCTTTACAACGTAACAGTGTTATGTTATGTTATTTTTATCCCGTAAAGGAGTAAAACAATTGTACAGATTAGATGAAATAGTCAATAGTTCATATTGAATTCACAAATGTTTGCTACTCTCTTTATGTATTCATTTTTATGGGGGGAAATGAAATGAAATATTTAAATAAGAAGGTAACATTTCCGGAAAATGTGGATTTAGCCGTTGAAGCGCGTGGACTTGTTAAAACGTTTGGCGACAACCGTGCTGTTGATGGGGTAGATTTGAACGTACGTGCAGGAACTATCTACGGTGTGCTTGGTCCCAATGGAGCAGGGAAAACAACCACAATCAGAATGCTAGCGACGCTTTTACGATCAGACGAGGGGTCAGCAAGAATCTTTGGACACGATGTAGTGAAAGAAGCTCAGATTGTACGCCAACTAATTGGAGTGACTGGTCAGTACGCATCGGTAGACGAGTCACTCAGTGCTACGGAGAATTTGGTCATCTTTTCTCGATTGTTAGGACTAGGACGTGCAGAGTCAAAGCGTAAGGCAAACGAGTTGTTAGAGGAATTTGGTTTAACAGAAGCTGCAAAACGTCCATTGAAAAATTTCTCTGGGGGTATGCGTCGCAGATTAGATTTAGCGGCAAGTCTCATTACACAGCCACCGCTTATCTTCTTGGATGAGCCGACAACTGGACTGGATCCACGAACACGTAATCAAATGTGGGAGACCATTCGTCGATTGGTAACGATGGGGTCAACGGTATTGTTAACAACGCAATACTTACAAGAGGCAGATGAACTGGCTGATAGGATAGCGGTTATCGATCGTGGCAAAGTGGTTGCAGAGGGAACTGTGGACGAATTGAAAGCGTCAGTTGGGAACTCATCGTTACAATTGAGACTAAAAAATACAAAAGATTTGGAGAACGCTCGTCAAACGGTTGAACGGGTACTCAAAGTTCAGTCAAATGTGACGTCCGAAGGCGGGAAGATAATTGCACCAATGGCCGATGCTAACACGGTGACTGACTTACTTATTGCCTTCCGTGAGTCAGGAATCCAATTGGCTGAGTTGAGTGTGCAAAAACCAACACTTGATGAAGTTTTTTTAAACCTTACTGGTCATGGGGTAGAGGATACATCAAAATTGCCTGGCGAATCGGTAAAAGAGGAGGTAGGCATATGAAAAACAATACGATGGAGTCGGTTTCTAATCGCCAATTGAAAAATAACACGAGCTTCGGTCAAGCAGTACGTAACTCGTTTACAATGGCCTATCGAGGTTTGCTGAAAATTCGTCGCACACCAGAACAATTGTTTGACGTTACACTACAGCCAATCATTTTCACACTGATGTTTACTTACATTTTTGGCGGGGCTATCTCTGGGAACGTACAGGACTATTTACCAGTCATTATTCCTGGGATCCTTGTTCAAACCGTGATTTCAACCTCAATTGTCACTGGCGTCCAACTGCGTGAGGACATGGATAAAGGCGTGTTTGATCGATTTAAGTCATTGCCGATTGCACGGATTGCTCCGTTAGCAGGAGCATTATTGGCAGATAACATTCGGTATACCATTGCCACTGTGCTTACTTTTATTATGGGATATATTATGGGATATAGACCTGATGGAGGTCTGGGTTATGTCGTCATCGCAGGACTACTTGTGATTGTGTGCTCCTGGGCTATAAGCTGGATTTTTGCCTTCTTCGGTGTAATTGCACGTACGGCCTCAAGCGTACAAGGAATCTCGATGCTAGTGCTATTCCCACTTACTTTTCTTTCTAATGCTTTTGTTCCCGTTGAGACAATGCCTAATTGGCTTCAGTGGTTCGTGAAGTTCAACCCGGTTTCGCATCTTGTGACAGCTGTCAGAGAGCTTGCCAATTCCGGAACCATTGGTACGGATTTCGGCATCTCTCTTATTGGAGCTGCTGTCATTGTAGTGATTTTTGCACCTATCACAGTACGTGCATATATGCGCCGAGCATAGACATGAGGCGATTGGAAGACCATGGGGACGGTTCTAGTGGTCTCACCTCATTTGAACCATGGGAACCGTCCCCCTGGCCCTCATTATTGTTCAAGTTACGGTCTATTTCTTTTAAATTGATATCGGTTTCTAAGGCAATATATTTGGCAGAGACTATTTCAGTCTCTGTCTTTTTTGTGGTCTGAAACCAGCCAAGTCTAAAGCCTGATATAAAAATCAAGCTCTAGCACAATTATCAGAGCTTTGGAAAAAAGTTAATATGAAATCAAGATAACAACAAATACCCAGCCGGGGGTACCACGAATTTTTGCGGTAATACCCATAAAGAGTGCGGTTTTTATCATGTTCAAACTAAGTACAATGTGAGAGTAGTTCACCAGGTCAGTCAATAACAAATAACCACATTTTGGAGGTGGAAAATATGATTTTTGTTAAGGATTTATCAAAAGTTTATTCATTGGAATCGGGAGATTTTGTACCGTTAAAGAATAACAACATTCATATCCGGAGGAGGAATATAAAATGAAAAGGCTAGTAGTACGTTTCGTTGTTTATATATTGAGTTTTGTTGTGTTTGTGGGAGGGATCGAATTGTATGGCTTTAATCGGCATCAAAAAGATTTTTACTTAAACGTCCACCATGAGCCGGTTCCTTCACTGCAAGGAATGAATATACCTCCATACAATCCCAATAAACCTACTGTGGCAGTTGTGATGGCGGATTCATCAATCCCAACTGAAGATTTCGATTTTCTCATTCCATACACACTGTTTTCTATGACGGATGCCTACAATGTATATGCTGTTGCACCGGACAAAAACATCAAGTCTTTATCAGGAGGTTTGGATGTGGTCCCACATTACTCTTATAAAGAATTAGATCAATTATTAGGTAAAAGTCCTGACATTGTCGTGGTCCCATACATGCCAAGCGTTGATGAAAAAAAATATCAACCAACTCGTAAATGGATTCAGAAGCACTCTAATGAAAAAACCATTTTTTTAAGTATTTGTGGCGGTTCAATGAATCTTGCTGATGCAGGCGTATTAAAAGGAAAATCAGCCCAGTCACACTGGCAAGCGATCCCTGGATTGAAAAAACAGTATCCTGACACACATTGGGTAGAAGATGTGCGGTATGTTCAAGAGGGTAATACTTTAACCACTGCTGGTCAAAGCGCGGGTATCGATGGTGTGCTGCATTTGATAGCTCAACAGGTAGGAGAACCTATGGCAGCAAAAATTTCGAAAGAAATCAATTATCCTTCTTATCACTTCGTTCAAAATCCAAAGGTGGACCACCCATTTTACCCGGATGTAAAATTTGCAACATACTGGCTAAATCTTGGATTCCATTGGAATAAGAAACAGATGGGTGTACTTCTATATAAAGGAATGGACGAATTAGCCTTATCTTCTATTTTTGATTCTTATGGAGACACCGGAACGACACAGTTATTTACCATTTCAAATTCAGATGCTCCTATTGCCACTAAACATCATCTTAATATCGTGGCTCGACATCAAATTTCGAATGCACCAAAATTAGATAAAATGATCATCCCCGGCGGCAATGCTAAATCAATCGCTGAAGCAGATATAAAACTATGGGGTGAAAAGGGTAATGCTAAAGAAACACTTTTGATTCATAGTGATTCACCAAACAGATATGTATTCGAAGCACCTTTGGAAGATTTAGCTAAACAAGAAGACCTTTTAACTGCCAAGCATGCTGTGAAAAGATTCGAATATCGTGCGAATGGCATTAATCTTGAGGGCAAACCATATCCTCTTGAAACTTACGGCAATGTACTTCTAACCGGTTTACTAGCTTTATTGGCAGCTTTCTGTATTGATAGACGATTCATTATGAAGAAACCAATTTTCAAATCATATAAACCTATGAGGATCTTAAGGACAAAAAGCTAAACCAAAATAAAAGACAGAAGAACCATCCCTGCGGCAAACGATTTGAAAAATACAGAATATTTAGTTATAATGATGGCATCGTTTCAATGACAATATCTAACTAATGTTGAATGGGTGTTGTAAAACTTCTAAAATATCATTACAATGATTTTCTCAATTGCATATGATTAGTCGGAAGACGATTCTTGGATAAGAGTCAGTGAAACGTACAATGTGATGGTCATTGTTTGTTTTACTGACTTTTTTTACAAATTTCATAAAAGGAGTGGTACTCAATAGTAATTAAATCTATTAAAACCGATTTCCTATTAAAGTTGCTCGCAGTACTAGCTCCATTATTGTTTTATGCTCCCACTGCTTGGGCAGAAAATAATACATATAAAATAGCCGGTGAATGGGCACTTCCTCCTTTTTCTTACACAAAAGGAGACGGGAAGTTGACCGGTATTAGTATTGATATAATGCAGAAAGTCGCTACTGAGAACGGGCTTACATTTGAATATGTTCCAATGAGCAAAAGTGAAGCACAAAAAGCATTGGAGAACGGGACGGCTGATGCGATTGCGGGTATTGCCTACAGCACGGAAAATGATAGTCGTTTTGATTTCTCGGATCCATTCTTTACAATGTCTGATTCTCTTATTATTCCAAAGGATAAAAAAAGCAGAATAAAAGGAATCGACGATGTGCGCAATCTTCAAGTAGCTGTAGAGAACCGCACACCAGTTGTCGATACACTTTTAAACATGCGTAATACAAAGTTGACTCTTTCCACCAACCAATTTTCCGGACTTCTTGCTCTTATCAACGGAAGGGCCGGTGTTTTTATTGGGAATAAGTGGACGGCAAAAGTATATTTACAACAATTAAACCAACAAGAAAACTTTGTCATTCTTGATGAAGTGATTGAACCTGCAGACTATACCATTGCGGTTAAAGAAGGAAATGACAAGCTGCTTCGAATGATTAATCACACCTTAACAAACTTAAAAGCGCAAGGGGAAGTAAATACGGTTATAAATAAATGGGTACTGACGAAGCCAGATGCAATCATTGCCAGATTAGAGCATTTTATTTTACTGTTAACCATCGTCCTATCGACGGTTGCCCTAGTCCTTCTGTTTATTTATATTTGGAATCACCGTCTAAAAAAAGCTGTCAACCTGCAAACACGAACACTTCGTCGACTAAATGAGAATCTCCAAGAACAGCGTCAAGAAATCGCTGATAGTTATGCCTTTAAAGAACTAATTTTGAATAATATCGATACCGGCATTGTTACCTTTGCACCTGATTTTACGATTACAAGCTGTAATGCAAGGGCAATGGAAATGCTAAATCTTTCAACTAATACACCGTTGCATCTTCAGAAGCCCCCACTACTTGAACAAATGTCCCATTCATCCGAGCATGATTCAGAGGGCCCTAATATTCTTGAAATCAATGAAAAGGGTTATAGAAAGGTTTTTTTCTATAGAATGATGAAAATGTATGACTCCCAACGAATGCAGACTGGATATTTACTATCCATTAATGATGAAACTGAAAAGAAGAAGCTAGAACAAAAATTGATCACCCAAGAGAAGCTTCACGCTCTTGGCCAGCTCGTGGCAGGGGTTGCGCATGAAATCCGTAATCCGTTAACAGCGATTAAAACTTTTATTGATTTGCTGCCTAGAAAATATGACCGTCCACAATTTCGCGAGTTGATGATGGAACATGTACCAGCGGAAGTAAACAGGCTTGAGATGATTGTAAGTGATTTGGTTGATTACGCACGGCCAAGGCCGCCTAATAAACAACAGTGTACAGCGAACGATCTTACCTCCCTGCTTGCCTTCCTTCAGGTTACATTTGAGAAAAAACAAATTACGGTGAATCAATCGCTAAACGATCAGCTTATTTTCTATATCGATCCTCAGCAAATTCGCCAGGTATTGCTTAACTTAATATTGAACGCCATCGATGCAGTAGAAGAGACACCTGAGAAAAATTTAACCATTACGATAGAAAAGGAAAATGAACATTCTGGTCGAATTATGATTGCCGATTCCGGGAAAGGAATGAAGCAGGACGAGCTTAATCGCATTTTTGAACCATTTTATACAAGTAAAGAGAAGGGGGTTGGATTGGGACTTGCCCTTTCTTACCAGCTGATTAAAGAAAATGATGGTGATATTCAAGTAAACAGTCAATACAAAAAAGGGACTATTTTTACCGTCACGTTACCATTGTACGAAAAGGAGGAAATTGCAGATGAAGCCGCATGTACTAGTCATTGATGATGAACAAGCGATTTGCGCATCGCTTAACTTTGCACTTGAAGATGATTATCAAGTTACAACTACAACGGACCCGGAGAAAGGTCTGCTCCTGCTAGAACAAAAGCAAATCGATATTGTTCTGCTTGACCTGAGTTTAGGTACTCGCAGCGGACTTGATGTACTACAAGAAATCAAACAAATCGACCCATCTGTTACCGTTATTATGATGACGGCCTATGCCACTATCGAGTCGTCTATCAAGGCGATTAAAAGCGGTGCGTATTATTATATCGAAAAGCCTATTAATATGGAGGAACTCGAACTTCTAATAATGAGAGCATCTGAGTTTAAGAGAATGTCATCGGAAATCGAGACACTTCATGAAGAGCTTGGGCAGAGACGTGGGTTTCACAACTTCTTAGGTAAGAGTAAAGCGATGGAGCGTGTATTCTCGATGATCGAACGCATCAAAAACATTGATTCTAGTGTTCTCATCACAGGTGAAAGCGGAACAGGAAAAGAACTGGTAGCACGCAGCATCCACAACACTGGAAAAAGAATAAATGGACCTCTAGTAGTGGTCAATTGTGCAGCCATTCCTGAAAACCTGCTGGAATCGGAATTGTTTGGCTATGAGAAAGGGGCCTTTACTGGTGCAACGCAGAGAAAAGAGGGGAAATGGGTGGCTGCAAACGGAGGAACCTTGTTTTTGGATGAAATTAGTGAGATGCCGCTAGCCCTCCAGGTAAAATTGCTCCGGGTTCTGCAGGAGCGTGAACTTACACCAATTGGCTCAAATAAAAAGATTTCGTTAGACGTTCGCATTATAGGTGCTACCAATAAAAACCTTGAGCAAATGGTGTCCGAAGGTACGTTTCGAGAAGATTTGTATTTCCGGCTGAACGTCATTCCTCTTTCCGTTCCTCCTCTTAGAGAGAGGTCAGAAGATTTGCCGCTATTGATTGACCATTTTTTACAAAAATACTGCCGGGAAATGGATATGGGGAAGAAATTTCTCAGCCCAGATGCTCGAAGGCTATTACTAGAATATCGTTATCCAGGAAATGTTCGGGAACTCGGAAACATCATCGAATATTCGGTTGCATTATCAATGAATGATGAAATCACAGTTTTAGACTTACCCACATATGTTCAGGAAAATAGACCGGCATTTTCAACCACTAGACAAATGGACAGCGGAGGAAGCCTGCAAATTCCGATTGGTATTCCAATGAAGGAGATAGAAAAAAAGGTGATAGCGGCAACACTAAATCACTTTAGCAGGCATCGTCAGAAAACAGCTCAAACACTGCAGATTTCTGAACGAAGTTTACGTGATAAAATCAAACTTTATGCGATAGAAGATCAGCAAAAGAAGGTTTAGCCGATCAAAGGAGTCTCCATTAGCAGAAATTCGCTTGTAAATGTTCAAATCGGCAAAATTTGCCTGTTCCATCCGGCGAATTTTGCCGATTTGATTTTTAATCCGGAACGAATGAGTGAAAGCGGATACATTTCATAATAATCTGAATTTTGGCATGGAACTTGCATTTATATTTTAATGAAAGGAGATTCGTGGATGAAGCTACGAGCACTCTTCACTGCAGCCTTGCTTCTTGCTTTCCTGGCAGGATGCACCATCGAAAATGGCAGGCAAGAAATCCCTTCGCCGGCAATTGTGCATGCTCATCAGGAGCAACAGTCTTCAAAGTCAAACGATGTTCTCATCATTGCAACAGGTGATATGTCGGGTGTCTATTTTTCTCTGGGTCAGGGAATGGCGGATCTGTATGAAAAATACAATGGAATGGCATCTGGGACGCAAGTAACGAATGCTTCTTTTCAAAATACGAAGTTAGTCAGTCGAAAGAATGCCGAACTAGGATTTGCAACCATCGATGCACTAGGTCTTTTAGAAAAACAAAAACGGAAAGGAGAGGATCCTCAAAAGACGCTACGAGCCTTAACCAGTCTTTATCCCAACTACATACAAATCGTCACTACAGAAAAAAGCGGTATTCACTCGTTAATGGATTTAACCGGAAAGAAAGTCAGTGTAGGCTCTATTGATAGCGGAACAAAACTGATTGCGGAACGAACGCTTCAAGCAGTTGGCCTAACCAGTAATCATTTTAAAAAATTAACCCTTTCGTTTTCACAATCAGCTGATGCTTTAAGGAACGGAAACATTGATGCCGCATTTTTTGTGTCGGGTCTGCCGAATCCAGAAATTACGTCCCTTTCCGCGGAGTTGCCAATAAAGCTCATTCCAGTTCCTGAGAAAATAGTCAATCGTCTTCAGCATCAATTTGGCTATTATTCACAAGCAGTGATTCCGCCTGAAACATACGAGGGACAACAAAACGACATTTCAACCTTCGCGATCAAAAATGTCCTGTTTACAAATAAGGACATGTCCAATAAAGAGGCTTACAATCTTGTAAAAACATTATATGAGCATTTACCTGAACTAGAGGAAATTCACCCTTCGGCACGAGATATTAAACTTTTGGAAGCAAAAACAGGGATTCCACTGAAGTTCCATCCAGGAGCAGAAAAATATTTTTCAGAACATGGAGTCTATCATTGAATCCAATCATTGAAAAAAAATCTATTGAGGAGAGAAAGGAGTTCCGATTATGCAGGCAATCCAAAATGATGTAGAGATAAAAGGGGCATTCAAACAATTTGGATCCAACGTTGTCCTAAACGGTATCAACCTTGAGGTGAAGCAGGGAGAATTGCTTACCTTGCTAGGACCTTCCGGCTGTGGAAAAACGACCACATTAAATCTCATTGCTGGCTTTCTGGAAGCGGATGAAGGCGATGTATTTATTAAAGGCAAAAAAGTAACGAAAACACCGCCATATAAACGCGACTTAGGGATGGTGTTTCAAACCTATTCCCTTTTCCCTCATATGACAGTCTATGAAAATCTTGATTTTGGTCTCAAGCTGAGAAAGGTGGAAAAATCAGAAAAAGGGAAGAAGATTGCCAGGGCACTTGAACTAGTCAAGATGTCAGGGCTTGAAAATCGCTATCCGCGTGAATTATCTGGTGGTCAGCGCCAGCGTGTTGCGATTGCCCGAGCACTAGTTGTAGAGCCAGAATTGCTCCTTCTTGATGAGCCTCTTTCCAATCTGGATGCGAAATTACGGCATGAATTGCGGGCAGAAATCAAGCGCCTGCAAAAGGAAATTGGTGTTACTACGATTTTCGTGACACATGATCAGGAAGAAGCACTCTCTATGTCGGATCGAGTGGTTGTCATGAACGCAGGAAAAATCGAACAAATCAGCACCCCGACAGCGATCTATAATCATCCTGAAACAGAATTCGTCTTTAATTTCATCGGCAAATCGAATTGTTTCGAAGGAACGATTTCTTCGATAAACAGTCGGAAAATTTCCGTACTCGTGGATGATGACATCGCTCATGTCGACCTCGAAAACGTAATGGGGAATGATCGAGCTTGCCGCATGGGAGATCAGGTAAAGCTGTATATTCGTCCCGAAAAGATACAAATCAGTTCGTCAGAAAGAACCTCTTCCTCACTAGAGTTTCACAAAGCGAAAATTACCCAAATGAACTATTTAGGAACTTCCTGGGAGGTTGATGTTTCATTGAAGGGTAAGCCTCTCCAAATACTGACGCCTTCCTTTGATACGACTTGGAGGCAGGGAAGCGAGGTGTATATCGGATGGAACCCATGCGATCTTATGCTAATCAAGAAATAACACAAAAACATAATCCCGTAAGTACAGAACCTCAGAAAAAACTTAAAAATAAAGCAAAAAGACGCTGGGCACCAGGACTACTGCTACTTCTTCCGATTCTATTGTTCATTTTTGGCTTTTTCATTGTACCGATGCTGTACATCCTTTATTTAAGCTTTATTTCAAGTGACAATTTAGGCGGCACCGATGCAGCTTACAGCCTTAAAAATTACGCCCAATTTTTCACGGACAGTTATTATCTATCCTCTCTTTGGATAACGGTAAAAGTTAGCTTGTATACAGTAATCATTTCCCTAATCCTTGCCTATCCAGTGGCCTTAACGATGGCAAAAAGCTCGCCTCGGGTCCGCGGTGTAATCGCTTTATTGATTGCTTCTCCGCTTTTAGTGAGCATCGTTGTTAGAAATTTCGGCTGGTATCTTTTATTGCTGCCAAATGGAACGATTAATCATACATTGATGTCGCTAGGGCTGATCAATACCCCGCTCAAGTTATTATTTTCAGAGGTTGGAGTGATTATCGGTCTCTCAAACGCCTATCTTCCATTTATGGTTCTTGCCCTTGCGACAAGCCTGTACAACATCGATCCATCTTTGGAAAAAGCGAGCGCTATCTTAGGAGCGAGTCCAATTCGCAATTTCTTTTCGATTACACTTCCGCTCAGTTTGCCAGGAATCGTGTCCGGATGCGTATTAGTGTTTAGCTTATCAATGAGTGCCTATGTAACACCTGCCTTAATGGGTGGTGCCAATGTTCCAGTCATGCCAGTGGTCGCATACGATCAAATTAATAATCTGCTGCGCTGGACGTTTGGATCGGCAATTTCATATGTTCTGTTGGCAACGACCCTCATTACGGTCACGGTCTTTACTCGTGCATTTGAACGAAGCAAATTCAAGGAGGTTTTCCGCTAATGAAAAGTCTCACATGGTTTCGCACGGCTGCTGCCATCATCACGATCATTTATATCCTCATTCCGCTCATAGTGGTCATTCCAGCTTCCTTTACAAGTGCAAGTTATCCAAGTTTTCCACCTGAGGGATTTTCCTTTCAGTGGTATACAAAGCTCTTGGATCGTCCCGAGTTCATAGAAGCGATGATGAATAGTGTGAAATTCGCTCTTATGGCCGCTTTTTTTTCCGTATTATTTGGCACGCTCGGAGCGATGGCGATAGCCAAATATGACATCCCCGGGAAGACCTACATCACTTCATTGCTAACATCACCGTTAAGTGTGCCTCAGCTTGTTCTAGGAATCGCTCTATTGATTTTTTTCACTCCATTGATGCTTGCTGGTACATCTACGGGATTTTTACTGGCTCATATCATCATTTGTATCCCATATGTCATCCGGCTTGTCTTAACAGGACTAAGCGGTTTTGATTACAATCTCGAACGTGCCGCATCCATACTAGGGGCAAACCCATTTGTCGTATTTTGGAAAGTGACACTGCCGCTCATACGCCCAGCAATCATCTCAGGAGGTTTGTTTGCCTTCCTTACGTCATTTGATAATGTTACGGTGTCCATGTTCATGATCTCACCAGAGATGAGGACGCTGCCGATTGAAATTTTTTCCCAGATGCAGGATGCCTATAATCCGATTGTTGCGTCCGTTTCCAGCGTTGTCATCTTCATCTCGGTCATTTTGATTGTCATCCTTGAAAAAATGCAAGGCGTCGGCAAAGTATTCGGGGGCTCACATTCGTAGGCCGCTACGGACAAATTCCTGTTAGAGACGGAGGAAAACGACTTTGTACGATTACATTATCATTGGCGGCGGTATTGTTGGCCTTTCCGTTGCTATGGCACTATTTGAAAAATATCCACTCGCAAAAGTGGCTGTGGTAGAAAAAGAATCAGAGCTCGCCTTTCATCAAACCGGTCACAACAGCGGGGTAATCCATTCAGGCATCTATTACAAGCCTGGCAGTCTAAAAGCCCGTTTAGCCAAAGAGGGCAATCAGTCCATCATTGCCTTTTGCAGGAAATATGGAATTCAGTACGAGCAATGCGGCAAAGTCATTGTGGCGACTTCTCAAAATGAACTTCCTTTATTGGAAAATCTGTTTCAACGAGGATTAGAAAATGGTCTGGAAGTGAGCAAAATCGATCAAGGGAAATTGAAAGATTTGGAGCCTAATGTCAGCGGGCTTGAAGCCATTCATGTCCCAATGGCCGGTATTGTGGACTATAAAAGAGTCTGTGAAAAGATGGGAATGATGATTCGCGACAATGGAGGAGAGATTTTTTTAAAAACGGAAGCAAAAAGCATAAAAGAAACCGAAAAGGAAGTCATCATTGAGACGAATGACCAGGTGCTGCATGGCTCGATGCTGATTAACTGCGCCGGCTTACATAGTGATCGGATGGCAAAGTTAACGGGATATAAACTAGATTTAAAGATTGTTCCGTTTCGTGGAGAATACTATCAACTCGTACCAGAAAAAAGACATTTGGTCAAAAACCTCATTTACCCGGTGCCCAATCCTAATTTCCCTTTTCTCGGGGTGCATTTTACGAGGATGATAGACGGTACCATCGATGTAGGGCCAAATGCCGTATTAAGTTTAAAACGGGAAGGCTACAAGAAAACCTCCTTTAACTTTCAGGATGCGGCAGAAGTGCTTTCCTACTCAGGATTTTGGAAGCTTGCGAAGCTTTACAGGAAAGAAGGAATAGAGGAGATTATTCGTTCGTTTCATAAAAAGAAATTTTTAGAAGCAGTTCAAAAACTATTGCCAAGCATAACGGAGGACGATCTCATCCCCGGACCTGCCGGCGTACGTGCCCAGGCGTTACGATCTGATGGTTCGTTAGTAGATGATTTTTATATTGTGAACGGAAAACGTTCTATTCATATATGCAATGCTCCTTCTCCGGCCGCGACGGCCTCGATGGAAATTGGGAAAGAAGTAGTCGAAATGATGTCATCATACTCGCTTGTAACGTAACGACCACTTCAAGTGGTTAGTGGGGGCAGCAGGAGAATAAAGTGGAAGATTTGTATGGAAAGGCAAAGGAAGTGATCTTGATGGGGCCGGAAATCATTAGGGAAATCGAAAAAATTATCCCGTCTGAACGTGTATTGCTCGATATAGCAGATAGATATTCTTATAGTTTTGATGCTTCTTTTGGCCAGTATTTGCCTGATATTGTCATTCAACCACACAATAAAGAAGAGATTAGCCAGTTAGTAAAACTAGCGAATAAGTATCTGATTCCAATCTATCCGAGAGGCGCGGCTACTTCACTAAGCGGGGGTCCGCTTCCGGTTAAGGGTGGGATGGTATTAGATATGTCTCGACTGAATCGCAAATTAGTGATTGATCGGGAAAATCTTCTTGCCATTGTTTCTCCAGGTGTCATAACGGCTGATATTCATAAAAAAGCAGAGGAAGCCGGATTATTTTATCCTCCTGACCCGAGCAGTTCCCAGGTTGCAACGATTGGAGGCAATCTTTTGGAGAATTCAAGCGGACCTAGAGGGCTGAAGTATGGAACAACAAAAGAGTATGTAATCGGTTTGGAAGTGGTCACGCCATTAGGGGATATCATCCGTACAGGCGGCAAGACCGTAAAAAATGTCACGGGCTATGATCTCACAAGGCTGATTGTTGGTTCCGAGGGGACATTAGGAATTGTGACAGAAGCGATTTTGCGGTTAATTCCAAAACCGCAAGCGCGAAAAACCATGCTAGCTTACTTTAACGACTTCGTTGACTCTGGTCATGCGATAACGAAAATTTTAGCCTCTGGCATTTTACCTTCTGCCATGGAATTGATGGACAATGCCTGTATACGTGCGGTCGAAGCCTATCGTCCGTCTAGATTATCAGTGGAAGCGGCGGCGGTCATTATCATAGAGGTAGATGGACATCCGGCAGCCATTGAGGAAGAAATCCTGAAATGTAAGGAGCTGTGTGGAACAGCAGGAGCGATTGAGGTAAAAGTGGCACAAAATGAGGCCGAAAGAGAAAGTATATGGAACGCAAGAAAGATGGTATCACCCGCTATTACCCGTATGGGGCCCACCAAAATATCAGAAGATGCAACGGTCCCTAGAAGTCAGATTCCAGCTATGATGCAACGGCTTAACCATATAAGGGAGAAATATCAACTGAATCTTGTCGTTTTTGGTCACGCCGGGGATGGCAACCTCCATCCGAATATTATCACGGATAAGCGAAACATTCCTGAGATGAAACGAGTCGAGGATGCGGTCAGCGAAATTTTTGAGTCAGCCGTTGAGCTAGGCGGAACTCTTTCAGGGGAACATGGAATTGGAATCTTAAAATCCCCTTATATGGAGATGGAGCTGGGAGAAGCAGGGCTGTTGATGATGCAGAAAATCAAAGAGGCTTGGGATCCAAACCAAATTTTAAACCCGGGAAAAATTTTTCCAACACCTGGCCAGACAAAGGTGGCGCTAACCTAAATGAAAGCATCTTTAAATCATGTACATAAAGATAGCAATCTAGCTGTGCAAAATCTGTTTGAGCAAACCTATGATTGGACAAATCAATGTATTCAGTGCGGTTATTGTTTACCAGCCTGTCCTACATATCGATCAATGGGGAAAGAATCCGCTTCGCCAAGAGGAAGAATCAATCTCGTCAAGATGGCTTCTGAAGGAAAGATTGAGATACAAAACCATTTATCAAAGCCCATCGATTTATGCCTGGGATGCCGCGCCTGCGAAACAGCTTGTCCGGTCGGTGTACCGTATGGACATATCCTGGAAGCGGCCAGAGATACAATCGAAGATAGCCAGAGTAAGGAGAAGATAACCGCAGCGACGAGGTTGAAAAATGGAGCTTTAAACCATTTATTTCCTTACCCAAGACGGATGAAAATACTTGGAAATCTGCTGTGGTTCTATCAAAAAGTCGGTCTAAATAAACTGATCCGCCGTACAAAAGTGCTGCATAAGCTGTCCGAACCGTTAGCCCAGCTGGAAAAAGCAGTGCCTTTAGTCGAACCGCCGTCTAAACGTGTCCGACACGGGACCACTTTTCCGCCAAAAGGAGCAAAGAAAATCCGGGTTGCTTTCTTCACTGGTTGTATTATGGATGCGATGATGACACGAATCAACCGTTTGACGATTGACCTGCTCACATCAATAGGCTGTGAGGTAGTAATTCCGGAGGCACAAACTTGCTGTGGAGCTCTACACGCCCATCAAGGTGCAAAGGGAAGGGCAAAAGAATTAGCAAAAGCAAATATAAAAGCTTTTGAGAATACAGGAGCCGATTTCTTTGTAAACAATGCCGGCGGCTGTGGAGCGGCACTGGTGGAATATGATCACTTATTGGCAAATGAACCGGAATCGATAGATTCGGCTAAGGAGTTTGTCAACAAGGCAAAGGATATAAGCCAAATTCTCGTCCAATATGGACCGCTTCCTTTTAAAAAAGCCTTGTCTGATGTAGTCGTGTACCAGGATTCCTGTCATTTACGGAACGTGCAGAAAGTATATAAAGAGCCAAGACTGTTGCTTGAGTCCATTCCAGGCTCCACCTTCGTAGAGATGGAAGGAGCCGATAGCTGTTGTGCATCAGGAGGCATTTACAATCTGCTCCACTTTGATGAATCGATGAAAATACTCGATGAGAAAATGACGAAAGTAACGCAGACAAATCCGACCGTTGTCGTGACGGCCAATCCCGGATGCCAGCTGCAAATGAGCCTCGGTATCGAACGGCACGGACGTGCAAACGAAATAAGAAGCATGCATTTAGTTGAACTATTAGCAGAGTGCTGCGGGTTTAACTGATCCGCTAACTTTAGAGAAAAAGAAGGTGACGGATTTTATGGATTTGGGATTAAAAGGGAAAGTGGCCCTGATTACTGGGGCAAGTAAAGGAATTGGGTTGGAAACGGCCCTTCATTTGGCTTATGAAGGAGCAAAGGTTGCGATTTGTGCCAGAAATGGAGAATATCTAGAAACAGCAGCAGCACGCATATACGAACAAACAGGTGTGGAGCCCTTACAAATAGTAGCCGATGTGACCATCGAGGAAGATTGTAAACGGGCGGTGACAAAGACCGCCGAGCATTTTGGCCGTCTCGATATTGTCATCAATAATGCCGGTTCCTCAGCAGTCCAACCATTTGAACAGGTGGAAACGGCACTTTGGCAGCAGGATCTCGATTTAAAATTATTCGGCGCGATTCATTGTTCCCGTTATGCGCTGCCTTATATGAGAAGAGAGGGTAAAGGAGCAATTGTAAATGTGAACGCCTCAATCGCCAAAACACCGCCTGCTTCCTCTCTGCCGACCACCGTAAGCCGTGCAGCAGGGATGGCGCTGACGAAAGCGATGAGCAAAGATCTTGGCCCTGATAACATTCGCGTGAACACGGTTTGTATTGGGTTAATTAAGAGCGATCAGATTGAAAAAAGATGGAAAAGAGAAGCACCAGAACAGACATGGGAACAGTATGCAAATGATCCTAAACATCAAATTCCGCTTGGAAGGATTGGAAATACCGAGGAAGCAGCGAAAGTGATTACGTTCCTCGTGTCTGATGCGGCTTCTTATGTTAGCGGGACAGCCGTAAATATTGACGGCGGGAAATCTGGTGTACTATGAAAATCGGGCTGATTCATGCGACAACAACTGCAGTAAACCCAATCGTCGAAGCATTTCAGGAGGAATCCACTCCTGTTGAACTCCTTCACTTTATGGATACAGGGCTTCTTCCAATGATTGAGGAAAGTAGTTCTCTTACACCTGAGATTATCAGGCGGTTTTCCTTATTAGTGAACTTAGCTGTTCAATCGAATGTCGACTGCATTCAACTCAGTTGTTCTGCTTTTAATAACGTAACCAAAATCCTGCAGCCGTTATATCCTATGAAACTATTTCGATCAGATGAAGCGGTTCTTGATGAGGCTTTAGGCTATGAAAGAATTGGATTAATTTCTACCGTAAAAGAAACGCCGATTGCGTTAATGAGTTATTTAAAAGAAAAAAATCCATATGTTCAAATGGAATCTTTAGTGGAGCCCGGCCTTATCCACCTCCTGATGAAAGGCGATAAAGAACAGCATGATAGACGGGTGAGAGAAATGGTTTATCAATTAGAAGGGAAGGTAGATGTGATTGTCCTATCGCAATACAGTATGGAGCACATCGCGGCACAGGTTCAGTCAACGATCCCCATACTTACAGCACCAAGGGCATCCGCTAAAAGATGTCTTTCCTATTTACGCACTTAATCATCTATTTGAGTGACCTTATACCATAAGCTAGGAGGTATGTTTGATGACATTGCCATTAGAAGATATTAAGATTCTAGATTTGTCGAGGATTTATGCCGCCCCCGCTGGCTCCATGATATTAGCGGATTTGGGGGCAGATGTGATTCGCATCGAATCTCCCCAAGGGACGGATAGCATGCGGGATTGGTCTCCTTTTGTAGAAAGTGAAAGCACCTATTATTTTACCGCTAACCGAAATAAACGGTCAGTTACCATCGACCTGAAAAAAGAAACAGGAAAAGCTTTATTTTTAGAGCTTGTTAAAAAAGCCGATGTCGTTCTGGAGAACTTTGTTACAGGGACACTGGACCGATTAGGGATTGGCTATGAGCAACTCAAAACGGTCAATCCAAACATCATTCTTTGTTCTGTTACCGGGTATGGTCAAACGGGACCGTATTGCAAAGAACCAGGCTTTGACCCTGTCATTCAAGCGATTGGCGGGTTGATGGATGTCACCGGCTTTATGGATGGAGAGCCAACAAGGGTCGGAGTACCGATTGTTGATATTATCTGTTCCTTATACACAACCGTAAGCATTATGACGGCGATTAGGGCGAGGGATAAAGGCGGCGAAGGGCAGCATATTGATCTTTCATTGTTAGATGTCCAAATAAGTTCGCTTGCCAATATTGCCAGCAGTTTTTTAAACACTGGCTATATTTCGAAAAGATTGGGAAATCAGCACAATAATGTTGTTCCTTATCAAGTATTTCAATGTAAAGACAGGCCAATGATGATTGCTGTCGGAAATGATAAACAGTTTAAGAAACTATGTGAAATCCTCGGTCGACCTGAATGGCTCACCGATGAAAAATTTAGCACAAACAGCTCGAGGGTTGCCAATCGAGTGGAAATGACTGAGGAGTTGGAACCAATCTTTATAACGAAAACGGCAGACGAATGGTTTAAGCTTTTTTCGGAAAAAGGGATTCCTTCAGGACCTGTCAACAATGTGGAACAAGCGTTACAGCATCCTCAAGTGCTGGCAAGGGAACTGGTGGAAGAGGTTCCACATCCTACATTAGGAAAAATTAAATTGGTTCGAAATCCGATTCGTTTTTCGAAAACACCAATAACGATTCGCAGGCACCCGCCACTCCTTGGGGAGCATACGGTTTCCTTCCTGCGGGAAGAATTAAAACTTGATTTACAAGAAATCGAGAATTTAAAGTCTCAGGGTGTCATTTAATGGATTTCTATACAAGTCTATTAGAAAAAATAGAAAGAAAAGGGTGGAAATATGTCAGATTTACTTTTTGAAGTACAGAATGGAATTGCAACGATTACATTAAATCGTCCCGAGTCAAGAAATGCTTTTAGCCTGCAAATGATTGAGTCATGGATTAAGGCACTGGAAGAAGTCAGGGATAATGATGAGATCCGAGTGTTGGTGTTAACCGGGAATGGCAAAGCTTTTTGTGCCGGCGGCGATATTAAAGCGATGAAAAACGGATTAGGTTTCTTAGATCTCTCCGGTCAAGATGATCAGGATTTCTCTACAACAGGATTAGCACGAAAGAATAGTTTATGGAAGCATGTCCAAAGAATTCCCTTGTTAATGGAGGAAATAGACAAACCCACGATTGCCGCCATCAATGGAGATGCGATTGGAGCCGGCCTCGATATGGCCCTGCAATGTGATTTGCGCATCGCTTCTTCCGAGGCCAGATTTGGTGAAGCTTATGTCAAAGTGGGAATTGTCCCCGGTGACGGCGGCGGATATTTTTTACCTAGATTAATAGGGATCGACAAAGCACTTGAATTGCTATGGACAGGGAAAATCATTGATGTGGAGGAAGCAGCTGCCCTTGGATTGATTACAAAACAAGTGCCCCATGAAGGTTTAATGGAAGAAGCTCATCAGCTCGCCCATCAACTTGCACGGGGTCCGCAGCAGGCGATTAGATTAATCAAACGGACGGTCTATCAAGGGCTGAAGACAGATTTAAGAACCTCCCTCGATATGGTTTCTTCGTTTATGGGATTGGTGACCGAACATCCCGATTATCAAGAAGGCTTAAATGCAATCATTGAGAAGCGAAAGCCTGAATTTAAATAGAAGAAGTCCTAAAGAGGCCTTATTAAAGATAGTTTGCTAGATTACTAATCAGGTTTTGTCCCTAATGGGGACCTTACGAATATTTCGGAGGTGAAGGATTTTGGTAAAGAGTTTGGAATTAGAAACCATACAGCTGACAGAAAAAACAGAAGAGCTTCGACAGGAGATTCGTCAATTTCTTAAAAAAGAAATAGAAGAGGGAGCATTTGTTCCTCATTGTGATTCATGGTTAAGTCGATGGGATGCAGCATTCAGCCGGAAGCTTGGACAACGTGGATGGCTGGGGATGACCTGGCCGAAGAAATATGGCGGACATGAGCGTTCCGCGCTAGAGCGATATGTAGTGACGGAAGAGCTGTTGGCTTTCGGGGCACCTGTAGCCGCACACTGGTTTGCCGATCGTCAGACAGGGCCGCTTTTTCTAAGATATGGAACGGAGAAGCAAAGAAATGAATTTCTCCCTCGCATTGCCCAAGGTGAAATCTTTTTTTCCATTGGACTTAGCGAACCCAATTCGGGTTCAGATCTGGCCTCGATATCGACGAATGCGAAGAAAGTAGACGGCGGCTGGCGGCTAAATGGCAGTAAGGTTTGGACAAGCGGGGCACATCATGCGCATTTTATGGTGACCTTATGCCGTACCTCAGCGAAAACAGACAACCGGCATGAAGGGTTAAGCCAACTTGTGGTCGATTTATCTGCTACTGGCGTAACCTTACGTCCAATAAAGTTAATGACGGGTGAACACCATTTTAATGAAGTATTTTTTGAGGATGTCTTCGTTCCCGATGATATGGTGGTCGGAACGATTGGGGATGGATGGAAACAAAGCATGGCTGAACTAGCCTATGAGCGAAGTGGACCAGAGCGATTCTTAAGTACCTTTCCACTATTCGTGGAGTTAATTCGCGTTTTAAAACAAGAGGAATCGAATGAGCATGTGAAAATCACCATTGGTAAATTAGCAGCACGCTTGACCACGTTACGGGAAATGTCGCTAGGAGTGGCAGGCCTGCTTGAAAAAGGGGTTTCACCCGATGTAACGGCTGCTTTAGTAAAAGATTTAGGAACGAAATTTGAATTTCAAATTGCCGAAGCAGCCAGGGAATTAGTGGCTGCCCAAACTCAAGTAACAAATGTCCGCTTTAAATCCTTGTTAGCGGAGGCGTTATTGCATTCACCTGGTTTTACACTCAGGGGGGGAACAACAGAAATATTAAGAGGCATTATTGCAAGGGGGGTTGGAATCAGATGAATGAAATTAGTCAGATTATTCAGGAAACAACAGAGAAAATCATGAAGGATTTGTGCACGAAAGAAGTGGTTGAAGCTGCTGAACAAGGCATTTTTCCCACAGAATTATGGCAAACACTTGTAGAAACCGGGATGACCACAATAGGGATTCCAGAAGAATCAGGCGGTACTGGGGGAAGCTTAGCTGATGCACTAACATTTTTAAGGATTGCCGCGCAATACTCGGCACCCATCCCGATTGCAGAGACGTTTGTGGCAAATTGGCTGCTTTCTAAAATCGGCTTACCTTTATTGGACAAAACCACCACGATTGCTTCCTTTCAAAATGGGAATCCAATCACATTCAATGAAACTACTTGCGGATGGACGATTTCTGGCTTCGCCCACGATGTACCATTTGCACGTTATGCTGAGGCAATTCTTGTCATTGGGGAGTCCGAGCAGGGAAACTTGATAGCGATTGTGGATCCGGGTACATGCCGTACCGATGATGGGAAGAATTATGCTGGTGAGGCAAGAGATCATGTGTATTTTAACGATGTTCCAGTAGTGAGTGATAACGTATTTAGCCTTAGCGAAGTGGCTGCTGTTGAGTTTTACTATATGACGGCTCTAATTAGGGCGGCTCAAATGACAGGGGCACTTGAACGAATTCTCGAATTGAGTGTGAAATATTCAAAGGAACGAATCCAATTCGGACGCCCAATCGCCAAGTTTCAAGCCATTCAGCAGCAAATCGCCATACTGGCAGGTGAAGTTTCAGCAGCAAAATCGATGACGGAATTAGCGATTAAGTCTTTTGAAGCTGACAGTGGAAAGAACCAAATCATCGCTGCAAAAATCAGAGTAGGAGAGGCCGCAAGCCTTGCCACGCCGATTGCCCATCAAGTACACGGTGCAATTGGTTTTACGGAAGAACACGCTTTGCAGCAAAGCACGAGACGACTTTGGTCATGGCGTGATGAATATGGAAATGAGAGCTATTGGGCGAGCAAACTTGGTGAGGAAGTCTTAACTATGGAAGCCGATGATTTATGGACCTTCATAACATCGATGAACAGCAAAATCTCCATTTAACCATTCTACTTAGATATGAATCTGTAAATACATCAAAATTCAATTTGATAGGGAGGAAAGTGTCATGAAAAAATGGCTAAGTTTGTTTGTAATTGTTTTAATGATAGCAGCCCTTGCTGCTTGTGGAAATCCTACTCCACAAAAACCTGGGGATGCAAAGTCCGCAGCCACCACAGAAAAAGGAGGAGCGAAACAAATCACGATTTCGGGTAATGGAGGTAAAATCGAAAAAGTAATCCGTGATATCATCGCACCTAAATTTAAGGAAAAAACCGGTATTCAAGTGAACTACATCTCAGGATTATCAGGTGAAATTTTGTCCAAGGTCGAATTGCAAAAAAATGCGCCGCAAATTGATATTGCTTTCTTTGTACCAATCGACGTCCAAAGAGCTAATGAAAAAGGACTAATCGAAAACATTGACGAAAAAACGGTTCCGAATATGAAAAATGTCGATCAAGATTTCGTTGCGCTTCAAAATGTAGCGGCTCCTGCATTTGGATTGGTGATTGCACCAGCTTATAACACAGAAGTGTTTAAAAAGAAAGGTATCGCACCTATTGAGTCATGGAATGACCTGATTCGTCCTGATTACAAAGGAAAAACAGCATTTGCTGATATTGGCAATGACTGGGGCTTTAATACCTTATATAACTTGGCCATTGTAAATGGCGGAAGCATAGATAACCTGGAACCTGGACTAAAGAAGGCAAAAGAACTTGCCGGTTATTCGTCCACTTTCTACAAAAATTCGACCCAAATGATGCCAGCCATTCAACAGGGAGCTGCTGACGTTACCGTAATGGGAAGCTATGTCATTGCAGACCTGGCAGCGAATTCCGGAATTCCACTTAAAATGGTGGTACCGAAGGAAGGCGTGAACAAGAATGCCTTTAGTGCCGCAGTGGTTAAAAACTCACCACATTCCAAAGAAGCAATTGAATTTGTTAACTTCTTAATTAGTGAAGATTCACAAAAAGCGATTTCAGAAGAAGGTTTTTATCCAGTGGTGAAAGGAATGGACATCCCAGATAAATATAAAGATATCATTGGGTTAAAAGATACAGATAAAACCTATACCGTGGACATTAATAAATTAGCAAAAATCCGCGGGGAGTGGACAGACAGATGGACTAAGGAAGTAACTCCGGAATTAGGAAAATTGTTGAAATAAATCAATTAAAAAGTGAATGAATAGTTTTCCAGAAGGTTTGGTCGTCAATACTGCAGCCCCGGTACATTACCGGGGTACAGTATTATTTCCATTGGTGCTGTGAGATATGAAACCAGACAGTTTTCTTTTATTTATGTGGAGTGAAAAAAATGCTGCAAACGAAAATGATGGCTCGAATAAAAGAACCGATTCAGGTGAAAAGCCTGTTAATTCTTTCGATGTGCTCTGCCTATATTGTTCATTATTTAACAAATTCCAACATTTTTGACCATTTCTTTGTCGGACTATGTATCGTTGTATTTTTATTAAGCGTCAGTGAGGCTAAACGACATCTCCGTTTTTTTAGCATTGGGATGTTTATAACTGGAGTGATTATTAATGTTTTAAAGGGTACCCCGATAGAAGGCACGACAAACGGTATATTGGCAAACCTGCCCGTCATCAGTCTGGTTATTTTAGTCCCCCTATTAACGATTCCTTTTAAGATAGGCGGATATTTTGATTCGATTCATTTTTATATGGATAAGTATTCGCACCAGTTAAAGAAGATATTTGGAAGCATTTCTCTATTTCTATTTTGTCTAGGACCGGTATTTAATGTAGGGACAATCCGTATCCTCCATGAAACGATTAAGGATATAAAGCTCGCACCAGTCATTCTCGGGAAATCCTACCTAGTTGGTTTTTCCACTGTCATCTTATGGTCTCCTTATTTTGCATCGGTTGCCTTGGTTCTTTACTATCTTGATGTTCCCATTTTGCATTACCTGCCGATTGGATTGCCTCTTGCAATCATTCAATTAGTATGCGGAAATTTACTATTTTGGCTCTGGTTAAAACGGAATAAGCTTAGCGACGAAGTGAATCATTTAGAATCATTCCATGAAAAAGAGAATGTAGCACTTGAAGCCTTCCATAGGAAAAAGCTGGTTCATCTCATTTTACTATTAATCTGTTTATTAGGTTTGTTATTCCTGTTTGAATTTTTGACGAAATGGCCGATGATGTTTCTGGTATGTTCCATTTCTATAGCCTATCCAGTCCTTTGGTCACTAACTACACAAAAATGGACCGAGTTTATCGATCATTTCAATATCTTTAAAAAATTTTCAGTTCCTCTCATGAATAATGAGATTGTGTTATTTATGAGTGCTGGACTCTTTGGAAATGCATTGACAGGGACTGCCGCTTCACATGGTATTAAAATGTTGTTGAATCGAACAGCATCTATCTCTTTTCTGCTTTTCATTATCATGATTGTCAGTATTGTACTGGTATTTACCTTCATAGGCGTCCATCAAATTGTCGTTGTCACCGCTCTGGTAACACAAATGGATCCAGGAATGATCGGAACACGTCCCGAGGTGCTGGCATTATTGTTAATGATGTCCTGGTCCATGTCAGCCGTGATCAGCCCAGTAAATCCAATCAACCTACTTGTCAGCGGTTTATTAGAAAAGTCAGGATTTTCAGTAGGAATCAGATGGAATGGTATTTTTTTACTTGTTATGCTGATTATTGGATCCACTTTTGTATTCCTAATTCATTAAAAGATAAATAAAAAACTGACTCAAAGGAGTCGTCATTTATCGACCCTTTGAGTCAGCTTCTTTATTCTATCGTGTTACATTTATTTAATACGATAAAAACGAAACGAGATATTTACTCTATATTTTTGTTCGACAATAAGTGTTTCTTTGATGTTAAATAACCGCCGGGGAATCTTAGTTGTGAGTACGAATCCGCTAAATTACCTTTTCTATTTTCAAGGCCCACCCATGCACTTGTGCTGGTTGTACCAAAACATTCGGTGTCTCAGAATGCCAGATTTTACCGGTAATTCTAACTGGCTATGACTTGCCGCTGGATGAGTTCAACCAAGCCGCATCGAACAAAAAAATGAAATTCACCTTAACTACCTCACACCAGAAAGGCTACGAAGATAGTCAAGCCTTATCTGGGGTTAAGGTCTCCGCCTCTTATGACGACGGTGTAACTTGGACGGACGCCCAAAAGATAGAGAATGGAAGAATGGAAAGTATAGCATAACCCTCGAAAACCCAAAATTGAGTGATACCAATGGCTGTGTCATTTTACGGGTGGAAGCATGGGACGATAACGGAAATCGTACAGAACAGACGATCACCCGTGCTTACTCCCCTAAATGATATAAAAAATCGTATAAGACGTAATCAATCAGCCTGCTTTTATTTTTGTGGGAAAAGTTATTATTGAAAGAGTGGTCGTTTTGGAAAAATAAGATAAATGGTGCCTACAGCACAGCACTTAATAATACTAAGTCAAAAAAAACAGAGAAAGTTACTCTCCATTATAGGAATGGTAACTTTTTCTGTTTTATGTTTTAACCTATTAAAAAATTTAATGAAAACAAGGAATTATGGAGACTAGATTTAGTAAGAACCTTTTTCTTATTCAATAATTGTGATAATTGGAGGATTATTTAGGTATTTAAATAAATGTATTCCATCAGCCTCAGCAGCTTTGGCCTCAGGGGTAGACAAGGCTTGATTGATAAAAAGTCCAAAGAAACAGGGGTTTCTACAAAAGTAGAAACCCCTGTTTCTTGATGGAAATGGTGAAGGTTTTGGTTTATAAATTTATAACTGGAGGATACTGCATTGACAATTTGTACAGATACTCTTAATTTTTTAGATTTAATAATCCTTTAATTTCTTCAACATGTTTATCTTTTAGATAGTTTTTGTATAAATTGCTGGATAATCGAATAGGATCACCAAAAAAGTATCTTTCATATTGGGTTTGCCTTGTACCAAAGGAACTCATCGTAAGATCCCATGCCAAACGGAAAAGTTTCACACGGTCCTCGGCATTCATACCATCTGCTTGAAGATATTGGTCGAGTTCTGAACGAATTTCGGAATCAAACGCGCTTTCCGTTGGTAACGATATCATTCCGCTAGCACCAATTATTTGTATAATTTCGATGAAACGGGGATAAATTTTAGGAAAGATGTTACTAGCCACTTGTAATGGAATCATACTTGGACGCATAGATCCCCATTCATCCAATTCTGCATCATTTTCTGATTTCTCTAAAAGTGCTTTCATAGTTTCAAGACCAATGATGATTTCGGAGAGTTTTTCATGTATATGTTGATACTCCCCAACATTAATTGTCTCGACAAGAAGTTGAGCAACTCCAAGAAAAAATTCTGTTTTTACAATTTGTCTGGTTATGACTTGATGATAGGCAAATTGGTAAAAAGAGCTTTCAAGAAG
This sequence comes from Neobacillus pocheonensis, assembly GCF_050477905.1. Classification (NCBI taxonomy): domain Bacteria; kingdom Bacillati; phylum Bacillota; class Bacilli; order Caryophanales; family Bacillaceae; genus Neobacillus; species Neobacillus pocheonensis. The sequence goes on along the minus strand of NZ_JBCNAD010000029.1, from coordinate 67,217 downwards.
AAAATCTGTCGCTGCATCTACATTATCGTAATAAAATACGCGGTCCCATGGAACCAAAACATTGTCAAAGACGACGATTGAGTCCATTTCTTCATATTTTGAACTTAACGGATAATTAAATAAAGATTCTCCCCCCACAAAGGATTCCCTGCAAAAAAATTTTAATCCTTTCGTATTAGATGGAATAGAAAAGGCGAACGCCTCGCTAGGATCAAAAAACAATCTTGGTGCAGAAAAAACTAAAACTTCATCCGTTAAACCACCTTGAGTGGCAAGTAAGCGGGCACCTTTGATAACCAATCCTTTTTCATTTTGATCTATCACCTTAGCGGAGATTGGCTCATTGGAAAAGCCAAAATAGACTTGTGAACGATTTACCTGCGGAGTAATAAAGGTATGTGTAAACGATAGATCGTGTTCCATTGCCCTTTCATATAGAGATTGAATGTTTTCGGGATAACAATTTTCCCTATCTCTTAAAACGCTGGCGGAGGAGGCAAAACTCATTACAACCGTATTCATATAGTCAGGACTTCTTCCCATCATTCCATGAGTGTGTCTTGCCCAATGTTCAATCATGTTTCTTCTTCTTTTTAAATCCTCTTTCGTTTTGTGCTGTAAGTAAGATAGTCCAATAGTATTTTGGTTTTCTGGCAAAAGGAAAGTCATCTCATTTTTTATATCCTGAGAATTTTGCAAATCATAAAGGGAAGCCTTTGACTTAAGAATTCCTTTAAAGGCAGGATGCTCTGAAATTTCCCCCTTGATTTTTTCACCATCAAACCAAATTTCATTTTTCATTTTATTTAAACGTTCAATAAAATCCCTACCATTTATGATACTCATGTTCTACCGTCTCCTTATAATGAAGGTGCCAAAGAAATGTACGAGTTTAGTTAGTATCATTTTGTTAGATTACTTAATAGCTTATTCTTATTGGAAAAGCCTTGTTTTAAATTGGGCAAAATTTATCGCTTCAACTGGCATAAATAAAAAAATGTCCTGTCTTTGATGTTCCAGCAGATGCAAAAGGATTAACCCTAAAAGCACGTAGTGGAATGACTGGTGATGAAATAACATTAAAAGTTGAATAATAAAAAATTAAAAGATGACAGAGTTGCTGTCATCTTTTAATTGTATAAACATTCTTAGAGTATGCCACCATTGGTACACCCTTTTAAGTATTGAAGGAAAATTCATTTAGCCGGACACTTTATTAAAATAATTTCATTTACCAACCATAACGCAACTAGTTTATAATATAAGGATGTCCAAATAGGATTGTAGGAGTTGTTTCCTATGTCGATAAGTAGATAGAAGAAGGTGAATACAATCGATGTCATTGAAGCAAGGGTAAGAGGTTTTATTGGAGATATTCAGCACCCTAAACAAAAAAAGAAAATAAATATTAACGACTTAGAACTTCAGTTGCGCAAGCTTTTAGAGGATTATTTTGAAATGGATGGATATTCATCGTTTTATCATGCCATTGAAATGTTGCAGGCTGAGGGACAACTGATCCCTATTCGAAATAATCAACACAATGGGAGAACACCAGCACTATCCTTATATTACTGGGTTAATATAAAAGTTCAGGAAAACAAATGGGATCGTCTTGAGATGATGAAATTAGGCGATCAGTTCGATTTTTCCTTTTATGAACGGCATCCCGAATGGCAAACGAGAGAGGAATGGGAACGAATCCAGAATGTATATACATATCTTCAATCCAGTCAGGAACGGGAAATCGTGTCAGTCGAAGAAAGAAGCCTGGAGCTCTTTGGTCATGAAAAATTCCTACTCGACAGTGATAGCTTTCCTGATGGAAAAGGATTTTTAACCAGAATTGGGATATCAGAAGAGAAGCTTAAAATGGTGAACTATGGGGAGCCTTTTGTATTCTGGATGAAACAAGGGAAAGAAATAAAAGATATTCAGCGGGTACTGATTGTCGAAAATCTATCATTCTTTCATACTTCCATTAAGATAGTGGAAGCGGGTCAACTCGATTATGAACCTGAACTGATTATTTATGGTGAAGGGACTAAAATTGAACGGAGCTTTTCCTTTTTCTTTCGAATGTTTCCGCCAAAATCCTACCTTTTCTATTACGCAGGAGATCTTGATGCCGCGGGATACGGGATCATCATTCGGCTTATTGAAAAATACCCGGACTGCTGTATTCAGCCAGCCTTAAAAATTTATCGCAAAATGCTTGAATGTCTTGAACAAAGCAATGACCAAAAACAAGGCCAAACACAAAACATCCAATACCGTGATCTATTCTTTCAGTGGTTTACGGTAGAGGAGCAAGGGCTATTACAACAATTATGGCAGGAAAATAAGCGGATCCCACAAGAAGTGTTAACAATCGAAACATGGAGGAGATGGACGTGAACGAATCATGGGAAGGATTCGCCCTGCGAATGCAACGATTAAATCCTCTGTTTGAGCTGGGGAGGGGAATGGACGTGGGTGAGCTGAAACCTCATATCCAAACCATTCTCATGCAAGTGCTCCTCACCATCTTTTATAGAGAATTAAATGATGATGACCATAGACGTAAATCCGATATCAAATATATGGTGGAAGACGCGATTAAGCAAATGAAGCTTTTAGCAGACGATAAGCAAATCGAACGGATTACTAGCGGGCTTTTATATCAGGGAAAAGAAGAGTATAGTAAACCGTTTGAAGCCCTATATTACGATGAAATCAGACAATCCTGGGAGACGCAAACATTTCGGTATGTCACAATGGATGAGTTATATACGAATTTAGAAATGGGTGGATCCATTGTATATAAACTCACAGATGTCGCTCAGGAAATGATTTTTATGAGCAGGGAAATGGCGGAGGAATTCTCCATCACGATTGAACAACTTTATAGTATGCAGCTGATTAAAAACGGTAATTTTAGAAAAGCTACCCGAAACCTCGATCACCTCATTTCACGCGTAAACCGCTTAATGGCAAATGAATTCACTTTTCAAAAGGAAATGATCAACAATCCCAAAATCTTATTGATGGAAGAGGAATGGCAAAGGGCCGACAATCGTGTTGAAATTGAAAAGCAATTTGAAGAGGAAAAAAATCACTTCCGTACGATTACTAGTATGATCGAAAAAACAAAACGAAGAAACGAAGAAGATGATTATATTCAGAAAGAATTGATTCTCCTTCAAGAAAAAATTGGCCATACAAGGCAATTGCATGACCGCTTTGCAAAACTAGTCATTCAAAATATTTCATATGAGATGAAATTAAAAGCGGAAAACCCATCCTTGTTTTGGGAAAACAGCCTAGTTTCTTTTCGAGAGCATTTTTATGAAAATTGGTTCATGAAGGAAGGCGTTCATCATTTCGAGACGATAGAAACCGTCCTTTCTCCTTTATTTTCACCGAAGAATGAATTTATTTTGCCTTTGGATTGGATTTGGGGTGAACAAGAATTCGATGAAAAACAATTAACGGATGCTGTAATAGAGGAGGAGGCAGAAGAAAGCATTACTCGTCTGCGAGTGACGAACTGGGATTCTGTTATAAAAGCATGGAGTTATGTTTTTCAATTTTTACAAACAAACGGAGAGTTTTCGTTAGCTGATCTAGCAGAGTTGCCATTAGAAGTGCAGGATTTATGGTTTGAAGAATCGGAAACGATTGATTTGTGGATGATGTTCGATAAAAAGCCACTAAAGGTTCAAGTACTGCATCGAAAGGAAGAAACCTTAAGCGATGAAAGGGAAATTCTTCTTTATAAATTAATGAAGGAATATCCGCAATTTCAAGTGTTTGAAGGCTTGAAGATCTATACAGTGTTTGATCATCGGGCGGAGCCCTTCCTATGGTATCAAATGAAAATGACCCCTTTTAAAATATGTGTCCAGGAGGAGAATCGATGAATGCAGAAAGTATCAAAAGAGCATCAGCTGTCTATTTTACACTCTTAAAAGATAAAGTCATCGACGAAAATAGTGAACACTTCCAGACCTATTTTGATCCGGAAGTAAGACAGACAGTTCTTTTATTAGCAGACGAATCAGGTACATATATTATTGAATCGCCTAAACGCATCCACTTAGTTGTCCAGCCAACTGGATCCGTCTTTGCTACGAATTTTACCCATTTGAAAGAAAAGCATCGGCAAGTTGAAACGAAAAAACACTTCCATCTTATGAGTGTTGTCATTATGTGTTTTATAGCTGCCATAGACCGTAACCAGGCGGCAAAAATCCGTACGAAGCGTGAAGGAATTAGCTATTACGCATTAGAACGGCAAGTCAACGACTTAATGATGAAATGGGAGAGCATTCTTAAAGCGAAACCGGCCTTCGGAGAAGAAGAACGAATTGATATGAAGGAAGTGGTGACCACATGGAAATACATGGAGGTAGACACGGACGATTATGGGATGAAAAAAGGCAATAGACGAACCCGAATCGGTTTAATTGCCGGCGCTATGCGTTTACTAGAGACAGAAGGGATGATTGTCATTCTTGATCGGGACGATATAGCGAAGGTGATTCCAAAACAAGAACTGTTTGAGCGGATTGAATACCTGTATCACGATTTTGATCGCTATGAATTATTAAAAAAATTAATGACGACGGAGGAGGGTATGCATGCCAAAAATCCATCGAATTAGAATTGTCGGCCTGAAGTATGATGGGATGCAAAAGCAATACAAAGATACCACCTTTAATTTCCATAATCATGAAACATCAACAAATGGCCTCATTGCGATGATGAATGGGGGTGGAAAAGGTGTGTTCCTTCAGACCATCTTCCAAATACTCAAACCGGGAACTTCATGGGGAAAACAGAACAATCGTTATTATCAGCAGTTTTTCTTTAACAATAAGGAGCAATTTATTCCCTATACCTTTCATGTTCTTATTCAGTGGGAATTGGACGGTGCTGACCGGCGGCATCTCGTAACGGGAGGCATGTTCTCAGCTGAGCAGCGGGTCTCATTAAGTGAAGAAAGTGGAAATGAAAGTAAAACATTGGAACAGGAAGCAAAAATCCTCCCGAATATTACCTTTTATACAAGAGAATTTGAACGGAAAGAAGAGGCAGCGCTAGAGCATATTCCACTCTATGAAAATGATGAGGTGGCTGAAACTGAAAGCCTGAAAGACTATTTAAAATGGAATGGATATGACGTCTACCGAGATACGAAGAAGCACTATCGCATCCTTGATACATACGGAATTAACCGGAAAGACTGGGATATTATGAAGGACATTAACAAGGATGAAGGCGGAGTTGGCAAATACTTCGAGGGAGCGGAGGATGATCATTCCCTTTTCCAAAAACGAATCATCCCTACTGTTAGTCAAGTCCTACATCGGACCGAACATCAAAAGAACGATCTGGTAGAGATTTTCAAGAGCCAGGCAAGTATTGCAAAGGATCTGCCAGTTCTCTTAAAAAGAGAGCAAGCCCATAAAGAGTTTTTAGAAGACATTGTCCCATTTGAAGAGCACGTAGCTAAAGGAGCAGAACATAAAGAAATTGTTCATGCAAGTATACGGGCAGGTAGACAACTGCTTGGTGCCTTAGAGCATTTGAAGCAATTGGAAGAGGAAACGCTGCTTACCTTAAAGAAAGACATAGAGAAATTAACGGAACGGCAAGCGGATTTACGCTACCAAAATGACAATTTAGAATTTGCAAAAGCTCACAGAGAGGTCATGCATTGGGATAAGAAATTAGTGGAAGAAAGGGAGAAGCATACTTCCTTCCAAGCGATTGTTAAAGAGAAACAGGAACGAAAAGAACAATTGGTCTTTCAGTTATTGTTAAAAGAGTGGAGTGAAAACGAACAAACGATTCGCTCTCTTTCTCAGCAGATCGCGACATTGGAACAAAATAGCGGCTTAGAGCAAGTAAATCAAAGAATGGATGAAATCAAGCAAGAAGCTAAAAAGCAATGGGAGCAAGCCTATCTCTCGATACAAGAAGCTGTTAAACAGTATTTTGGTTTTCAAAAGTTCTTAAAGAAAAAAGGTTCGGAGCTAGCTCAACAGGATAAACAAAAGACAAAAGAGATTGCTCAGCTCAGTACTGAAATTGATTTTCTCTATACACAAATCCAAACTTTTGAGTCTAAAGAAGCGGCACTCATCCAAGAATTTGGCGACCGCTTAACCTATGACTTAAGAGGCCTGATCGAGAGTCTAGTTAAACAAATGGACGACAAAAAGGCTAGATACGTAGAATTGCAAGCAAAAGATAAAGAATCCAGTGAGAAGCAAAATAAGCTTGCCACATCACATGGTACACTCGTCCAATCCATTCAGTTTTCAGAAGAAAAATGTGAAGATTTAAACCAAGCAAAGGAAGAGCAAAAGCAAAAAGAGGCAAAGCTATTAGAAAAGCTTATAGGTTTAATAGATGATGTCACAGCGCCGTTTACGCACTCTCTCTTATCGAAATATGCGATACAAATAGAAGAAATATTAGGGCATAACCGAGAACAAGCGGAACAGATGAAAAAAGAATTATGGGTAACACAACTCGACCATTCCTTAAATGATGAGCCTTTCTGGATCGCAAATAAAGACGTGAAAGAATTAAAGGAATGGATCGATGAGAAGACTGGAATTGATGTGTTTTATGGAACCCAATTTCTCCAATCCTTACGTCCAGAGGAAATGGCGCATACCCTTCATGCGTATCCGCTCCTTCCATACGGGTTGGTCGTAAGCGGGCAACAATGGCAAAAAATTAATCAGCAGGTTCTTACCGGTAGAATGTTCAAAAGTCCTGTTCCGATTTTCTTGCGTGAGGAAATGAACAGCGAACATCAGCAGCCATCGTTTGTGATTATTAATGGAACCGAGAAAGAGCTTTTAAGTGATAAAAATCAATTCACCAGTTGGAAAATAAAGATTGCGAAACAAATCGAAGAAAAGAAAGATGCTCTCGATGAAATTGAAAAAACAGAAGCCTTCTTACGTCGTATTTTAAAAGAAATCGATCGTTTTTTATCAAGTGAGCTCTCCATTGATATCGAGAAATCTCTTTATCAGGAACAGAACTCACTTCTGTCTTTGAAAACGAAATTACAGGAAATCAAAGCGCAAGAAGAAAAAGAAAAAGAATTACAGTTGAGGTTAAAAGAAGAGCTGGAAAAGACAAAAGGCAGGATTGAAAAGCTTACAAGAAATGTAGAAACCTTGGAGGAGTTTGATCAAGACAGAACTCTTTATCAAGAAAATAAACGGGTAAAACGAGAAAAAGAGAAACAACAGGAAGCCTTGACCATTCAGCAGCAAGAAATAGGAAAAGAGCACCAAAATACAGTTGAACAGCAAACCCAGTGGAATCAAACGTATGTAGAATGGAAGCTTACAACCGAACAAAATATCAAGGAGATTAAATTCTTTATTGAAGAAGCGGTTTATCCTGCTGATGAAAAAGCAGACCAATGCGAAGATGTCCCTCATCTTTCATCACATATTTTACAAGAGATAAATGGAAGTATCGAAGAGCTAAAACAGTTGCAAAAATCAAAAGAAGAACAGGCTAGGGAATTACTTGTTCTTCAAGCCAAAAAAGAAACCGAACAAAAGCAACAAAAGAAATTAGAGAAAAAACTCAATGCTTATAATCAGGATTGGAATAAAGCTCCAGAACCAGATGAACCTATGAGTATATTAGAAAATATGCTGCAAACGGCACAGAAGGATGTAAAGACAGCAGAAAAAGAAGAACGGGAACAAGGAACAGCTGTAACAGTGGCGGAAACATCCTTAAAGCACGCGAGTGGACAGCGTGATAAGTCAGGAAAGAAAGTCGAAAAGCATGGAAAACAGCCTGAACAATGGGCAGATATTGATTTAGAAGTAAAGGAAGTAGAGATTAAAGACCAAACGAAATTAACGAAAGAGGAAGTAAAGCAGGCGGAGAAACACCAAAAAGAAGCGGAAGCCAATATCGCGGGCTTCGAAGGTGATTTGTTAACCTTATCCGTGATCCTAAAAGAGGAAGCCGCAGCATTTACGAATCATGATGTAGAACAAATTAAGAGTCTAGGTAAAGCATGTATCTTATCCTGGTGTGAAGAACATCAAGCTATTCAAGAAGAAGGTCAAGAAAAGCATGCGAAAATCGATCAATCCTTGCGTAATTTAAAGCTCACGATTGAAGGAAAAGATTGGGAGATTCGTTTTAAAAATGAAGTGTTAACAACGCTAGACCATATGGATACAAGGCATTATACGCATATCCAGAACATCGTTAAAAATATGAAACGTTTTTCACAAAGTGGTTTGGAACAATTAGAACGCGACAAGGAAAGAGCAGAAAAGGCTCAAAACTTCTGGGCCAGCCGTGCCAGCATGAAAGTGATGAGCATTTCAGAGGCCATTCGTTCCATGATTGCGAAGATGAAGCTGAAAAATGAACGAGGATCCTTTCCACTCGTCCAGCTCAAAGAAGACATCTTACCCAAAAAGGCTGAAGATATTGAACCACTGCTGAAACAGCACTTTGTAGCTGCCATTAATAAAATTACCAAACAATTTGATATGATTGATGATCATAATAGAGCATTAGATGAAGAAATAAAACAACTGATTAGTGATGAGCAAATCTTATTTGTATCACTCAGAAATCGATATCCTGAGCTGCTCGTCTATAATATGCGGACGGATAATGCCTTTATGTACGGGAAACCGCAAAGAGAGCATTATTCCACCTGGCAGACCATCAATCAAGGTTCTAAGACGAAATCGGATGGCAGTGGAGGACAAAAGCTATCTGCTCGAATGGTGATGATGATGATGTTATTATCAGTCAAAAGCGAAACCGATCAAAGCTGGGTTCCGTTAGTCTGTGATAATCCGTTCGGACAAGCTGCATCGGCACATGTCCTTGACCCGATCTTCGCAGTGGCTGAAAAACTGAAATTCCAATTCATCGTCGTCACACCTCCCGAACTGGTGAAAACGGAAATCAGCCAAAGATTTGATGCCTATTACAAATTGGACTTTATCCGTGAAAAAGGAAAAGAAATTGTTTCAGACACGATTGTTCCAGCATTCCGGATATACCAGGGAGAGGGAGTAGTACAATAAGATAACACAATGAAATCATTAGGGTGGACATGATAACGATATAGTTGTGGCTATGAGTGAAAAGGATAAAGGCGCCTCCTTTGCGATTTTGGGAACCCCAATTAAGCAAATAAAGGGTTCCGTTTTCGGGTGCTTCCTTAATAAATGACACAAGAATTGACGTATGAATTGGCATACGTCTTTTTCTTTATTTATCAAGGTTTTTCCGGATTTTCCTTAACTTTGACATAGCAATTGACATCATTATTATGACGGACAATAAGTATTGTTTGATTATGTAATAAGATTAATGAGTAGTATTCTAATAAAATGCCACTCGTCATAAGATGTAATAAAGAAATAAATTGGTAAAAATTAACATATTTTATAATTAGAAAAATTATAGGGAGAAGTGAGTAAAGCGACAATAAAAAGGGAGTTACCTGACAATTATTATTTATTAGTTGAAGAATTACAAGCACTCTTAAAGAAATTCGGCTGCATAGAGAAAATGCAGTTTTTCGGAGTTAGAGCAATAATTACAGGTAATTATTATTATTGGAAATTAAGATATAATGGACAAAATTTATTAGTAAGGGTTCCTGATCAACCCTATAGCAAGAGAGACAAACGCGAAACCTATTTAGTAAGTTTCAGTAACTTTTTTAAAATTTATTGGTATTTTTCACCAACAAGGGAATTAAGGGAAATCACGATAACTGTTAAGGACTAACAGCTTATCAGTTTTTATCTGAAATGAATTATTATAAAACTGATGCTAAATTACTAGATTAAAGAAATACCGATAATAGTAATCTTATTAGTAATCTCAAAAAAAGGGTGCAGTTTACTTGAAGAAGGATTATTAGATTGTTAGGTGAATTTTAAAAGAGAGTAAATTGGAAGTGAATAAGTAAAGGAGAGATATTTATTGAAAAACTTTATTTGTGAAACTTGTGGAGTTCAGTATGAGAGTTCAATCGAAGCACCAAAACAATGTTTGATTTGCGAGGAAGAAAGACAATTTGTTAGTTCCAATGGTCAGGTGTGGACCACATTAGAAAAGCTGATAGAGGTGGGTACATATAGTAATATCATTAAGCTCCAGGAAGAAGGATTACATAGCATAAAGACTAATCCAAGTTTTGGAATCGGACAGACATCTTATCTTGTACAAGATAAGAATTACAACTTATTGTGGGATTGTATTACATATATTGATCAATCAACCATTTCCCATATTAATAAATTAGGCGGAATTGCTGCTATTGCTTTATCACATCCTCATTATTACTCTAGTCAAGTAGAATGGGCTGAAACATTCGATGCTCCAATTTACATTCACGAAGATGATAAAGAATGGGTGACTAGAACTAGCGAGAAAATCATTTTTTGGTCTGGAGAATCTCTAGAATTGCAGGAAGGTCTTATCCTTCAAAGAATTGGAGGACATTATAAAGGCGGTACTGTTTTAGAGTGGAAAAATGGAAGCAGTCAAAATGGAATTTTATTGAGTGGAGATATAGTACGTGTGGCTGCTGATCGTAAATGGGTGAGCTTTATGTATAGTTATCCTAACTTCATTCCTCTTCCCAGTGTAACAGTTGAAAGAATTGCAGATAGGGTAAATGATTTTACATTTAATCGATTATATGACGCATTTAATCTGATTATTAGAGAAGATGCAGATTTGATGGTTCAAAGGTCAGCAAAAAGGTATATTGAAGCACTAAATGGAACATTATTTAATACTTAATTTACTAATTTATTAGGAAAGCTTGAAGAACACATTTAACAGTAAAGTTAGTAAATATAGTTGACAAGGGGACTCCAGGGGCATGCTTTGCCAGCCGGGAAACCAGTTGGCAAAGACATCTCGCTTGCTAGCTAGGCTTTATGGCATCAATTTGCCAGTACTCCTTGATACTCTTCCTTACTTTCAAGAACACTTTTTGCGTAAGGACATACAGGAATAATATATAAGTTTTCATCTCTAGCATATTCTGCTATCTTGGTTACTAATTCTTTGCCTAATCCACGACCATTATGTCCCTCGTATACAACTGTATGGTTTACAATAATTAAATTTCTTCCATTTACATCTGTTCCGCTTGGGATAAATTGAATTCTTGCAATAATTTCATTAGATTCCTCAATATAGAATTCATTCTTGCCCATTTTAATTTCAGTCATTTCCACATTCTCCTAACTTTTTAGTTCTGTTTATTTTTGCTCATAAGTAAGTGCTCTGCTTGGACAAAGATCAATCACTTCCATGATTTTTTCAGTTGTTGCATTCTGTGGTGATACCCATGGTCTTTTCTGGGTATTGAATACACTTGGCAATCCCTTTACACATTCTGCTGCATGTTTGCAAATATTGGGTTTCCAATATATTTTGATACCTTCAGCTTCATAAGTTTTAATATTTTCGCTCATAATATCCTCCTCTAATCTAATTTAACAAAACTGTATGATGGGTTTTTACCAACAAACGAAGCCACTTGGCAGCAACATGATAAATTTTTGAAAAACAATATTAATTTAATAGTACTTTATGTTATGAGGAATCTCCAATTTGAGACGTATTATTTAAAATAAAAATATCAGGCTGAACTTATAATACGAAAGGGTGCATTCGTTTAAAATCGTAATTTATATTTTGAAATAGATGCATGTCCCTATCAAGGCTTTTCATTTATTCATATCCTAGTAATACTAGGGAGGAGATGAATAGCTGTGTTTAATGATCAAACAATATGTCAAGAGTTTGCTAGAATTATCGGTGGGCAAGAGGGTTTTGCGGGTGGTAAATGCGTAGCAACCATAAATCGAAATGAAATAAAAGCAATAATTTTAGGAAAACGTTTCAGAGTAACCTCTTCTTTCTCATTTGAATCAAGAGATAATCAGACTGGACGAGCATTATGCTTAGGTAGGGTTGCACTCTTGCAATTAGAAGTCGAGAATTTTGTTGCCTCCATTCTTAATCAAGGAATAATAGTTTCATCCGTACACAATGAGTGGTTTTTTGATGAACCTAATTTAATTTACGTTAATATCGAAACTGTTGATGATCCATTAGTTTTTGCAAGGAAAGTTAGAAGAGCGTTAAAGAGCCAGCAGTCGTAAGTGTTGAGGTTCAATTCAAAGGAGCTTAAGTTAAAGATGATGACCGTTGGGCGGTCATTTTTCTTTTGGTTTTTAGAGGAGGGAGATACTGTTACTTGAGAAGCCATTCATTTTGGTATTAAACAAAGGCTGACAGCCAAAGTGACATTAATGGGAAAAATGGGTATTAATTCTACATGCAAGACATAAAACTTAGTTAGGAATGAAAAATAGGCAAAATAGATGCTCGTATCCAGCCTCTAGCTAATCGTCTGCGTTTGACATGCAAATACTCAAAATATATAAAACAGTTACAATTAATGTAAGGAGCAGGATACATCTTGATTAATGAATTAAACATATACAATCAAGGCTTTCCTCAATATATTCCCCGAAAATTCATGAATAATTGGATTGAAGTAGGTTTATCTAACGATTTTTATTTTAAATTTTTCCTGACATATTGTGATAACAATTATTTAGGAGGATACCTTTCTCGAAATGCGTATAATACTTTATTTTGTGGACCAACATTAACAAATCAATCTTCACTTCAATATGGACTTAAAAATATTACTCCGAATGACTGTATAAATAATTGGGTTCAAATTGGCTTTGAAAATGCCCAATATCTACAATTTTATTTAACCTTTGCTAATGAGAATGACATCGGAGGTTTTTTACTACAGAAATCGATTAAAAAACTTGATTTCTCCATTGTTCATTATCAGGAATTTTTCGAAGAATATGAAAACCAATTTCATCCAATGCTAATCAATACCAATATTCAATTATCAAAAGAGGAGAAGACTAGGCGAATACAAGTTATTAGTGATGTTTACACTATACTTTTGGCACGTCTTTTGAAACGTGGGTTAGCTTCCAAAGAAGGTGGAAGAATTACCAATCATACTGAATTGCCTAACGCTGCTATAGATGATATTCAATATCTCTCAAATAAGCTATTACAACTTTATAAAGAATTTTTTAATGGTTTTCATGATCAGTCCAATTTCCTTCGATTTCATGAATGCTATGAATTATTTTACAACGGTGAAATTAGAGGATCAAAATATCCTGGACAAGGGCAGCCAGACTCCTCAGATGAATTTTTATTTTCAGAGTTCGCAATTCAAGCTATTGAACTAAACATAGATGTGGAAATTTGGCAAGAACTATTAAAAACATTTGTCAAATCTCAAGAAATTTTTATACAGGTGTATAGACCAAAAGGAATCGAAGTACCTACCTTAGAAGATTATACATTTAGCAATTTCCAATACTTTAAACAAGTTTCCCAAAAAGAAAAAGAAAGACTTAGAAAAAAGTACGATAATATGTCGTTTTATGAGTTAATACAAGCATACTCTAGAAACCTATTAAAAGCACAGTCTCCATGACCAAGCTAAGTAAATTAACGTTCCTTTTGAACGACTCTGAGAAAAATTTTACTTAAGTAAAAGGGGGCAAAAGCAAAACACTGAGTGGCTGCGGCTGCTCTTTTTTATTATTAACTAAAGGGGGAGGTTAATTTAAGTGTAATTAATCACAATCTGTATTATTAAATGTCCTTTTCCTCCACACAAAAAGACTCCCACTAGATAAAAAAGGAGAATGAATTCATTATGAAATCATCCCCTTAATAGTTTGAAAATGCTTATAGTGATATTACTCCTCAATGACTAGCTAAACGTTTTTCAAAATCCGCCTTAAACAACAGAATAGCATCAATATTTACAGCAAAATCGTGGTCACTGATATTAAAATTAGTAATAAACTCGTCAGACCTTTCACGAACCATAATTGTCGGACGGGCATTGTCTCCAATAGTGTCCTGAGTTACACCACTTCCATAAATATACCAGTTAGTTTCAGTAGGCTTATTTGCTGCATTTTTAGATAAGTCATTTTTTATTATTTCGCATAAATTATCCATAAAATCTTCATTAAGATTAATGGTTTTACCAAATTTACCATCAACAGATATTTCAGCATCACCATACCAAATATTCCTGCTTGTTCGCTTTCCGTCATTTGAAGTGTAAGTTTCATCAAACAAAATCTTCATTTTCATTACCACCCCGTTAAAGTACAATTTCTTCACACTATTATACACCAATTAGAATTTGCAAAATAGCTTGCTGTTAGTCTCTCTAAACTTATAAGAGTTAGGCAAGCTAACTTCATAGTAGGGTTCCTCCTAAAGTTGTGAGTTAGAGTGGTGTCTATACTCATACTATACTGAGGAGCCCTATTTTTTTCATAGTCGAAAAATAACGATCTACAGGTATGCTCTAACGGGGCTGTTTAGTTGAACAAATCTTTATATATATTAATGCTGTGATTATTGAAAACAATGTATTTAATTTAAAACCATAGAATAAGTATTAGGAGTGAAAAGTAGCTTTCCTATTTATTTTTCTTCTTGTTTCCTTTATTACGAAAACAGGAAATATCATATCTTGAACTTCTTTTTAAAATAGATTAAATTTCTTGCCTGCTTAAATAATACCCAAAGGTGATGGAACATGAAAAATCGAAAAAGAACAAAAATGATAAAAATACTAAGTGGTAACAGGGAAACTAGCTTAACCGTTCAAGTTGCAGATACAAAAAGAAAAATAAAAAAGGGCTTAATGTTTGTTGAAAAATTACCCGAAAACGAGGGGATGTTATTTGTGTTTTCAGAAAAAAGATATGGTGGCTTTTGGATGAAAAACACATTAATTCCTTTATCAATTGCATTTCTTGGTTCAGATGGGAAAATTCTAAAAATACTAGATATGGTGCCTTGTAAAGAGGATGAATGTCCTACTTATCATCCAGGACTTTCTTATTATTATGCTATTGAAGTGAATCTTGGATGGTTTGAAAAGAATCAAATCAAAGTAGGGGATATTGTAAAGCTTGATTAAAATCATCTCACCTTTATGAGTTCTTAAAGGTTAGGTGATTTTTTAATAGATATTTATGCTAATTTTACTGAACAGTTGTACTTAAACTAATAGAAATTGTTTTGATCGTCTGATTAAGATGGATGCCCTGTTGTTATAAGTTTTTTTCGCTGCGTATTTTATTGAGTAATACCCGGCAGCCAGCTGAAACAAGACGATAGGTTTCATCAAAATCACCTGTATAAAATGGATCGGGGATATCTTTCCTGTATCTGGTCAGGTCGAGCAGCCTAATGATCTTTGGATGATTAGGCTTTCCGGTTATCCTGTAAATATTTTTTATGTTGCTTTCGTCCATACCGATAATATAGTCGAATCTCCAAAAGTCTTCTTTCTTTAGTCGGCGTCCAACAAGCCCAGCAGAAGAGATATTGTATTTCTTCAAAATATCAAGAGTTCCTTCGTGTGGAGGGAAGCCGATTTGCCATGAACTGGTTGCAGCGGAATCAACTGCGATTTTGTTTGTCAAATTTTCTTTTTTGACTAAGTGACGAAACAGACCTTCAGCCATCGGTGAACGGCAAATATTCCCTAAGCATACAAATAAAACGTTGATCATGTACTTAACCCCTTTTAATTTTTTTCCCATTTTAATAGACTTTTTTGAAATGAATTATGTATTTTCAAAATAGTGGATTGGACAGGTGTGTTGTTTTACACACCTCCAGCCGTTATCAGGGTATTTTAATATTAATCTACTCCAGCGATGATAAGAAATAAACATAAAATGATTAGAGCAAATTCAGCTCAGTAAGCACCATCTGACATGTACAGTGCCTTCTTTTCATTCGTAATCACAAAGTATGAACAAAACAGAAATATGGAACGGCGCAAGTGATAATTTTAGAGACTGTTTCCCAAAATGGGGCAGGGGAGTGATATAAAAATAATTGGGAAATAAGGTTTCGGGATATAATAAAGAAAGCCGCCAATTGGCAGCCTAACGATTAATGTTGGACTTGCTTTTGGTGCTCCATTACCTTCTTGTGTGAAGGTAGGAAGAATGTACCGATGAGGTTAGCAATCCCAATAAAAAACAATTTTTTCTTAGAGAAGAAGAGATGAAAAGGTGAGAATCTTAACAATCGTGGAAAGCTCGTCACTCGACGAGCTTATTCTAATTGATCTCATCGTATAGGGAATACCGATATGATTCTATTTTTTTACTACCATCATTTAAAAATTCATTTTCGATTGTCCGCCGTCGACGTTTATACTGGCCCCGACTATCCAGGAAGCTTTTTCAGAAGCCAGGAAGGCAGCCACATTTGCGATTTCTTCAGGGGCGCCGAATCGGCCTGCGGGAATATCCTTTTTGACAAATTCTTTGATTTCCTCAGGATTCTCATTCATACGCCTTAGCCAATTGCCCGACTCATGCAAAATACTTCCAGGAGCAATGCTGTTGACTCTGATCCCATAGGGAATGATTTCGTCTGCCAAAGATTTCGTAAAACTGATGAGCGCAGCTTTGGCATTATTGTAGGTAATTTTTCCGCCACTTTCCCTTCCATAAACGGATGTAATATTAATGATCGAACCTGATATCTGATTTTTCATATGTTCAACGGCTAATTTACTTAAATGAACCGCGGAAAAATAATTCAGTTCCATTGCCTGATAAAAGAGATCCATGTCGGTTTCCATCGCTTTGCCCCCATTGCTGCCACCGGCATTATTGATGAGCACATCCAATGTTCCGTTTTGTTCGATAAAGGTGTGAATTAAGTTTTCCCGTTCCTCTGGATTGGTAAGATCGGCTTGATAAATAGATATCTTTCCACCAAGCTCGGCTTTTGCCCGTTCTAAAAAACCAAGGTCGCGGGCTGTGATCGTGACATTGGCTCCTTCCTCGACAAATACTTTAGTAATGGCTTTTCCGATTCCTTTCGAACCACCGGTAATGAGAACATTTTTACCTCTTAATTGCAAATCCATCAAACCTAACTCCTTTATGTAGATATTTTAAGATGCTATTTTCTATTTTAAAGTCTACTATAAAATACGATTCAGCACCTTGTTTTATCATAAACCTTATTCCAAGTTCTTTTTATGGCAAACTTTTATTAGTTCTGATCCAACAGAAATATTAGTGCGGATCAATAATATAAATATTTGAAGGATGATCTCTCGTTGGTCAAATTGGACGACATTCTTGGCCATCAAACAATTTGGCAGGCATGTAGACATTACAACCCTGCATCGTATTGACTTGGATGATTAAAGTGGAACAAAACATTGTTTCGTAATTCATTAGGATATCATTGTTCGAATAGTTATAAGATGTGTCCCATCGAAGTGGTTATTCGTTAGATTTAATGAAAAAGATAACAGTTTGTCTTCTTTGCATAGCCATGTGTACGGTTCTAGTGGTCTCATCTCATTTGAACCATGGGAACCGTCCCTCCGTCCAATAAGTTATGAAATTCCCAGCCCATAACCTATTGGAAACATACTTATTATAGGATATAATTTTTTCCTATGATATTTTATAATAATGTTTATAGAGTCTATTTTTGGAGGGGTTTTGGCACCTAACCGTGCCGCCGCGAGGCCCGCCTCACAGCCCGCATGGCCGGCACCCTGAAGAGGTACTCTTTATTAAAGGTGATAAAATACCTCATTTATCATACGGAAATCAAGTTGAGTTTGCCTATTTTAAGGTTAAACCATGGAAATCGTTGGGCAAATCTATCCGCCCGGTCCAATATGGAATAAGTATCTATATCATGACTACATTAAACACACTAAAATATTCCAATGAACTTCCAGAACTGTTTATGAAATCTAAAGAGGAAGTAACCTTATGGAGGATGTTAAGAAGAATTTCTAACCAAGTAAAAGTTCATTTAGACGAAGAGCACCTTGATAATGCTAGTAATATTACCTACCTTAATCTAAAAAATATTGACATTCATATTGATCATTCAAAAAATGAACTTTCCATTGAAAATTCTTTTAGTGAGAAAAAGTTGGATATAAAACTTCTAAATAATAATCCATCTATGGTGTTTAAGGAAATATTAACAATGGTAGAAGAGTAAATGCATAAGATAAAGGTTGTTCTAACGGTTACTTGAAATAGCGCCAATTAATTGTTGAGGAAAGATTTGTTTACCTTATTTTTTTAACAAATCGAGCTGTATAAGGAGAGTACTTCATTGGATTGAAAAGATAAGGATGCGAAATTTGTCGATAAACAGATGAAAAAATAAAAGAAATAGTTTATAATCATCTAGTCATAGAAAATTATATAAATCGCATCAGCGATAAAGAGGTTCTAGCCCCCCTCATTAAAAAAACTAAGATGAAGCAGTACTTCTATCTTGGGGTACTGTTTTTTCTATTTGAAAGGAAGTTACGAGAAAAATGTTGAAAAACGAGAAGGCAATTGTTGTGTTTAGTGGTGGACAAGATAGCACCACTTGTTTATTTTGGGCCTTAAAACAATTTAAAGAAGTAGAAGTTGTTACGTTTGATTACAATCAAAGGCATAGCTTAGAAATTGAGTGTGCCAAAAATATAGCAAATGAACTTGGTGTCAAACACCATATTTTAGATATGTCATTATTAAATCAACTTGCACCTAATGCGTTAACACGTTCAGATATTGAGGTAACAGAGGGTGGCGAAGGGGAACTTCCTTCGACATTTGTCCCTGGTCGTAATCTGTTATTCCTGACGTTCGCAGGTGTTTTAGCTCGCCAGGTTGGAGCAAAGCACTTAGTGACCGGTGTGTGTGAAACAGATTTCAGCGGCTACCCAGATTGTCGAGATATCTTTATCAAATCACTGAATGTAACTTTGAATCTATCCATGGACGATACTTTTGTCATTCATACGCCATTAATGTGGATCAACAAAGCACAAACATGGGCGCTAGCGGATGAATTAGGTGCATTGGATTATGTTCGTGAAAAAACATTAACATGCTACAACGGTGTGATTGCCGACGGGTGCGGCGAATGCCCGGCGTGTGTATTACGTAAAAGAGGGCTCGAAGACTTTTTAAACGGGAGGTTTTAACCGATGGGTTTTAGAATCGTCGATAAACTTCAGAAAATAAATGAGGATATTCATCCACATCAATTAAAATATCATTCAAAACGTGTACTCGTGAGCAAAGAATTTACTTTCGATGCTTCGCACCACTTGCATTGCTATGAAGGGAAATGCAAGAACTTGCATGGTCACACGTACCACGTTATTTTCGGCATCAGCGGTTTTGTTGATGATCGCGGCCTAATGATTGACTTTGGTGATATTAAAGAGATTTGGAAAAATGAAATTGAAATATTCCTTGATCATCAATACCTAAATGAAACCCTTCCATTCATGAATACAACCGCGGAAAACATGGTGGTATGGATTTATGAGAAAATGAAGGAAGCGTTAGCTACAGAAGAGCGGATGGATCAATATCGTGGGGCACGAGTGGAATTTGTCCGTCTGTTTGAAACGCCAACCAGCTATGCTGAAGCGAGAAGGGAGTGGATGGAGGAATGAGTAAGATTCCTGTGTTAGAAATTTTTGGCCCAACCATCCAAGGAGAAGGCATGGTTATTGGTCAAAAGACGATGTTTGTGCGGACGGCCGGCTGCGATTATTCGTGCAGCTGGTGTGATTCTGCCTTTACATGGGATGGCAGTGCCAAAGATGATATTCAGCAAATGACAGCTGAAGAAATTTGGACTGAATTAAAAAGAGTCGGCGGCGATAATTTCTCTTTTGTGACGATTTCAGGAGGAAATCCGGCGCTACTGAAAAATCTAGATGTGTTTATCGATTTATTAAAAGAAAAAGAGATCAAAATTGGCATCGAAACACAAGGCAGCAGATGGCAAGACTGGTTCGTCAACGTCGATGAACTCACGATTTCACCGAAGTCGCCAAGTTCAAAAATGGTAACGAATTTTGAAATCTTAGATTCTATTTTTCAAAATTTAAAAGATCGTGATTTTAAACATCAAGTGAGTCTAAAAGTCGTGATTTTTGATGAGGCCGATCTTGAGTATGCGAAAAAGGTTCATAACCGCTACGCGGATATTCCTTTTTATCTTCAGGTTGGGAACGATGATATCACGAATGTGAATAATAATGAATTGATTCAAAAACTACTGATGAAATATGAGTGGTTAGTTAATTGTGTGGTTTTGGACCCTCAATTGAATGATGTAAAAGTTTTACCGCAATTACATGCCCTTCTTTGGGGAAATAAGCGAGGCGTGTAAGGTTACAAAGAGAGTAGGGATAGAATGAGAATCCTCTTGTATTTAATATCAATCGTTACCGCGAACGTGGTTACGGCTGCGATTGCGCCACTGCAAATGGGGATGTTTATAGTTCCGATGGGAACATTGTTTATTGGAGCTACGTTTATTTTCCGAGACTTGGTTCAAAACAAATATGGTAGAAAAAAGACTTATATTTTCATAGCAACAGCCTTATTATTATCAGCTGTTGTGTCATTCATACTAGGGGATACCCTAATTATCGTGTTAGCTTCGGCGCTTTCATTTGTCGTGGCAGAAACGACAGATACAGAAATTTATACCAGATTGAACCTGCCAATGAGCTGGAGAGTGTTTTATAGTGGCATCGTTGGCGGCTTACTTGATTCCGTCATCTTCGTTATTATCGGCCTCAGCCCGGTAGGAGCAAATTTCCTACCATGGGAAGCCGTTCCAGCAGCGATCCTTGGACAAGTCATTGTGAAAACGATTATCCAGGGTATCGCAGCAGTAATTTTAAGCCAGGTAACTAACTCAACGAATCATAATGCACTGTTAAAATAATATTAGAAAAAAAGCTCCAAACCAAGTCCATTCGGTTTGGAGCTTTTTCACATTTGATGCTCGTATGAAAAATTTTATTAGAAAAATGTGTATAATAAAATAAAATATATTCTATTTTCTTTCATAATAGGTAAAGGGAGAATACATAGACATCTTTGAAAGGGGATACATATTCTTGAATGAAAAATATCTAGATTTATTGGCCCAAAAATATGATAGTGCAGAAAAAGTGGTAACAGAAATTATTAATCTAGAATCCATTCTAAATCTACCAAAGGGGACTGAACATTTTGTCAGTGATTTACATGGAGAGTATCAAGCCTTTCAACATGTATTAAGAAATGGGTCAGGGAAGGTAAAAGAGAAAATCAATGACCTGTTTCAATATATCTTATCGGAAAACCAAAGAAATGAATTTGCCACATTAATCTATTACCCAGAAGAAAAACTTCAGCTAATAAAAAATCATTTTTATAATGAACTAGAATTAAATCAATGGTATAAAGAAATGATTGAGCGGATGATTATGCTCATCTCTTATGCCTCCTCTAAATACACACGCTCTAAGTTACGGAAAGCTTTGCCGAATCAGTTTGTCTATATCATTGAAGAGCTGCTTTACAAAAAAAATGATTCCACCAATAAGGACGACTATTATTCAAAAATTGTCCAGCAAATTATCTCTTTAGGCCAGGCAGATAAGCTGATTATAGGGCTTGCCTATACGACGCATAGATTAGTGGTTGACCATCTTCATGTTGTGGGTGATATCTACGATCGTGGACCCAAACCCGATAAAATTATCGATACCCTAATCGATTACCATTCAGTTGATATTCAGTGGGGTAACCACGATGTCCTATGGATAGGGGCCTATGCTGGATCAAAGGTGTGTTTGGCTAATATTATTCGTATTTGTGCGAGATACGACAATTTAGATATTATTGAAGACGTTTACGGAATCAATCTTAGGCCATTACTTAATCTAGCGGAAAAGTACTATGGAGACAATCCAGCCTTTAGACCAAAGGTCCATTCCGACAAAAAACTAACTGATCATGAACAATTGCAAATTACAAAAATCCATCAAGCGATTGCGATGATTCAATTCAAACTTGAAATGCCTATAATCAAACGACGCCCCTATTTTAATATGTCTGAAAGGCTCTTACTTGAGAAAATTGATTATGATAAGAACGAAATTACGATACATGGGAAAACCTACCCTCTAGAAAATAGTTGCTTTGCTACCGTTAATCCAATGCAGCCAGATCAATTATTAGAGGAAGAAAACCAAGTGATCGAAAAATTGTTATTTTCCGTTCAGCATTCCGAAAAGCTGGCTAGACATATGAAGTTCCTAATGAAAAAAGGCAGCCTTTATTTGAAGTATAACGGAAACTTATTAATTCATGGCTGTATTCCTTTAGATGAAGAAGGAAATATGGAAAAAATGACGATTGAAAACAAAACGCATGCTGGACGTGAATTACTGGATACCTTTGAATATTATTTACGGCATGCTTTTGAACATCCGGAAAACACAGATGACCTTGCAACAGATATGGTTTGGTATTTGTGGACCGGAGAATACTCCTCTCTGTTTGGAAAAAGAGAGATGACCACCTTTGAACGATACTTTATTAAGGATAAGGGAACGCACAAAGAGGGAAAGAACCCTTATTATTATTTACGTGAGAAGGAAGAAATTTGTAAAAAACTACTAACTGAATTTGATCTCGACCCTGAGCAGGGCCATATTATCAATGGCCATACGCCAGTAAAAGAAATTGAGGGAGAGAATCCTATCAAAGCGAATGGAAGAATGATTGTCATCGATGGCGGGTTCTCCAAACCATATCAATCGGTAACCGGTATAGCAGGATACACGTTACTATATAATTCCTACGGTATGCAATTGGTGGCCCATAAACAGTTTCATTCCAAAGAAGATGTATTAGGTGACGGAACGGATGTCTTATCTGTCAAAAGATTAGTGGATAAAGAACTGGTGAGAAAAAAGGTTCGAGAAACGAATATTGGTAAAGAACTTTTACAGGAAATTTCCATTTTGAATAGTTTAAGGGAGTATCGATATCAGAAATAGAGCGGATTGTAGGTTTTCTTCATTCTTTTTGTATAATATAAGAAGAGAAAATAAACTAGAAAAGGTGATAATATGAGTGAATTATCAGAGTTCTTATCCAAAAATCATACTAGCAATGTCGAGGAATTAAAAGAATTGCTCCGGATTCCAAGTATCAGTTCCTTATCCGAGCATAAAGAGGACATTCAAAAAGCAGCTTCATGGATTGCCAATGAATTAGAAAGCATTGGACTGGAACATGTTGAAATCGTCCAGACAAAAGGTCATCCGATTATCTATGCAGACTGGCTTCATCAGGAAAACGCTCCAACAGTCTTAGTGTACGGCCATTATGACGTACAGCCCGTTGACCCTGTTCATTTATGGGAAACGCCTCCCTTTGAGCCAACAATCCGTGATGAAAAGATCTTTGCCAGAGGGGCAACCGACGACAAAGGGCAGACGTTCTTACATATTAAAGCAGTGGAAACACTTTTGAAATTAGAAGGTAAATTACCGGTCAACGTTAAATTCTGCATCGAAGGAGAAGAAGAAATCGGAAGTCCTAATCTTCCGCCATACTTATCCGAGAATAAAGAAAAATTATCCTGTGATGTGGTCGTTATTTCCGATTCTGATATGTGGGACAGAGGCGTCCCTGCCATCACCTATTCTTTAAGAGGTCTTTGTTCACTGGAATTTACTATAAAAACCGCTAATTCTGATTTGCACTCGGGCATGTTTGGCGGTGGAGTCCAAAACGCCAACCATTTATTGGTACAACTGCTTTCGACCCTTCATGATGCAAATGGAAAAGTTAATGTTGACCATTTTTATGATGATGTTGTGGAACTCACTGATTTTGAAAAAGAACAAATTAAAGCCTTGGGTTTTGATGAAGAAAAGCTAAAAAAATCATTAGGTTTAACAGATTTAACCGGAGGGGAAAACAATTTCCCATACCCTGAGAAAATCAGTTCCCGGCCAACATTAGAAATAAACGGATTATGGGGCGGATTTCAAGGAGAAGGAACAAAAACGGTCATCCCGAATGAGGCGCATGCCAAAATCACTTGCCGTCTAGTCCACAATCAAAATCCTGAAAAAATACAGGGATTGATCAAAAACCATCTTGAGGAACATGCTCCAAAGGGATGTACGGTACAAGTGTCTCTTGGCGATACAGGTAACCCATTTTTAACGCCAATCGACAGTCCGATGATTCAAAAAGCAGCCGAAGCCTATGAAAACGTCTATGGGAAAGCACCTGTATACAAAAGAGAAGGCGGTTCGATTCCGATTGTATCAGATTTCAACCAATCACTTAATGTACCTGTTGTCTTAATGGGATTCGGTTTGCCAGATGAAAATCTTCATGCTCCAAACGAACACTTTAACTTAGAAAACTTTGATAAAGGTATCTTAACCATTTGTTCCTTTTTAGAGCTTCTTAATAAATAAAATGGTGCCTGTCACTACCTAAGGGTGGTGACAGGCATTTTTATTTTCTTTGACGGTTGTAAAATAATTTTCTTCAAAATGAACTATTAAAACTGAGTTTGAAGGATACGGTGAAGTTAAGTGAATCTAAGGATTATCATCAAATGATTTGTTCCAGCATTCAGGATCTAACAAGGAGAGAAATGGTTCGTTAAGGTCATACAATGATACCGCCGTAAAAATGATTTCCAACACCTTTGCTGAAATAATTTACAAAGAAAACGTCTTTCACACAAAATATGCTAGAAATTCAACGAAATTGCAAAAAACGGCTTCAAAAATCATTTTTGAAGCCGTTTTTTGACGTTTCGCATTAAAAATGGCCTCAAAAATGATTTTTGGTGATTCGCTTTACCACACCGAACTCGTTATCTTTGAAGTACGGAAAATGAGGACTTTTACATAAAGTCCGCGTAAGGACAAGGGGAAGAAAGTTGTCATAAAATATGCAGATTTTCATGAAAAACACCTGACCATTTTCTTCATTTGTCCATATATCAAGGATGAGGGATCTTATTTAAAGAAAGGTAGTGGCTGCAGATGGCAAAGTTTAGAATGGTACGTACTGATTTTTGGAAGAATCCAATTGTTTCAGAAGAAATGACTCCGGAGGACAAATTTTTCTGTCTTTATCTTGTTACGAATCCAAATACGACTCAAATTGGAATCTATAAAATTACGAAAAAACAAATGGCTTTTGATTTGGGTTATTCAGATGAGAGTGTTAATTCGCTAATGGTACGATTCATCGAGCACCACAAATTGATTCGTTACAATCCTGAAACGAGAGAACTGGCGTTAAAAAACTGGGGGAAATACAACCTGGATAAAGGTGGGAAACCGATGATGGATTGTATTTTTTCCGAGTTACAGGATGTGGAGGATCTCTCACTTATTCAGTATGTCTCGGAAGCTATTCAAAAACAGGAAATTCGCAACCTATTTGAAGCCTTTTGTAAAAAGGAAGAAATTCTTTTCAGCAAGGAAGTTAACGACCAAGTCGAAAATGATACATATCAAGATCCTGAAAGTGAAGAGTTAGACGATACGTTTACGAATCGTTATACGATAGGGGGACAAAAAGAAGAAAAAGAGAAAGAAAAAGAAAAACAACAACAAGAATCTTTTCATCCAAATGTAGAGAAAAATCTAGGCATCGAGAATCCATTAGAGAGTAATCAAAAAGATGTGAAAGAAATAGTTGAGTTTTGGGACTACAATGGATTTGGTTTTTCGAACGTGAATGCAAAACAGCAGCTGTTAGCTTGGTTAGGCGATTCTAGCTTTTTACAGCCGAAAGATGTGATCTTAAAAGCGATGAATATAGCGTGTGCCAATAACAAGCGAAGGCTGAGTTATGTCATTGGGATTCTGAAAAACTGGGAAAATGAATCCTTACTAACCGTAGAAGAAATTGACTCCTTTCATGAGAAGCAAACATCCGTAACAAAACAAAGGAGATCAACCGAATCGGTTCCTGCTGGAAGGCCGATTCCAGGTAAATTTAAACTTGACCTTACGGCAGGTGAAGATTGGTGAGTATGGCTGAAAAAGCTTTCTTAGGCAGCTTGATGAAGGCGGAGTACTTACTGAAGGATACCGTCATTCGACCTGAACAGCTAGAGAGTATGCTGCATAAAGAAATAATGCGGAGAATGCTGGAGTTGAACCAATCTGGCAGGAATATTGATTTAATTACTTTAACAACTTTACCTGATCTAGAGGCATTGGGTGGAATTTCCTACCTTTCGGAGCTGCTATCGTATGCGGATCCAGAAAAATTCGAAGGAACAGAGAAGCTTATTCTAGATCTTTGGAAGGAACGGGAAAAGAGAAACATCTTAACCGTTGCTGCTATGAATGATTGGGAGATTGCTAAAGTTATAGCCGAATTGGATAAAATTAACCAAATGAAAGTAGAGGATCACACGTCCTTACAGGAAGCGATGTCGTTTATCTATGAGGCACCCTGGGAAGATCTAAATACGTTGAAAAGTGCACCAACGGGAATTCCCATTTACAAGTAACGGAAATACATATTCACCATTTACTAGCAGAACAGAAAATCTCATTAAAGGACAACATTTCCAAAATAGACTTAAATCAAGCAAATCATCAGAAAGTAGCAGAAATGATTCAAACAAATCTATTAGGTTTTAAGAGGATGTGGATCTACTCTTTGAAGATGAACAAGAATGGCTTTGTATTTATCTATGCATCCAACAAGCAAGAAGCCATCCAGTTCTATACCACAACCTTTCATCAAACTCCATTGAACTGTAACGAATATTCGCTAGATTTCCAGCTTTCTAGAGGAAATGAGGTGATTTCGTTTCGGGACATGAGGATGGAATTCAGTAGTTTTCCAGCTATAGCGGGTTATTTTAAGAGGGATATATGAAAATGAAAGAGATGGAACAATCCCGTATTTTGTTAAAAAATACGATATTGTATGATTATCAGCGTTTAGAAATACCACAGTCAGGCTGATTTAACATCGTGGACACCAATATCGGCCTGACATGTTTTATAGAAGAAATATTACTTATGACAAAGCCTTAAATTTCTTATACCTCAGCTCATTTATCATATGGGTTGAGGTTATATTTATTTGGTGTGAATTATGAATGAAAGAAAAGAGTTACTAACTCGAATGTAAAAGGACATCAGTTACATTGGTTCAACAAATACTTCTCCTTCATGTCGCCATTACTATTCAAATCAAACGGTGTAAACTGGTTAAGCCCTGTTTCATTCATATTGATCAGAATCTTATTACATAAAAAAACTTCTCTTTTAAGATCCTATATCTGTATAATAGATATGTCGATTTTAGTAATAAGAAATAACATTTCTAAGGATGAAAATTTTTTATTGGTCAGGCAGCTTGGCATCTTGACATCTTATTCTGAATTGTTAGAATATTAAGAAGAGGGGAAATTTTATAATGGCACTTAAAAACATCAAAAAAACGGAAAAGTTATATGTTCGAATTGCAGAACAAATTAATCAATCGATCTTAGATGGGACCTTTAAACCAGGAACAAAACTTCCAGCGGAGCGTGAAATTGCAGAACAATTAGGTGTTAGCCGTCCATCAGTTCGAGAAGCCCTTGCAGTTCTTGAAATTTTGGGTGTAATTGATATTAAAGTGGGAGACGGCTCCTATGTAAAAGGAAATACGAGTAATTTTACGTTAGAAGTAAATGACCTAAAAAAATCGGCGCCTTTTGAATTAGTGGAAGCGCGTCGGTTCATTGAGCCACTAGTAGTAGAACTTGCTGTAGAGCGGGCCACGAATACTCAAATTGCTATTTTACAAGAGACTACTGAGGTAATGAGGAAGCATATCGATGATAATATGGAGGAATTTTTTACTCAAGGGGTAAAGTTTCATACAGAATTAGGAAACGCATCGAATAATGAGGTTTTGTCAAAGATTGTTGAACAATTAGTCCATCCCGATGTTCACCCTATTTGGAAACTATTAAATCAAAAAGCATTAGTTTCAAAGGAAGCTAGGTTACATCAAATTGAAGAACATGAAGAAATTATTGAGGCTATTAAAACCAAGAATAAAGATCTTGCGAAGAAAGCGGTTGCACATCATTTAAAACATTTAGAGGAATTATTATTATTCTAAAGTTTTTATAAATGGTGATTAAATATGAATTTTAAAAAAGAGGAGGGTAAAAATGATTGATTTGTTAATTAAAAATGGTACAGTTGTAAATTCAAGTTATTCCGAGAAAGTTGATGTTGCTGTTAAGGATGGCAAAGTCGTAGCACTAGGAAATGCTGATTACTTTCCTGAAGCAAAAAAGGAAATTGATGCAAATGGTAAGTACGTAATTCCGGGGATGATTGATTCTCATGTACATGTCAATTTAAAACTTGGTGAATTTACCACTACAGATTCTTTTTACAATGCATCTTTAGCAGCTGTTCATGGCGGAACAACTTCATTTATTGATTTCGCCATTCCTTATGAGAATGAAAGTCCTTTAGATGCAGTCGAAAGACGACTCTCAGAAGCAAAAGGAAATACATTGATTGACTATTCTTTTCATGGTTGCGTAACTAAGGGTAATCAAAAATCGTATGAAGATGTAAGGGATTTAATCGTTGGCGGAATTCCATCCATCAAAATGTTTACCGTTTATAAAGATCTTGTCATGATTGGCAGAGGAGAAATATACGAAGTTTTAAAAATTATTAACCAGTATGGAGGCATCGCAAAATTTCATGCTGAAAACGCTGAAATGATTGATTATCAAATTACAAAATTTCTCCAAGAAGGAAAAACAATTCCAAGATATCATGCATTGAGCAGGCCGGCCATATCTGAAGTAGAAGCAATTGCAAGTTTAATCACTTTAATAGAACACACGGATGCGCCTTCCATTTTCGTACATATGAGTACAAAGGAAGCAAAACAGATTCTAGATCATGCCAAAAAAAGGATTCCTTTGTTTACCGAGGTTTGTTCCCATTATCTTGCCTTATCAGAGGAAATTTATGAAGGGGAAAATGGCCAAAACTATATCTGTAGTCCACCTATCCGATCAAAAGAAGATAGAGATGGTCTTTGGAACATGATTCAAGAGGGCACTGTAGATGTAGTGAATAGTGATCATTGCTGTTATACCTTAGGACAAAAGGAAAAGTACAAACATGACTTCACTAAGGCGCCAAATGGACTTCCTGGGATAGAAACAAGAGGAACTATACTATTTTCAGAGGGGGTGGCTACAGGAAAACTTTCCATCAATCAATTTGTGGAATTGACATCTACAAAAGTAGCAAAACTAATGGGGATGTACCCCAATAAAGGCATCATAGCAGTTGGCAGTGATGCTGACATCGTAGTTTTTGACCCACATGCTAAGTACCAACTCACCATCCAAGATCTTCACATGCAAACCGACTATACTCCATTTGAAGGATTCAACATGACTGGAAAACCAATCCATACGATCGTTCGAGGTAATCACTTGATTGACAACGGTAATCTATTAGATAAAAAAGTAAGAGGTGAATTTATTAAGAGAACGAAACCTATTTTAGATTAGTAGGTAGCATTTTGTTTTTAGAAAAGGGGAGGGGTTTCGATGTCCAATTCAATAAAAGAGCAGTTTGAAAAGCTTGGTAGTATCATAGATGGTATTAAGTTTAACTCTACACATCGTTGGCTGATATTTTTGATTGCATTAGGAGCCGTTTTTGATGCAGTTGAGCAATATAATGTTGGTTACGCAGCTCCTATGTTGACAAAATTATGGGGACTCTCCGGGTCACAAGTAGGCTTGATGACGACATTTACCTTCGGAGGCATGGCTCTAGGGTCGTTAATAGCTGGGATCTTAGGTGATACGTTAGGACGCAGAATTACTTATATGTATAATCTCGGGTTATTTACATTTGGAGCACTGATTGGTGCATTTGCTCCGAATATTGAGATCTTGCTTTTAGGCCGGTTTATTGTCGGGCTAGGGTTAGGCGGGGAACTCAACACTGGTTTAACCATTGTTAGTGAATTTGTACCCACCAAGCAACGGGGATCTTCCGTAGCGATTGTAAACGTTGCTGCTGGCGGTCTTGGAATATTTTTATCTGCTGCAATTGCTTATGTTATATTAGGACCATTGTCAGGACTACTTGGTGGGGATATGGTTACATGGAGATGGTTGTTAGGTATTCTTGCTGCTCCTGCGTTACTTCTGTGGGTATATAGGAAATACATTCCGGAATCTCCACGTTTTCTTTTATCACGTGGTCGCATTGATGAATTGAATCAAGTATTATCCATGTTTGATCAAAATACATTGAAGCGTAAAAAAATCCAGCCAAAAGAATTTATGAAACATGCTTCAGGGTCACTGGAAAAGGAAAAAGTCCGCCTTGGTGAAATCTTTTCTCCGATTCTAGCAAAAAGAACAATTGGGTTATGGATCATTTCTGCTTTAACCTTTGGATCTCAGGTAGCAATTACAGTATTTATGCCAACAGTATTGGTTTCAGAAGGATTTACAGTTGTAAATAGTTTGTTCTATTCAATGGTTATTAATACAGGGGGACTCATCGGGGCATTTCTTTCCTCTTATTTTGCCGCAAAACTAGGTCGTAAACAAGTTTTAGGGTGGGGGGCACTTGTGGCAGTTATCATCGCCTTTTTATTTGGCCAATCTCATTCTACGTTTACGATTCTATTATTCGGTTCACTCTTGCAATTAATGTTCATGCTCTTGAATACAACAACTTGGTTATATGCTCCGGAAATTTATCCAACTCGAATCCGTGCATTTGGTACAGGAGCATCTGTTGTTATCGCATTATTAAGCGCAAGTATCATGCCTTATTTAGCTGGAAGTATATTTGATTTTGCAAAGGCCCCAGGCTTACTCATTATGGTCGCTATTATGTACGCTATTATGGCGTTAACTGTTTGGAAAATGGCGATCGAAACAAAAGGCAAAAGCCTTGAACAAGTGTCTGAGATTTCATCAATTTCAGTATCAGAAGATAGGAATGTATCTATCTAGTTATATATTTGGATAGTCCCCAATTCTTTGGGGGCTTTTTTCAATTTTCAATAATAGAACGATTTCGTTTAGATATGTTTAATGATCATTATTTCCATGGACGCCTGATGGGCGGTGAGGAAAACTAAGCCCACACTTTGCTTCAAAAGGAAAATTTGAAGAATAGTTTATTAAAACGGAATGAAATAATAATGAAAATATCATTGAATTCGAAAAATTTGAAAAAGAATAAATTATTTTTTATAAACAGCATCAGTAGGTCATCCAAATTTGGATGTTTTTTTGTGTGTAATCCTTCTAACAAATTTAATGCAGTAAATCTATTTATATAAATAGATTTCACGAACATGTCCTTTTGGATCATTTATATCTATATAAAGGGTGTAAGTGAAAGAATGGTTAGCCATATTTTGAAAATGCAAAATAGTCAATCAACCTGGCAGAATGAAAATAAATGAATAAATGGAGATGGTGGTAATGAAGGAATTACAAGGTTCGATATCTTTTGGTTGATACACCAGAATCGAAAAAGGAAGGAATGTGTGTTCAACCTTTTGCCAAGGAGGCTTTTCAAAGAAATAACCAGTTGGTAAAGAGCGGCAGATTAACGTTGGGGTTTGAAACTTATAACACAAGGGATTCCTACGGGAGATTACTTGCTTATGTATATGTAGATGGACAATCGGTTCAAGAGACATTGCTGAAGGAAGGATTTGCAAGGGTTGCTTATATCATGAATCTAGAGTATAAATATTTAACAATATACAGGGAGGCTGAAAGATTGGCGAAAAGAAACAGATTAAATATCTGGAGCCATTCGGATTATGTAACAAAATGGGGGTTTAATGGGTGCGTTCATAAATAATAAAAAATAAAGATATTGAATAGATGAGGTGTATTAAGTTTACTGGCATAAAAAGACAGAGAGATCCTGCTTAGATTAATAGATAAAATAAAGTCTTTTCGGGAGAATCAGTTCGACCCCGACCACCGGTATCAAATATTTCTGACCACAGTCATTTGTAATGAAGTTCTTTGTTAATTAAAATAAAAATCTGCAGACCCTCTAAAGATAGGATCTGCAGATACTTTCGGTAACTATAAAGAATAACTCTAAAAATTATATTGCATTATGATCACATTTTGGTAACATACCACAATTCATAAACAAAAATTAAAAATAACTAAATAATCTTTAGTTGTTCGAGAATCCCTATAAATCAAGGACTCTCATCAATTTATGATTTCAATAATTACTTATGAAAAACACCTTCCCTCTAACTTCAAAACTGCTTGAGACCTGCGTGCCAGGTCTGGTGGGTTCGATTCCCACGTAGTCCCGCCAGCCTTAATATATAAGGGCTATTGATAGAGGTTTATGAGAAGTTAAAGTGAGGTTAAAGTTGTTGGCCAACAACTGAAAATATTATCTTTGGTCACATGGATTTTTTCATCATTTACATAGGTTATTTATTGAGCTGCTCGAATTGATGGGCAGCTTCTTTTTGAATTGGTAACACATGAGTGTAATTGTCGATTGTGATCCCTATGGTCGAATTCCTGGCCTTTCGGAAACAACCGTAGGTGTTTCAAAGACTCTCAGTCATTTTGGCTGCGGGTCTTTTTTTATGCTTAAAATGAGTAATTGGTCGTACAACAGTACAAATAAGCTTTTGGTAAAAACCATTAGATCATTAAGGGGATTGGTCACCGTTTATGTGGTAAAAGCGAAATTCATCGAAAACTAATCATTCGCTTTTTAAAAAGAGGAAAGGAAGGATTATACATAATTTGCATAATCTATTGTGCCTTAGGTAATTATACCAATGTTCTTCTAAAAATTAGAATGTCTTAAGGAGGATTTAAGACTCTATGTGGAATAATTCATCATCAAAATTCAATTTATTATTTCATAATGTCAGGAGGGTACTTCCGTGATGCGATTTTTAAAGTTATTAGGTTTAGTTTTGCTAGCGAGTATGGTTATAGTTGGCTGTCAGTCTATTAATGGTAAGAAAACTGCAAATAAGAAAGAGGGAACCAAGGAATCTAACCAGGCAAATCAGGAAGATGAGATAGGCTTCCCAAATTGGGGGTATGACCTTCAACATACCCGACATGTTCCCTATAAAGAGATTACAAAAGATAATGTGAAAAAAATGGGGATTGCATGGCAGCAGGATATTTTAGATTGGAATAAGGATGTTCCAAATTTACAAGAAGACTTCCCTGTCGTTCATGACGGGGTCATGTATGTGACTAGTTCGAAAAATCATGTGTTTGCAATTGATGCCGCAAGTGGAAAGAAACTTTGGGCATGGACACCTCCCAAGGACGTACTTGATCATCTTGAAAGTTTGCCATGGCAGTCCAATGTGGCAAGCAGGGGTGTAGCTGTGGCCAATGGAAATGTATTTGTCTTGATGATAGATAATCGGCTGGCCAAACTTGATGCGAAGAGCGGAAAACTGTTAAAAATGGTCAACTTTTGGGACTATGAACCGTCTATCAAGTTAGAGAACAGATATTATGAATCATCTGCCCCAATGTATTATGATGGCAATGTTTACGTTGGAAGCAGCGGCGGAGATAATGGAACACGAGGTTTTGTTTGGGCGTTTAAAGCAGATACCCTTGAACCGCTATGGAAAGAGCCGTTTTGGACTGTTCCTGAAAGAGGAACGGGCTGGGCGCAAGGTAAATATACGGGCGGAGGCTCCGTATGGACACCGATGTCATTTGATCCAGATACTGATATGATGTATTTTGCAGTAGGGAATCCAGCTCCGGACTTTTACGATGCAGATAGAAAAGGAAAAAATCCATATACCGACTCGATCACTGCTTTAGATAGTAAAACAGGGGAGTTCAAGTGGTCATCTGGTCAAGTTGATCATGATATATGGGATTATGACGCTGCCGCAACACCGATGATTCTCAATGCAAAGGTCGGTGGGAAAAAGCAAAAGGTTGTGGTTGAAGGCGGTAAGAATGGAAAGTGGTATGCGTGGGACGCAAAAACAGGGAAAACCATTTATGATGGGGTGCCTTTTGTAAAAATTCAACATTCGGACGTACCAAGCGATGAGAGTAAAGCTGTCCTTCAATGGCCAGGAACGCCAGGTGGGGAGAGCTATGCTCCACAGACTTATGACCCCGAAACCAACTATGTGCTTATTCCAGGTATTAATAGCCCTAATTTAATGGTAGCAGCAAAAGATGCAGCAGAGATTGCAAAAGATAATAATACCTTCCCAGGTACAAAGATCCTTCCTTTGCCAAAAGATGTTGATGTTTCTGGTACCATTACAGCAATTAATATGAATACAGGGAAAAAAGTATATCAAAAGAAAACGGATGATCCGATGTATGGCGGATTCACAAGTACAGCTGCCGGCCTTGCTTTCTACGGGGAATTGGATGGAAAGGTAAATGCTCTTGATATTAAAAAAGGTAAAGTATTATGGAGTATGCAAAGTGGCGGAAAACAAATTAAAATGGCACCTTCCATTTATACTGTTGACGGCAAAGAATATGTTGCTGTCATTACTGGTGGTACGAAGGTGGTTGTTTATGGCCTCGGAGGTAAGTTAAAACCTGAAGCTATAAATAAAAATGCTAAATTACAAGGAGAGGCTGACGTTGTAGTCGATCCGGAAAAGATTTACAAAAGAAGTTGTATTTCCTGTCACGGAGACAATCTCCAAGGCGCGACAGCTCCAAATCTGCAGCACATAGGCAAATCGATGTCTAAAGAGGAGATATTGAATCAAATTCTTAATGGCGGCGACCGCATGCCAGCAGGCTTGGCTAAAGGTAAAGAGGCGGAAGCACTAGCGGATTGGCTATCCAAAATGAAATGATTTTTACTCTAGAAGCAATCCGAGTCTGATTCCTTTATCGGACTCAGATTGTTTCCTAAAAGGATTAGTATAAATTGGCGAAACATTAGATATTCACGAAAAATAAGGATGGTGGTAAAATGAGGAAATTACCGATTTGTACCGTGCGATTCATTGGTGCCGCCTTATGTATTTCCTTACTCTTTGGCTTTGCCTATCCAACTTTAACCAATGCTCAATCAAGTAAGGGATTAGGTTCATCCGAGGATAACGGAATCAGGTTAACAATCAATGACTATTCGATAATAAACCACGGCCAAGACATTCAGCTGCATTATACGATAACCTCAAATTCGAATATACAAGTTAGTTCGGATACTAAAAGTTTGATTGAAAACCCGTATATATGGATTGGGAATACGTTAGTTCGTGAGGAATCAGAATCGTTTAAGAAAATAAGTAATAATGAGTATAAAGGAACGATAATAGCACAGATGCACCATTACAGATCAGATAATTCTGAGATGTCATTTCACACACATGGAATAATGAATCAAAATGGTCAATGGACAGTTAATTTTATGTTAAAGAGTAGTCAGTACTGAGGGAGATGTTGAAAAACTAAAAGTATTCCCGTATTATTTTTGAACCGTACGGGATAAATCTTTTGAAGTATTAAATATCCGCTTTCAATTGAAGGATTTGTAAATAAATGATGTTAATAACCTGAGTATTGATAAACTCAGGTTATTTTTAATGCAGTGACAGATGCAGAAGCTTGTCTCTCTTTGTCCTTCTTTCTAAAACAGTCTAATACCTAAAAGTAGTTTTACATTATATGGAGGGTGTTGTTATATTAGTAAGTAGATAATCATAACGGAAACAACCTGATCTCAATCATCATCCGGACTCAGGTTGTTTCTTTTTTTTGTTCTTGTCCCTTTTTGCAATATATTGCAAAATCCAATGCCACATAAGGACAACTTCATGTCAAAATTCTGGTTATTTTGAGATATTTATCTACATAGATTATTTTGAAAGGGAAAATCAGACACTCCCCCGCAGAGGAGAATCTTCTTTGTGAGTGTCATGAAAGGGGGTATCTAAACATGTGGGTAAAGCCTGAGTATAAAGTGATTAATACTTCTCCTGAGGTGACAATGTATGCCTATATTGGCTAGCAGCACAGCCCTCTTGCCTCTTGCGCATGCTTTTAATAGTTGTTTAATATATCAACGGAGGTAGGGCATATGAAAAAAAGTCGTTACCTAAAATCAATGATTGGCATGATTATCGGGTGTGCAACAGCCGGAGGATGGCTGGTTGTCGATCTGTTGCTCCCAGAACCAGTGGGTGACTATCTCTTGTATCCCCTCATGGCTGTAGTAAATATGGCGATTGGGTGGCAAGTTGCAAAGGCATTAGGTAAACCTAGGGATATTGACAAGGAAGGTGTTCGAGTCTCCAGTGAAAGGACTGAAGCCAAATTCGAATTAGAGTCTTAGGAACAGCGGCCGGTGGCGGCTTTCCGCAGTGGAACTGTGCATGTCCAAATTGCCATAGTGTCCGCGAAGGAAACGATTCGCACCAGCCGTTATTACAATCATCGCTTGCAGTAAGTGCGAATGAAAAGGATTGGTATCTCATCAATGCGGGACCGGATGTTCACAAACAGATTGAATCGTTTACTGCTCTGCATCCGGGTCCTGGTATAAGAGAGACTCCTCTGGCTGGTGTTATTTTAACCGATGCAGAGTTCGACCATACGATTGGGTTATTGTCATTGCGGGAGGGTTCCTTTTTAACTATCTATGGAACCGAAACTGTACGAAAGAGTTTGCAGAAGTTTTTTCCAGTGTTACCCTTACTGAAAAACTATTGTTCGTGGGAATGGGAGTCTCTTCACCCTGATAATCGCAAGCGGATAGGTCCTCCGGGTGTGGGAAAAGAAGGAACCATCTATATCGAGACGGTCCCCGTTTCTAAAAAACCGCCGCTTTATACCCGGTCAAACAAGGAGGAGAATAACCCCGAAGATTTTTGGGAGGTGGGGCTAGTTCTTCATAATGAAAGTACCGGCAGATGCCTTGCTTACTTTCCTACTTTAGAAAGGATCACCCCAGCTATAGAAGCTTGCTTTCAGAAGGCGGATATCTTGATGGTCGACGGAACCTTTTGGTCAGAAACTGAATTGGTAGAGATGGGTGCAACCAAGCGCGATGCAAAAAGTATGGGACATTTACCAATTAGCGGTCCATCGGGCATTGCTGAAAAGCTAGCCATATTCTCAGCCAAGAGGAAAATCCTGATTCACATTAACAACAGCAACCCGATTCTAAAGAAGGACTCAATGGAAAGGCATACATTGGAACAGCTTGGTTTTGAGATTGCCTATGACGGTATGGAAGTGGAGGTGTGAACATTTTGGATCAAGGTGATTTCACAAGCCTAGAAAAGGTGTTAAATGAAACAAAGGATGAACTATGGACGAGGGATGAATTCACAGAGCAATTAAAAGCTGTAGGG
This sequence comes from Neobacillus pocheonensis, assembly GCF_050477905.1. NCBI lineage: Bacteria > Bacillati > Bacillota > Bacilli > Caryophanales > Bacillaceae > Neobacillus > Neobacillus pocheonensis. The sequence continues at coordinate 29,796 of NZ_JBCNAD010000029.1, read as the reverse complement.
AGTTCCTTCTATCATGACAAACATCCATTTCATGTAGCGATGCATAAAGGAGAATTAAGCAGAGAACAAATCCGCGGTTGGGTGGCTAACCGGTACTATTATCAAATATCTGTTCCGATTAAAGATGCAGCAATTCTTTCTAGGCTGCCGTCAAGGGATATGCGCCGTGAATGGATTGGGCGAATCATTGACCATGACGGAACGCAAGGGGAAGAAGGTGGAATTGAAGCATGGCTTCGGCTTGGTGAAGCTGTGGGGTTATCCCGGGAAGAAGTAGTACAGGAAGTCAGAGTCGTTCCCGGTGTTCGATTTGCCGTTGATGCTTATGTAAACTTCGCGAGGACAAAACCATGGATAGAAGCCGTCGCTTCCTCCCTAACCGAATTGTTTTCTCCTGATTTAATGTCAAAGAGAATGAAGATAATTGAGCGGCTTTATCCGTGGATTGACCGTGCAGGTCTGGAATATTTTCAAAATCGCCTTTCACAGGCTCCGCGTGATGCTGATACAGCCCTTAGACTTGTGTTAACCTATTGCCAAACTCCGAAAGATCAAAGGCGGGCTGTTGCTGCACTACGTTTCAAGTGTGATGTGTTGTGGGCACAACTTGATGCCATCGAAAACGCATATCCCCTGTAAACGTGAACGATGGTTTTATCAGTCACCTAAAGATAAAAGAAAGGTGGTGGAGTCAATTTTAGCTGACAGTATTCCAAGACTCGCAGCAATGGCGCGATTAAAATTTGATAAGGTGAGGGAGAAGAATCTTCTTTTGTTACCGGAAAAGGTCGTGGTCTTGAACGAAACGGCTGCAACTATTCTTACTTTATGTGACGGGAGACAAACCGTGAACACCATCACTGAAAAAATAAGGGCTTCACTAAAGGCAGACACCAAAACTGCAGATACAAGCGCTCTGCCTGATTTGAAAACGATGAAGGCAGATATTTCTGAGTTTCTCCGGGAAATGGAGGATCAGGGTTGGGTGGTGATCCATAAACATGGTTCAGTCGATAACAAAGAATAATAAGGGAGCTCCCCCCCCATATTCCTTGGTCGCGGAGTTAACTCATCGCTGTCCTTTGCATTGTCCATATTGTTCGAACCCTTTAGAAATGATTTCAAAGGCAATGGAAATATCGACCGGGGAGTGGTGCCGTGTTTTGTCTGAGGCTGCTGATCTTGGAGTTGTAGAAGTTCATTTTTCCGGTGGAGAGCCACTTTTGCGAAGCGATGTGGAAGTTCTTATCCGCCATGCAAATACATTAGAGATGTATACCAATCTCATAACTAGCGGTATTGGATTAACAACAGAAAAGGCAGCCCGGCTCTGTGATGCCGGCCTGGAAAATGTGCAGGTGAGCTTTCAGGCAGGTAAAGCGCAGCTTTCGGACATCATCGGCGGTTATAAGGCTTTTGACAAGAAACGGGAGGCTTGCAAAGCGGTAAAAAACGCTGGATTATATTTATCATTAAATGTCGTGCTGCACCGAATGAATATTGATTATTTAGATGAGATTATCAAGCTCGCCGAGGAGGTGGGTGCTGAACGACTGGAACTTGCGAATACCCAGTATTATAACTGGGCTTTGCTCAATCGGCAGCAGCTGTTGCCAAGCCTTGTTCAGATTGAACGTGCCCGTGAAATCTATGAGGCCGCAAAAGCGCGCATTGGGAAAAAAATCGAAATCATTTGGGTTATTCCTGATTATTATGCTCAAGCTCCTAAGCCTTGTATGGGAGGATGGGGGACGATTGGCCTAACGGTAGCACCAAATGGGGCAGTCCTTCCTTGCCCAACAGCCGGGATGATTGAGGGTTTCTCCTTTGAAAATGTTCTTGATTCGTCACTAAGGCATATTTGGTATGAATCAGAGTCTTTTAACCATTTCCGCAGTGAAGAATGGATGCCAGAACCCTGCCTTTCATGTGACCTAAGACACCAAGACGGCGGTGGATGTCGTTGTCAGGCTTTTGCTTTAACTGGGGACGCTTATGCGACGGACCCCGTCTGCCAATGGGCACCAAAACATTATCTGATTGAAAAAGCTGTACAGGACGCTAATTGCAACCCCATTATACAGTCATCACCCATCATCTATCGGGGATATCTGCCAGACAGAACCACATCAAAAAAAACATAAAACTCTAATAAAAATATATGATTGCAAATTTGGTGCTAAAGGGGCTGCATACATAACCTTTGGCACCTTTTTTATATGACCCATTTGAAAAGAACCGTGGTCGCGAGACTGATCCAAACGAGGAGAATCATAATCGCTGCTACCCAATTTTTCTTCAGCATTTTAGGCGTTCGGGAGGCCATCTCCCTGCATTCTTGCAAAACTTGGTTCGGTATCAGAGTGAACACTCCTAATATCCCCAAGGGAAGCAGAATAACTTCATCCAAATAACCTAATACTGGAATGAAATCTGGAATAAGGTCTATGGGGCTTAACGCATAGGCAACAATCACTAATGAAAATGCTTTAGCATACCATGGTGTTTTCGGATGACGGTATGCAAGATACACGATATAGATACTTTGTTTAAGATTTTGTATGATTTCCTTCCATTTGCTTGGATGCTTAACCATGTCGTATCCTTCCCTCTCTACTAAACTATCCTCGTTTTTCATCGGTCAGTCCAGATTCTTTCACATTATTTTGCTTCGAACATCACCATTTTAAACAACTTATGCTGTATCCGCTATTTGTGTTTTTGTTTTCAAAAGACATTATGCACACATTGACATTGTGATGTTTCCTTTAGGTAAACCGTAATGGCTGTGTATAAATGACAGGATGATTTGGAACTCTTTTAAGTAGAGTAACAATAACTCACGGTTTACCGATATCACCCCATATTTATTAAAAATGATGTAAGAAAAATAGAAAAGAAGTGATAAAGTTGAAGTTTGTGTTTGGTAAGAACGATGATGAAGGAGCCGGACAAATTCATCCGGCGGCCAAAAAACTTATGCTGGTCAATTCCATTCGAAGTATTGGACAAGGCATGCTAGTTGTTGATTTGTCTCTATACCTCGTTGCACTGGGTTGGAGCACAGCGGCGATTGGAAGTGTGCTTGCTGCCGGAGGTTTGCTTGGTGTAGGACTAGCCCCAGTCATAGGTATTTATAGCGATCGACTGGGGAGAAAACCCTTTATCCTTTTTTCTGAACTATTAACAGCCGGATGTGCCTTGATTGGGATATTATCTACAAATACTATTTTGTTATTTATTGCAATCACACTTTCAGGTTTTGGGAAAGCGGACGCCGGTTCTCCCAGTCCGTGTGCCCCGGCGGAGCAGGCTTGGCTGGCGGCCTTTATCCCAAAAATAGAGCGTGGAAAGGTATATAGTCTGAATAATGCTCTTAGCTTTTTCGGAATGGCGGTGGGTGCAGTGCTGGCGGGAATCATGGCCTTATGGAATCATAACTTTCCAGGAGACTCTTCCTATCGCCCTATATTCTTCTTTATTTTCGTTTTATCCTTTGTGACCGCGTCAATCATTTTAACCATTCAGGAAGGAAAAATTGATAAACAACTAGGATATATAAAAGAGGAGTCAGGGAATCAGGAAAAGAGAATCCTGCGCGAAGAAAATTCTGCGGTCTTAAAGCTGGCAGCCATTAACATCCTTAACGGGATTGCCATTGGGCTTACGGGACCGATGATGTCTTATTGGTTTTCGGCTAAATTCGAGGTAAGCAGTATACAGATTGGAGGCACATTGGCTGTCACTTTTTTTGCGACAGGTGTTACCTCGGTCTTACAAGCAAGATTATCCCACAAACACGGGACAATAAGGTCCATTGTGCTGGTTCGTTTCATTGCAAGCCTGCTTTTGATTTTGATGCCCTTACTATCGTCCTATGCACTTGTTTCTGTCTTGTATATCATACGAACGGCTTTAAACAGAGGTACACAAGGGGCACAGCAAGCGTTGAGTGTGAGTTTGACTCGTGACATGCGCCGTGGTTTCGCATCAAGCATCAATATCTTTTCAATAAGGCTGCCCATATCGATTGGACCGTATTTCACCGGCTATCTTTTTGGATTGGGTTCACTGGCCCTGCCTTTTTACATAGCATCCGGTTTACAATTCAGTTTTGCTTATTTATATGGAAAAGTCTTCAGCTCCTACGAAATTCGAATGAAATCCCATGCTTCCTCGGGGTGATGTTAGGGTTTTGGATGTGAATTTTAAGCTATACATTTTCAACAAAAACGAGGCAGGTTTAATATAAAAATGAACATAGATTTTTGGCAGAAAGTAAAAGGAGAGACAGCTGAATAACTTCTATTAGTTGATCTTGCAATCAAGCAACTAGAGTCCATTAAAGAAACCAAAAGTCATCTTAAAACGGGTGCGGATTTAAGTGGCCTGCGTGCAGCATCACTACTTGAGCATACTCAACAAGGCATTAAATGTAGGCTTGAAGCATTTGAGGATCCGAATGTTATAGAACAGTATTCTTTTTAGATACGGAAATAATTTCGGGTCTTGGTCATTGGGTCCAAAACCTGTGTGGTTGGGCTTTACAGAGCCAAGATTCATAACTTATGTCATTTAGTGGGGATAATATGCGAACAGTGACAGGCACTGTTTGCCATGTTTATGTAGATGGATATTCGGTTCAGGAGATAATACTAAAGAAGGATTTGCGAGGGTTGCTTATATCATGAATCCAGAATATAAATATTTAGCAGTTTATAGGGAAGCCGAGAAATTGGCGAAAGGAAGCAGATTAAATATCTGGAGCCATTCGGATTATGTAACAAAATGGGGGTTTAAGGGGTGTGTTCAAAAATAATAAATAATAAAGACATATTATCATATACGGTTAATCGTTAGGAAAAAAATTCGCGTTTTAAACCAATTGCAATACTGCAAATTTATATATTAAAGTGAAGTAATTAAAAGGATGTCAATCGCCATGGTTACATCCTTTTTTAGTTATTTAACCATTTTAGTGAAAAAGGAATCCTTTTAAGGTGATTAGAAAAATGGGATAGGAATATTTTGTTTGTATATATATTGAAATTGGCATAATATTGAAAAAGGAAGGTTCGAACAAAAGCCGTTGAGGAGGTCATCCATGGGAAGTGCACCGGAATATTCTTTGGTCTTATATGCGGATTATTCGTATATCCAATCGGAAATACATACATTATGCTCGTATATGAATGCGGGTGTGAAACTATTATTGTTCACAAATAGTGAAAGAGTCAGAGATACAAATGAATTCCTCGAAAAAGGATATAAACAAGCAAAGCTCCTTCACATTTTTGTGAATGAGGAACTGGACATACATAAAACAATTCAGGTTGCAGATGGAGTGGATCTGCAGCAGGTGGGAGAAATCTCGAAAGATTACCACGAATTCAATTTTGATCAATATCGGATTGAGCATGCCCCATTGGAAGAAAACATCATGGTGAAGGCGGGTGCGGGCACGGGTAAAACAACCGTCATGATTGACCGGATTTTATTTTTGTTCATGAAAGGCAGACTGGATCCGTCTGAAATTGTCATGATTACCTTTACACGGGAAGCTGCCAGGAATATGTACAAGAAGCTTCGCAAGGAACTTTTTTCACGCTTCGATTTGACGGGGGCAAAGGAATATATCCACTGGATTGAAAAGCTAAATAGCATGCGGATTCAAACCATCCATTCCTTCGCAAAAAGTCTGTTGAAGGAAATTGGTTCCCTCCGCGGCTATGGTCTTAATGTACGTTTGCGCAGTTTTACAATGGAAAAGCGCCGGTGGATTGAGGAAGAATTAGATACATACTTTCAAAAAGAGTTGGAATCCGTCCATGGAAATATAGAAACCATCATTTCTCCCTTGAAGATGTATGAATTGATTGATGTCATCTATGATTTTTGGGAGAAATTCGAGCAAAAAGGCTTTACTTCGAACGAAATCTTGAAAGCCAATTTTGGCACAGCTGCATCGGGTCATGAGAAAATGAACGAATTGCTGGAAACCGTGATTAAAAAGGTTGAAGCAAGGTTCACCCAGGCAAAAGTCAATGAGAATAGCCTATCATTGAGTGATTTATCCAGGGAGATGGACCATATCCAGGAGCAATACGGCAAAGAGGCCTTTAAAAAATTATCGTCCAAAATCTCCTACCTATTTGTGGACGAGTTCCAGGACAGTGACGATATTCAAATCCGGCAGTTTGTGACGATCCAGGAGGCTTTCTCGTCCAAGCTGTTCGTCGTAGGGGACATTAAGCAGTCCATCTATCGGTTCCGCGGGGCGAACCATACTGCATTCGAAGAACTTACAAAACTGTTGAACCACCGGGACGTCAAGATTAATGATCAGGATTACTACCTCCAGAAAAACTATCGGACTGGAAAAACGCTGCTAAATCATGCTGTACTTGCTCCAAACTCATTAAAATTGGAGTAGGAATATAGGAATTAATATATTTTCTCAAAAGATCCATCTTTAGTTTGACTCTTTAGTTAGTCCAACCAATTCCATTATAATAGAATAAGGGAACTTGTTTTGTATCCTCAGGCATAATTAAGAACATTAGAAATAACCGAGGTGTTATATATGTTAAAGGCTAAAAGTGAAATGGTCCAAGAGCTTTTATATAAATTAGATAGTGCATGCGAAGAGTATGAGTCGCAAATTAAGTTACTAAAAGAAGAAATTGAAAGTCTAACAATTGAAAATAACAAACTTAGAGAATTAGATAACGCTAATTCAACAGATGATATACTAAAATCTCTATTTACTTACTTGTTAAATAACGTTCCTTTTACGATGCTTCACACGTTTTTAGCTGTGAATATAGAAGATGATACTAATAATAGGTTGGAAATAGCCCGGAAATTAATGGAGCAACAACAATATGAATTTGTTCTAAATTGGTGCAAACATATTATTTCATTACAATATTCGGAAAGTGTTGATGTGAAAAAATGGTCACCTGTCTTAATTGAAGTAATGAACCAAATCATGGATAAGGACTATGAAGATATCGAGGAAAGAAATAACAAGTATTTATCAGTCCTCCAATTTATACACGATCTCCTCTTCTCAGAGTATCATGATGTAATGTTTGAGTATTTGGAAAAATTCTTTAACTATTTCCATGAATTAATTTTGGATAATAACGAACCAATCATTATATTGAAATATATTGATTGTATATTGGATTACAATCAAAAAGAGCTATTTTCAAAATTAATGAATGATTTAGTGGACGAATGGCCTTTCCTGGATGCCAATGTGTCTGAAACGGAATTCACTAGACTTTTGTTTTATGCATTTTTAAGTGATTTGGATACCGAGCTTTTAGACCAAGCGAAAGAAGGAACGAAGTTTTTAAGATTGAATAGTCCTGAAATGAAATTATATAACACCTTCTACAAGATCATAAATAGGGAAATCCCCCTCAAAATCGGCTTGAAAACGATTGAGGATCTCAAATCAAAACAATCGATTTTCGATGAGAATCATTTTAATTGGATTTTAGAAAAAATTCATCAACTGTTAACCCAAATGGAATCCAACCTTATGGATATAGAAAAACAGAGGGAGGAGGCATTGTCACAGCAAAATGTTAAAAGGACTAAACATCTTTACCTTATAACCAAAACACTAATGCAAAAGTATCAGGATCCTCTAGACCCATTAAAAAAAGAAAGAGTCGTTTTATCGCTCCATAAAAATAAATATGATTTTATGGTAAGGAAAGAAATGTTTGTGGATGCGATGTTCAGCAAAAATACCGGTAAATATTATGTAACAGACGAGATGGTTTCAGCTATTAGGAAGCAGGCTGGCAGCCTTTGGTTTGATGTTCGAAAATCAAGTAGTGAAAAAGACTTCCAAGAGAATCATCCGACCTTATTTAAATGGCCATCAACCGACATTTCAGAAAGTAAAAGTCCAGTGGGAGGAACAGAGCTCAGAAATAATAGTGATTTAAAGAGGTTGGGATATCAGATTACAGGACTGACACGACAGGAACGCTGGGGGATTCTTTCTACAAAAGCAGTCCCACAGCTTGGATTGAAGAAAGTGGTCCACACAATCGCTTTTCTAGTTCGAGGGAGAAAAAGCATGAAAAATGGATTAGTCCGGAATAGGAATTCCATCACGGAATGGGAACATGATTTAGCCAAAATAAAGCAAACATATTATAAGAATGAATTTGGATGGCCGAAGACATAGGAATATGACTTGATCATTTTTTTGAGGTGTGAAAGGTAAAGGTGGATTTGATCATACTGTTGGAGGAAATCAACTCCAGGACAACTGAACATAAATTTTAAATGTTTTTCGATATAATTTATGCTACCCGGAAAGAACCCCTTTCCGGGTGTTATTTATTTCATGATCAATCAAGATAGTACAAAGGTCCTGCTTAAATAGGGCCCTGCCATTTTGACAGCAACTATTAACTATTGAAACCACAAGGCTTTATTATGTTTTTCTGGTAGAGACTAGATTGATAAATAATCTTTTGTTGTGAAGACTCAATATTTGGCTAATTTATAATATTAATAACACAGAATTAGTAAATATTTGTATGACAATGAATAAGTTTTTGGTAAAATTGAACTAATTGCTTTTCTCCTAATATAATTTTAATAAAAAAATAAGTAGGAGGTCAGAAATGTCCAAAACCTTTCAGGAACACTTGCAACAGGCCATATTTTTTGAAAATAGAGGGTTTAATAATGAGGCGAAAAAACATTATGACATCCTTAAACCGAATCTACACCTGTTAGAAACGGAAGGCCTCATTAGAATCAGTCAATTTTATGACTCGCAAAGGGAATATGATGTTGTCTTTAATGCAAGTAAAGCTGCAATTGAAAAGTCTGGAAATATACAGGTTCTTGCCCCTTTGTTTATCACTTCATGGGAATACGTGAGCAAAGACGTAAAATACATAGAATGGTTACTCAATCAGCCTGGAATCGAGTACGTTCCGGAAGTGAGGCTTTACATCGCCAGGTATTTGTTTATTGAGGGCAAACAAGATAAAGCGTATATGATTTCACTTGAAATAGCAGAAAAGCAGGAACGTGAATTTCGAGGGAATCCTAGTGGACACAAGCTCTATGTCGATACAGTCCTCAACTTAGTTGAATTGGAGTTTCTCTTTAAGAATTATACCCAGTCCCGATTTCAATTAAGGAAATTAATTTATTTACATACCGACCGACTTGCCCGGGAACAAGATATAGCCTATTGGTCTATTATTTTGGATGAAATTTCGAATTTTGTCACACGGGCAGATTGGGAGAGTATAAACGCCAAGCTTTCTGGAGATGTGAAGGTCATTGGACACTTCTATAAGGAATTATCACAAAGTGCCCTTACTAAGCAGACAGTGGAACAATTGCAAAATAATCGTTTTATCGATGAAGCACTTGAAACAAAAAGGGAAAGTTACATTCGGCTAATCATGAGAATGAGCAGCCAATCCAATTGGTTTGAAGGGATCGAGGAGGACCGGATAAAGGCGCCGAATGATCTATTAACTGCCCTTTTATATGCAGATTACCTGAAGTCGTATCGACCCGATGACCTAAAGGACTTTTGGAAATCGGAGTTCCTGAAGCACGCGGATCGCTCTGAAGCGATTAAAGCATACTGGAATGCGAATAAACAACAAAATGAAACCGAAACCAACATGAATTTGAACGATTGCGAAGTAACCTTTCTTGGTGGCGGGGAAAAAATCGGGGGTACCTCTATATTAATTAGTGTAAGGGGTCACCATTTATTAATAGATGCTGGTATGCACTTACATGAGGATACCTATCACCCTGACTATTCACCCATGTTTGAAAAAGGAATTACGTTTGATGATGTTGATGCACTATTAATATCACATGCGCATATGGACCATACAGGCGCAGTTCCGTATGTTCATAATCTCAGACCCAATTTGCCCATCTATGCAACCGAAGCCACCACTCATTTAATGAAGCTTTTGCTCACAGACACAGTCCGGATCGGTCAAGAAACCGATCCTACTATCTATAATGAGCAGGACGTACAAAGTACCATATTTTCGATTAACCCAATCGATTTTTATCAGCCTTTCCACGTACCAAGCAAAGAGGATAATTGGAAAATAACGTACTATCCATCTGGACACATTTTGGGAGCTGGGGCGATTCATATCGAAATGAAAGGGATTTCGATTTTATTTACCGGTGATTATTCGATTGATGAGCAAAAAACGGTTAAAGGACTCGATTTACCTGATAACTTAAAGGTAGAAATCCTCATTACGGAATCAACCTATGGCTTCCTTCCAACGAATGCAAGTGTCGCCCGTTCTAGACAAGAACATCTATTCTTGGAATCGCTCAAACGGACAATGGAAAAAGGGGGGTCTATGTTAATCCCTGCATTTGCCGTCGGTCGTGCCCAAGAAATCGTTCTTATTTTGAAAGACGCATATAGGGAAGAAAAATATTTGCCGTTTAACCTTTTCCTGGATGGGAGGGTGACCGATGTATGTCAAGTGTATCAAAGATTTGCTGAACAACATCGGTATATCAATCCGGCCTGCTATCAAAGCGATGAGGAAGAATCGCTCTTCTTTGGCGGGGGCGTTCAGGCTGCCCAATATATTTATTCAAATCGCAGGGGCAGTCATTTTACCTTCGATAACTTTATAGATGATTACATCATGCCGGGTAACAATTGTGTCGTAGCAAGCTCAGGAATGTTATCCGATAACAGTGCATCTGCGCGTTATGCGGAAAGGCTTATCGAGGAAGAACGGAATGCCATCTCCTTTACAGGATATATGGATGAGGAGAGTCCTGGCCAACACCTTCTTCAAACCTCAAAAATGGGAGAAGAATTTTCGGTCAAAATAAATGGCAGTGAAAAAGAGGTCCATGCCAGAATTGAATCGTTTAGATTATCTGCCCATGCAAGCAGGGAACAAATCTTGCAGCTAATTCTTGATTTGCAACCGAAAAAGGTTTTTCTTATGCATGGAGAACACGAAAGAAGATATGATCCCATCCAGACGATGGTTCCGGGGGAAAAAATTTACCCATCCTTAATCGACCTGCTTTCATATCTGAAAGAAAAAATCAAGGTTATTCCTGCCTTTAATGGTAGGAGCTATAGATTAAACGATAATTAGGAGGATATATGGACATTCAATCACAAGTTTTAGATCGTGTTTTGAGAAATTTTGGAAAGACTGATGAGGAAATCATTACGAATGGTAAGAATGTATCTGAAAATGACTTTAAGAAATATTTGAAAGAGTTAAATTTGGAAGACTTTCAAAGTCGGAATGTATTTTACTGGGAATTACAATCAGAAGTTGAAAAGGCAGTTTATGAAAATATAGCATTAGATGATTCTGAAAGGATTTCAGAAATCATCTCCGAGTCATGGAATCAAAACAAAGATATAAAAGTGACCCCATCAGTCGTATTAAGTTTTTTATATGTACTTAATTTTAAATTTCCTAACTCACGCAAAGCGTTTGCAGCCATTTGCGATGGAGATTTTCAAAGCTATAAAGCCTTTAATAATAAAGCTAATATTTTCAGTGATTTATTGGTTCGTTATCTCACGTGTATTTATCCAAAAAACAATATGATCCATGCCCTGTTTACTTCAGAAAAGCTTATTCCAAGATTGTTTGAATCAGCGGGGAAAAATGAGGCGATGAACTCTTTTGAACGGCAAGGTCTTTCTCAAAAAAAAGGGAGACTGGGCTTTTCACAGATGAGCAAATATAAACGAATCATTGGTGTAGAGAACCTTGTGTTTGCTGATGGAATGAGAGCCATATTACTTGACGTATTAAAAGAAGAGGATTCTATGGAAATCTTTGTCGGATTAAGGAAAAAACTGGAATCTCCGGTCAGTAAAGAGGAAAAAGAAGAATTCGAAGTGGACAATTTATTGGAAGAAGAAACACTAAAGGTCAACACACCAATTTTAATGGGAAATAATGAAAAACATGACTTGGATCATATGGACGAAGAAGTGCCAGTCGATCCGGTTGAGTCTCTCGAAGTGGATGAAAGTAACATAGATACAGCAGACCAAGCAGTGATTAGTGGTTTGGATGAAGTTTCAGAAGAAAGGGAAATGACACCGAAGAATAAAATTCTGTCATCATTAGAGCAAGCCCTTGAATCCTTGCAACAAGCCATTACCCAAGTCTCATTAATAGATGTTGAAGAGAAGACCACTGAACTAGAAGAAACGGATACAAATCGAAGACTAAAGATCGCTGAGGAAGAGATAAATCGTTTACAGCTCGCTTTAAGTCAGGAACGGGAAAAAGTAGCCCAAGCGGAGGAAAAAGCATATAAGAACGTTCTTCAGGCAATAGGTGGAGAGAGCAGCAATTACCTGTTGTCCGATTTATTTGAGGAAAGCCAAGGAAAAATACCGGATAATCCGAATATCAGCACAGGCCGCCTGGTCAATTTATTCTCTAGCCTAAGTCTTGCGATTGGATTAGAGGAATTTAATGGTGGCCATGAGTTAGGTGAATCCTTCAAGATTCAAAAGACCGAGCTCATCAAAAATTATCGGATTGATGGACCAATTGAAAGACAAGACCATGAAATCCCAGTGAAATTATTGAAGTATGGCTGGACCATGAATGGCATGGTTATTGTTCAGCCATTAGTAACAGAAGTGAAGGAGAAGAATTAAGATGACAAAAAGATACATTGGAATCGACTTAGGGACCACGAATTCTACAGTTAGTGTCGCAAATCTTACAGTAAGGGAAGATATCGAAGCACACACGTTAGAGGTTTCTCAGGTGGATGAGAGTGGGAATGCCATTACATTGGATCCCACACTCCCATCTGTCTTGTATATTGATGATCAAGGCCATCCATATGTAGGCCGATTTGCTAAAAGGATGAACGGCGTCTATCCGCAACGTGTAATAAAAGAAGCAAAACGATATATCGGGGACGATGTTTCGTGGGATATAGACGGGGAAGCCATCCGTCCTGAAATCGTTTCATCCTATGTCCTGAAAATTTTAAAAGCACAGGCCGAAGAGTATTATGGTGGAGAAAAAATCGATAGTGTTGTCATTACCATTCCGGCAAACTTTAATTTCCAGCAGCAACAAGCAACCAAACTTGCAGGTGTCTTGAGTGGATTTGACAAAGAAAAGATTCATATGATTCCTGAACCAACAGCAGCCCTCATTGACTTTCTAAATGAAGAAAAGAAAATGGCCCCATCGGCACGTCGATTGAAGTTAGAAGATGGAAAAAAGAATTTAATGGTATTTGACCTCGGGGGAGGTACATGTGACGTGTCCATTTTACAAGTAGGGGAAGCTGAAAATGGAGGAATTGATATCCAAGAATTATCCATTTCCCAATATACGGAATTAGGTGGAATCGACTTCGATAAGAAGGTAGCGATCGAACTGCGGAAAAAGTTGTTAATAGAAACGGGTATCAGTCCAAATCAATTAAAAACGAATTACGATAAAAGAGATATCCTGCGCCTTTTGGAAAACCTGCTTGATTTTGCTGAAAGAGCAAAGAAGAGCTTTAGCACGAAGATTGAGAATCAACTTCGTACGATGCAATTGGATTACTTTGAAAATAAAGAAAGATTCGATAACCTTACCTATCGTGAAATGCTGTCATCCCAATTGCCAAAGGAATTTGTGACTACCCTCTCCATTACCAAAAAAGAGTATGACAATATCATCGAAGATTTACTCTATACGGAAAAGAGTAAGCAAGGGAGAAATATTGAAGAGCCCATCCTAAATGCCCTTGAGCACGCAAAGATTGGAAAAATGACCATGGAGGACATTGATGCCGTCTTTCTTGTTGGAGGTATGACGTTTTACCATACCATCCAAGAGCGTATATATGAAATACTGGGACGTCGAAGCAAGCCGATAAAGTCCATTAACCCAATGTTCGCGGTAAGCCGAGGTGCTGCGATTTATCATCATCAAATTGACCGAATTAACTTTAAAACGAGCGACAAAATTCAAATTGCTGATACAGAAATTTCAGGTCAAGAAGTGGTATTTACAAATACGGTTCCGAATAATGTCTATATCGATGTCATTGGCGCAGATCCTGTGGCATTGCTTGAAAAAGGAACAAAACTGCCATTTGAACGAATTATTGAAGATAGATTTATCGTCACCGGTCCTAGTAACACAACAAAGGTCAATGCGATGCAATTAGAATTGTTTACCGCAACATCTGCAAAATCGATTCATACCAAAAAGCTGAAATCAGCCATTGTCAATTTCAAAAAACCGGTGGCCGTCAACTCGAAATTAGTTTTAAAAGTGGAGTGCAATAAGGAACGTGAAGTATCCGTAAAGGCTTGGCTCGAGGATGATGAAACAGAGGTCATTGACGTAAATATTGGAGCGCGTGAATTTACGACCGAAGAGATTGCATCAATAAAAGCAAAACAAGAGAATATCAATAAGATTAAGTAAATTTAGGAGATGATGATATGTCTTTACAAGACCGAATGTCAGTTAATATCCTTCAAAAGTTAAATGATTTGAAAAAGGACCTACCCAATGAAACAGTAAGTGAAAAAGACGTATTCTCGGACGAAGAAGATGAACAAATAAGACAAGAGTTATTAAAACAGGCGGAGCAAGAAGAGGAGAATGGGGGAATCGACGATGACTTTTTTACGTCATTGTCGGGTCCCTCGCAAGAAGAAGGCAATGAAAAATTGGTTGAGATTGAGTATCTTGGCCGAATCGGATATGTAGACATTTCCTTTGAAAATTTAGATGATGACGTAGATGAGAAGGATTATAGAATCATGCTGGATGCCCTTGAATTAATGGCATATAGCAATGATGTCTCGAAACGAAAGAATGCTTCTAAAGAAGTGGAGAAATTCGGGGAAAAAGCGATTACCGTTATTTTTAGGGAATGTCGTAAATTTGATTTATCGGATGAGAACCGCAAACAAGAGCTTATGCATCTATTAAGCAGACTTACAGCCAGAAGCCTAAAGGGACGTAAAATTATTAAGGCAGTGCTTGAAAAAGCCAATAGTAATCAACACATTGCATTGGCCATTCTTGGCGCAGGGGCCATTCGTGAACGAGAGGCTGTCAACAGCATCCTGCAACATATGAAAAATCCTGATTTCTTTGTCATTGGATTGAATGCCATATTCAGTATCCGTGATAAAAATTCCGTCGAACCATTAATTGCGGTCATCAATGATTTAGATGTTAATAGAAATGATTTAATAGACCAAGCGATCCAATTAGCACCTCGCTTTGCCTATTTTGGTCCCGAGGCAGTCAAATCTGTATTCAATGCCTATTTGAATGGGGAAAAGAAGCCTTTAAGGCCTATATTCACCATTGCACTTCGTTCTTTTAAAGAAGATGCCATACCCGTTCTAACAGAAGTGCTGGAAAAGGAAACGGATGATAATCGATTAATTCCCATTTGTATGACTCTCGGCGGATTAAAGATGCCATTCTCAACAAACCTATTAAGGGAAGCATTCCATAAGTATCCAGGCAAGAAAAGAGCAATTTTGAGAGGGTTTAGCCATACAAATGATAGTACCCTAATTCCTTTGATTGTCGAGGAATTAAAATCTTCCTCTGATTTAAGGATTAAGGGAGAATGCCTAGGAGCCATCCCGTATCTAGCAGACCCAGACATGAACCTCATCCCGACCATTAAGCCATTCTTGAATGAAAAAAGAAACAAGCTTTATTTGGATGCTCTTAATTGTTTGGTTCGATTGGGTGATCAAGAGTCATTTGAAAAGTATATCCATTTATTAATTAACGGAGAGGATGAAGAGCAATATATTCTCCAAAAGCATCTAGCAACGATGTCCTTTAAACTCATTGTGAAGATGGCAGAGAAAATGCTTCACTGCCCGGATGAAAAAGCAATGTTGTTGATAACGGCTCTCCAACGTTCAAACTTATTACCACAAGAGGTTGGTCCAATCTTAAAGAAAAAGCTTGATCAAAACCCAATTCCTGCTTTAAAAATTGAAATTTATCGACTTATTGGGAAACATGTCAATAAAAGAAGGGAAATTCTTTCCCAGGATATCCTTTATCAAGCAAGTAAAGACGAAACGAACCCAAGAATCGTTCGTGAGCTGGATCAAATTATTAAGAATATGAGAAAAGAGCAAGGCCGGATCTCAACAATTAGAAATGTAGATTAAAGGGAAAGGGGATGTCGATAGTGGGGAAGAAATTGGTAACGAAAAAGAGTAATAAAGTAAAAAGATTCCCTTACATAGAAGTAAGTGGAATACAGAATCAGTATCTGGACGCAGCCCTGTTACAATGCATAGATCAGGAATCATTGTCCTTTGCGTTAAGGGATGAATTTAAAATCATAAAAAAAGCAGGTATTCTACCTGCGGAGCTGAAACAAAACAAGTTTAGCAAAGAGGAATTAGTAGAGCAGGTATCACCCCATTTACTCGAGAACTATAATTTCTATAATTATTTAGCTCAAAAATGGGAAGGAATTCAAACCCAAACACTCAAAAACCATTTTAAGGAAGATTATTCTTCATTTACGCTAGATCAATGGGCCGATGAGATTAGAACCATGATTCAGGAAAATGACATGCCGGTATTTGCTTCTGTGAACCTCCTTCGCTTTTACAACAATGGTCAGCTAAAGGTACTGATCCATTCCATATTAGAGGATTTTGCGGTGCAGTTTTATTATGAATCAGGAATCCAAATGGAAGGATATGATATCGATTGGGATGAGGTGGACGAGGAATTGGCGGCGGAATTTGAAGATGAATCGGAGGAACTGGATTTGTCTGAACTAGAAAACGAGCAAAAACCTGAAGAAAGGTTACGCTTAGCTTCAAGGTTAATAGGATTGGTGGCCGACCAACTATCGGAATTGGAAGATTCCAGTGAATATAAAGCTCTTTATGAGCAGGAACTACAAGAAACCGTGAAGCTGCACGAAGAACTGGTAAACCTAAACCAGGAAATGAAAACGAAAGAATCCCAACACCAAGTAGTAGTAAAGGAAAATAGAACACTTTCCAAAAATGTAGATTCCCTGACAACAAAATTGGAGCAATCGAAAAAAGAGCTTGGTAAATTAGGTCTTTCGCTGGGAGAAATCCGTAAAGAAAAGGAAGATTTGGAAAAAGTAAATGGCGTCCTTGAGAGAAAAGTCAATACTCTCGAAAAGGAACAAAATTCCATTGGAGAGAAAGTAAAGCAAGAAGTAAAAAGGGAATACGACCTTAAGATCCTTCTCATGAAAGATGAGTATGAAAAAAAGCTATACCAATTAGAAAGAGAATTGGATGAGAAGGAGAAGGAAAAAGAACAGACGGACATGGCTTCTTCTGAGTTAGAAAGTATCAGGAAAGAGCTTGAAACCATTAAGAATGATCTAGGTGTGGTTGAGAAGGAACGAAATGAATTGGCTGAACAAATCAATGCCTTAAATAGAACGAAAGAGGATTCGGAAGACCCACTATTCGGCTTCAATGAAGATGATATTGAAGATTTTGTTGAGTTCGATAATAAGCCAACTAGAAATTAATAGAAGGTGATAGGCACTGTTTTGACAAAAAGGGGTGATTTGCACCTCCTGGGAGGGACAGTGCTGTATTTAATTTTCATTAAGGGTAACGGGAGTGAGGGTTTCTATGAGAGGAGAAAAGTTAAAGAAGCAATTAAAAGTAGATATCAATCCTCAAATCTTAAAGGAGTGTTTATATCATTCGAGCTATTTAAATGAAATTAGACGAGGAAGCCAGCATTTCGAATTGCAAAAGGCACACATTCATATTGGTATGTTAATCTATCATTTAGTTCTTGCGTCTTTGATTGCAAAGGAAGAAACGACGAATCACAAGGTATTGGCCGAAAAGCTTGTCCAATATAAGGATGAAATTCTTGTGCGATTTTATGATGAAAATCAACTAAATGAATTCCTATATATTGGTAAAGGGGAATTAAACTATCGAAAAGACCGCTATTTGGAGCATGGTTACATTCTCTTTTATCAGATTTATAACCAAGTGGGGTTTAAAGGGCTTGGGAAAATCATTTCCCCATTGTATAAATCAAGCAAAAAAGTAGAAAAGCAAATTGATTATAAATCAGCTTTACAAGAATATATTCAACAGTTAAAGTTGAACCAAGATACGATCATATATGAGACCCTGAAAGAGGAAGGGCTGCAACATGAGCGTCAATTCACCGTCAAGGTAACCGCAAATGGGTTCCATGGGGTTGGAACTGCTAACTCGAAGAAAAAAGCGCAACAAAAAGCCGCACAAAATTGGTTTGAAAACAGCATGGTGTCCATTTTAAAAGAAAAGAACAAACCTGTCCAGCATGCAAAAAAACAAAATTTAGTCATGACGAAAAATAGAGAAACTGAATTAAGACAGGTATATAAAAAATTAAAGTTATCAACAAATGATATCGCTTTAAAAGAATTCGATATATGCTTCACCCATAAATCATTTGCAAACGAGAAAAAGCTTAATACCATGGATAGACCATCTTTTTTTGCCTGGATTGGAGCGATTGTCCTCCCATTTCTGATAGGGGAATACATCCTTGGGGATTTTCAGGAAAGGGCAAATGGAAAGTATAGCCGCCTAATGGAATTAACGGGTAGTCTTGTCTCCAAAAAACATTTAAGTTCATGTCTGCCTGAATCGATTTATCATTCCTTCAGAATCCCTAAAAAAAGTGATTTATCCGCTCCCGCGCTGCGTGCTGATTTCGTCCAATCTTTAATTGGCGCAATGTTTATACATAATCTATTTCAGCAAAAGAAGGAATTATTTAAGAATACCACGGCCTTTATCCAGGACTTTATCATCTCCACTTTTGGAGAAACTTCAACATCTGTGGATTATCGGAGCCACCTTCAGATATTAACACAGGCACTTGGGATGCAGGTAACAGCTAAATTGGTTACCACTGGTCCCTCCCATCAATCCGAACATGAAGTGGAGGTAAGTACTTTTTTTCAAAATGGAGGAAAGCATCTTGTTGGAACCGGAAAAGCGTCAGCTAAAAAACAAGGTGTAAATTTAGCGTGTAGAGAGATTATCCAAAAAATGAATACTCTCTATCATTTAAATCATCAAAATCTGGAGCTGCCAAATAAGCCATTATGGAATGACACATTAGCGCAATTGATTTATTGTGCCGTAAACAATAGAAATTCCCAAAAATTTCTTGAGGCATTGGGAGGTCTTTGCCTTCAGCTCTGGTCTTTAGAGAACGCCATGAACATTGTCACTCATTTGTATAGAAGAGACCTGAAATCAGAGCTCATCATGTTATTAATGAAATGGGAGATTCTCTATTCAAGAGAGATGGTTGAAAAATGTATCACCCCGTTACCTGATGATGCAAAAGTAGTTATCCGAAACAAATGGCAAGAAGCCAATAAAAAGCGAGAGCAATGGAAGACGGAACATTTAGTCAATGAAAATGATGGAGAAGATGATTTCTTCCTACTATTGGAAGAGCTAGAATTTAAACCAATCAAGAATCAAAATAGTATAATAGGTAAAATTGGAATCATAGAACCACAAGTCGGGGACGAATTTGAGGATGATGACGGTATCAGTGACATGTTGGATTTTGTACCGATACCGGAATAGCATTTCCTAATCTTACCTAATATGATTCGGGAAGGGCACGAATAGGTGCCCTTCTATTTCTAATTAGGCAGATCGGCTTTTCCAAAGATGAAATTTTTGCCAAAAGGTGGCTCAATCCTACAGTAGATAAGTTGATTCTGAGGCTTTTCATCATTGTTTTGGTGAATGCAGAGATTCCCAGAATGCGAAACTAGCAGCAGGTTTAGGGGCTATAATTGGATAGATAGGTTAACCTTACCTTGTTTCAATTAAATACCCGTATTTATTTAGTATTGGCAGAGGATTTTCCGGTTGAACAGCCCCTCTTAGGTATTTATTGATGATGAATGACTTTTGAGTGCTCTTTAAAGAGCCATTATGAAGCGTAAACGTAAAATCGATAACAAAATCGAACGATCCTTCATCGTCCTGCTCAATTTCAATAAAGCTTTTAGCGGGGACTTTACCTAGTCCTTTGCTATGTCGTAAAGTTTGAATAATTGTTTTTTTATTACTCTTAGTAAGCCCTCATGACAGGATACACGAAAATCAGAAGGAAGAAAAATGTTTATATTTTTATTTATAATTTGTTCAGTCTATTCAAAGTTTAATAAGGCTGCCCCAGCCCTGTTGCAGTATAAGATTGATTTATCCTCTCCGACCAACCATATAGAATTAAGGGAATTCTCCACGATTTGATGATAATCTATATTTTCTAATATTAACTCCATGCAAATCCCTACTTTTGAACTAATTAACAGGTAATATTTTATCAAGTAAAGCGGCTTTCTTAAATGCCAATTTATGTATACAAGTGTGTTTTCAAGGTCACTTTTCTATCAATTCACTGAATTGACAAATTTAAAGGATGGAATCATTAAACCATTTATTAAAATAAAACCAAATCCTTTACACTAAAGAGTTTTCACTTTGGAATAGAGAATTTGAGATATTTGGTAGAGCGAATAGAAATGAATCGGGTCCAAATCTTAAACATAAAAGACAGGAGGTTTGCTGCAAAATGGAATTTCGTGTATGTGTTGCCAGTGGTGGTGGGCATGTAATCGATTTAAGGACAAACAATAAAGAGAAGGCTTTATTTCGTCAACAATATTTAGAAATGCAAGGCAAAGAGGTAAAAATCATGGTTTATAGTTATCTTTATGAAGAACATATAGATTATGAAGAATACAAAAGACAAATTCAATCACAAAAAGAGAAGGAGAATAAAGAGAAATTCAAGCAGCTTGAAAAGCTGATCATAGCAGGAACAGGCAGAGATCTAACGTGAGAGGAAAAAGCTTTTTTAAATTGGTTAGTATGCTCAGATTTGGACATGTCCAAGGCTTTAAAAGGGATTCTAGAGGACATGAGCCGGAACAGACGGCTCACCATCCAAGATAATTGGGAATTAGATAGCAAAGTCTTTGAAGAATCTTTTGAAAAGAAAAGCGAATAGTAAATAGGCTAATAGAATTTATTAAAATAATAAGTGGACTTTTTTGGGACTTCCAGATTTGGGTGTCCTATTTTTTTGACAATATATTTATTGAATTTGCACCATGTCTTTTTGAGTCATTCATTACTATATAAAGGTTGAAAGGAATGAAGAGTTCACAGTTGAGCTTGGAAAAACCTTAATTAAGTGATGGGAGTGGTATACAATGACTGAAGCACATGGGAATGAAATTTCGGTAGAGGACATTAAAGCATGGATTCACAGCATTGGTTTAAAGGAAGCCTTTATGTTGTATCAACTGCATAAATTACTAGAAAACAAATCTCAATTAATAAAGGGAGAGAAATGGGTAAACATCACCTATGATGAGCTGCATGAGGAGCTGTGCATTTGGTCAAAGAGCACGATTAAAAGATTGGTTCATTTCCTTGAGAACAATGGGTACATCGTTTCTGCCAATTGGAATGAATCAAAACTAGATAAGTCTAAATGGTATACCTTAAACTATCAGAAGCTAAAGAAGCTCGATCCGGTTACATATGAAAAGATTATGGCTGTAAAGGGAAGTGGCGACCCAAATAGAGCTACTGCCGATTTCACCGAAACTTGGTGTAAACATTTTAAACGAAACGAAGAATAAATTTTTAATTATTAGCAGGAGGTGCTAAAAATGCAGCGTGATTGAATCATGCTGCATTTTTTTTTGCACTAATTACACAATTTCGAACTTCATATTTTTTTCTCATGCCCTATCCATTTTTGATTTTTTTACCTATATAGAGTTTGAAAGGAATTTGAGCCGATGGATGAACAAATCTGACCAATGGAGAGTTCAATTCAGCGTTCGACATGAAATAAAGGAGGAGAGCTAGTGAGTAAATTATTAATCAATGAACACCCCATCATGATTATCCCATCATTGGCAATGAAGATAGGATTATACGAAGCGGCAGTGTTGCAGCAGATGCATTATTGGGTAACTTCTAGTAAACATGAGATTGGGGGACGGAAGTGGATTTTCAACACCTATAAAGACTGGCATCATCAGTTCCCATTTTGGTCAGAAAGCACGATTAAACGGGCAATCCGTTCGCTGGAGAATCAAGGTTTGCTGTTGTCAGATAATTTTAATCGGTTGAAATTGGATAAGACAAAGTGGTACACAATCGATTATGGAAAAGTCGGAGTATTGGAAAATCATCCAGCTGGTCTGGCTGACCTATCCAGCCATGCTGACAGCCCTATCGAAGCGTCTAGTGAGAACAAAGCAATACCAGAGACTACCTCAGAGAATACAACAGAGAAAAAACTCCCGATTCCCGAGGTTATCCATTACCTTAATGAAAAAACAAAAGCCGAATACAAGCCAGGCACGAATAAGACACAGGAACTCATTCGAGCTAGGGTCCGAGAAGGCTTTACACTGGAGGATTTTAAAAAAGTCATAGACTTAAAAACGGCGGAATGGCTGCATGACCCTCGTATGTGCAAATTCCTTCGACCAGCGACATTATTTGGTACCAAATTTGAATCCTATTTAAACCAGAAATCTAGCAAAAAAACATTGAGTGAGGAGGATTTCGATTTACATGATTAAGCGGGAGACATTTGAATTATTAAAGCAGATTTCCGTATTGTATGATCAGTTTGTGGTAAATCAAGAGAAAGTGAATATATGGCATGAAGTCCTGAAAGGCTATTTTTTTGAGGATGTACAAAAAAACTTACTTTCCTTTGCAGCGGAATCATCATTTCCTCCGAAACTAGCTGACCTGGTGAAAAAATCACCTGCGATAAATACGACTCCAAGCCAGGAAGAAACGATTAAATTTATAATCCGAAAGCCGCAACTTGCATCCGAAGAAGTAGTCCAACGAAATTTAGCCGAAATGAGAAAGATTTTAGGGATTGTCAGGGGGAGAGGGTGATGGAGTATTTAGAACCAAAAAATCATGAAGCTGAAGAGGCATTGGTAGGTGCATTCTTTTTAGATGAAACATTAATTAAAGACTGTACGATACGTCCTGATCAGCTGCACTCATGGGAACTTAGGAAGATTTATTCGGCCATCAGAAGTTTGGATGATAAAGGGAGGCCAATTGATGTTATCACCGTTGTCGAGGAGCTAGGAATTCCGACTCTTCAAACGATCGGCGGTGTCAGTTATCTCAACCGATTGGCGGGGAGTGTGCCAACGACAGCCAACTTTCATTTTTATGAAAAATTGGTCAAGGAATACCATCAAAAAAGAAAGACGATTCAAATTGCCAGTAAAATGATCGAGCAGGCAAAGTCATCTGAAATCACCAAAACATTAAGCGATGGCATTCAAGAACTGATGGAGGTTGGGGACGAACATGACGAGGAAGAAAGCAGTGATATCAAATCAGCACTTGTAGAATTATATGGGGAATGCGAAAAGGATTATGGCGAAATGGTGGGCGTACCTTCCGGTTTTAGCCACTTGGACAAGATGACATGCGGTTTTCAAAAGTCCGATCTAATTATTTTAGGTGCCCGTCCGAGTATCGGGAAGACGGCATTTGCCTTGAATGTCGCTGTTAATGCAGCCATACAGGATGTTAGCCTGTTCTTTTCTTTAGAAATGCCCAAAATACAGCTGATGAAACGGATTTTGTGCCTGTCGGGAAACATTAACAGCATCAAAATGAAAAACCCGCAAAAGGAGTTCGAGGACAAGGATTGGGAGCATTTTTCGAAAACCATCGGGAAGATGTCCAATATAAACCTGCATATATTTGACCGCGCTGGGATGAATGTTTCCTATATTTGGTCAAAGGTACGCAAAATGCGAAAACAATACGGCGAGCAAAAAAGAATCATGGTAGTCATTGACTATCTTCAGCTCATTAAAGGAGATCCAGTACATAAGCAAAATCGTCAGGCAGAAATCAGTGAAATCAGTAGGGCACTTAAAACCATGGCACGAGAACTAAATGTTGTCGTAATAGCCCTTTCCCAGTTGAGCCGAGGGGTTGAAAGTCGAGAAGACAAACGCCCGATTCTATCGGATCTAAGGGAAAGCGGCCAAATCGAGCAGGATGCCGATTTGATTGCCTTCCTATACCGTGATGATTACTATACGAGGGATACCACACAAAAAGATAGTATGGAAATTATTCTCGCCAAACATCGGAATGGTCCAACCGGAACGGTAAAACTTGGGTTCAATAAGGAATATGGACAGTTTGTAGATTTGGAAGGTTATGTGGTGATATGAGTAAGTTTATAGCGGGCGTTATGTTAATTGCTGTAGCAGCCATTCTGCCACTTCATTTACCACAAACCCAGAAAGAAGAAAAATACCAGCAGCTTACAATTCAGACAGAAGAAGTTTATAGAAGGGATTCTATTTTAGAAGATAATGCCGGCGGTCCATCGATACAGGAACCAATCACTTTGGTGAGAACAATCGATGGAGATACCATCAAAGTGAAAATAAAAGGAATAAATGAAACAGTCCGCTATCTTTTGGTCGATACACCGGAATCAAAAAAGGAAGGAATGTGTGTGCAGCCTTTTGCGATGGAGGCTTTTCAAAGGAATAAACAGTTGGTAACGAGCGGTAGATTAACATTGGAGTTTGAACCGGGAAACACAAGAGATTCCTACGGTAGACTGCTTGCATATGTTTATGTAGATGGGCAATCGGTTCAAGAGACATTGCTGAAAGAAGGATTTGCAAGAGTTGCTTATATCATGAATCCAGAGTATAAATCTTTAGCAAGCTATAGGGAAGATGAAGGATTGGCGAAAAGAAGCAGATTAAATATCTGGAGCCATTCTGATTATGTAACAAAATGGGGGTTTAATGGGTGTGTGCAAAAATAATAATATTTTAAAGGGGAAAATTAGGATAAATTCAATTATCTCAACTCAAAAAAATTTATAAAAAATGGGCAAAACGGAAACATTACCTGCATGAAACAAGGGCATAGGCAAGAGACGTTTTTTGTTCTAAAGTTAGATACTTAAGATTATAAAGACACCGTCCTCTTGCAAAGACCTGTAACCCAAGGGGGATGTCTTTTTTGGGAAAACAAAGATGCTTAAAATGTTATTTTATAAAGGATACGCAGTATTTTAGTCTTGATAGAAATTATTGCGATAGTTGTGTTTCAAAAGGAAGGTAAAATGTACTAGATGTGGAAATCAATTCGTGACTTCAACCACAATTAAAAATACAATCTGTCAGGATTGCTTAAAACAAAAAGATGGCCTAAAAACCATTAAGAAAAATACAGTAAACCAAAACAATCAATCAAGCGTTAAAGAGAGATTGATAAATGAAATTATTGAAATGGTAATCCAATTAGAAGTTGAAGAAATACCTGGATTCGAAGATATTGATTTTACAAAAGTATCGACTACACAATTAACAAATCTCCGCAACGATGAATTATCATTACTTTTAGATAATCTCTATGAAATGGTTGATAAAAATAGTGAGGAAGATATAGGAGAAGAATTGGAGCCAGAGTTAATTAATCCTCTAGAAATAATTAGAAAATATAAAACACTCTTAGATAAAAAAGCGAAAAAAAATAAACCGGTTGAAAAGTGGAGATTAAATATTCCAAAATTTATAAAAACGATAGTGAAAAATTGGAGAACGGAATCCATTCATTCCATTTATGAAAAATCAAAAATTATTATGAGAGAATCGAATGGGCAGCTTAAAGAGGAAATAATGGATTTTGTCTGTGATTTATCAGAAATTATTTTTGAAGAACCGGTGGTGGAAAAGATTTCTTTAGATGATATAGGGCGTGTAGAAGATTGGGTTTTGAGTCGTGTGGAAATGATCATTCTACCTCAGTTAGAAGTCTTAGACCTTTTAGAAAATAATCAGGGAATACTGATTTTGGATGATAGCTGGACAAAAGATTTAACACAGGCATTAATAAAGGAAGTTCATGAAAGAGATGATTGGCATTGTTTTATTTGTAATGATGACAATAGGTTAGAAATACACCAAATCATTTCGACTGAATCAGAAAAAATTTATCACAAAGATAATCTGATAACATTATGTAGTTCATGCAAAGATGCTGTAAATACAATGAGTGTAAATAAAGCCTTTACACAATGTTTGAACAATTTTATTGAAAATTACTAAGTCTGTATAAAAGGAAATGTAATCACTGAGGTGTCCCCAAAATACATTATGGGGCACCTTTAAATTTTTAATTGGCGTGAAGGCCTTTTCTTTCGTTTCATTCATGCCAGGAAACTAAAAGAATTAATCTACCGTCATTGATAAAGCAGATGAAGGAAGAAGTGGAGAAAATGAATATTTATCCTGGAAGGGTGAGCCGTTTGTGGTACACCCCCTTTTTATATAATTTTTTTGTTAGGAAAAATCATTTAAATGAGAGGAATTTTTCATGAGGAGATATGCCTTAATATTTTTGAGATAATAATCGCATTTTTTGCTGGGTGTTCATCTGGAAAACATCAACCAATACTAAGGAAAAAGAAGAAAAGACAAATAAGCAGTTGACATGGACATAGATCTTTTGAGTTTAATAATTACACTGCCAACTTCCATGTTTGATGGACATCATGCCAGACATCCCCAACCCTAAGGTTAAAAACCATTCATACTATTCATAAGGTGCTTATCCACTTAAACAGCAAACTCGGAAATTGCCATCGTTATATGTTATATCATTTTTTATAGAGACGTAGTCTTTACTGTTTCTTTTCTGCAACAGTTTTGGCATGTTTGGTTCATTTCTTTCATAATTTTCTTATGTTAGGCTTTTGAAATTTTCAATTAAGTAAACCATCTTGATTTTTTGTTACTTCTGACTATTCTTTTTTAGCATTTGCTATAACTTGGTCAATATCTTGGATGTAATCGCTGTACAATGGTGTGGACCTTGACTTAACAAAAAAATGCAACTTAATTCAATCACGCTGCAATCTGCCATGGTTAATATATTTAAACAAGTTTTTTATTCAAACAGAATTTAAATTAGAAATCTTAAGAATTAATAAAAAACTACATTTTAAAAAAATCACATTTTAAAGGAAATTTAAAAAAATGAAATATTTTTGAACGGAAGGTGTCAATTTTGTAAAAAATTGTTAAATTTTTATTTTCGATTTATTCATTCAAATATTCATTTAAGAAAACATCATTTTCATAGGCAATTTTGTCGTTTTATATGATGAAAAAGTCTTTATTAGATAAAATATCAATATTTTACTACTATAACAACTTTTCGTAAAGGTCCAGCTGAAATCAAGACAAAAAAACAGTGGAATGAGTTATGTTCAACTATGTAGATATGAAAATATTTAATTTACATTTTAAGATAAGGAAAATTATAATATTGTTGGGAGGACTGGCGATAATTGTCGAATTGTGAATAAAACGAATGTTGGACGGATTGGATAAAATCATTAAGAGATATGGATTTATATTTTCCACCTATTATCTTTCGACACGAGAGACATCCATTCAGACAGATCTAGGTTGGAGGTAGAACCGGTCAGCAAATTTAACTATTGGACTGCCAACCCCGTGAATCTGCAATATAATCGGAATTAAGACATTTTTAAATTGCAAAAAAACAGCTGAGGTAAGAGTTTAGCAAATAGCTATGAAGTATATTTGGACCTATCTAGTAATTAAAGGGGCAGCTATCCACGGCTTTAGATTGATATTGAAATAGAATTATTTCGACTTACATTCCAAATTTCGCTGTTACCTCACTCAATATTTTGAGAATATCTGTATACCTGTATTGAAATAAATTACCATTCAATAAGTGCGATGTAGACATTTGAAACAACGAAAACATAGTGGTCGTATGGAGATTCACTGGAATTTTTTGAATCATGGTAAGAATATTTTCGCAATTATTGACAAACACATGAAGTTTTTCCAGTCCTGACAGGATTTATGATGGTAATTGCCTAAACTATCTATGATTTAACCACAAATAACTCAATTCCCCATCTAGAAGCAATCCAGGAGCTTAAATGTTAAAAAGATATTGCTCATCGAATCAAGAAGATCCTTATTTCACCCATCCTTATTATCCTTCAAAGATAGAATAAAACTCCAGAAAGAAATTACTAGAAATAAATGAGATTAAAAAACTAGCAGCAATCTAGGTGGAGAGGGATGTGAGGCATAAAATATAAAATTATGGTGACATAGTTTGGAAATACAACAGCAATGGGTATCAACAAGTTGGGTATTCCTAATGATACTATTCATTTTTTTGAAAATAAAATTGTAATTATTAGATTATTGATAACCGAATAAGAAAGAGGTTTCTTAATGTGATTATAAAACAGAAATATTTAATTAATGAAAAAACAGTCCTATTATACGGAGTAACTTATGAAAATGGTGAATTATTTACGTTTGTTATTGAAGGGGATGATAGTTTTTTTGTGGCAATGTCACCGGCTGCACTTATTAATACGTCTCTTATTTGCTATGGTTCTAACTTAAAGGGTGCACTCGAAAGCTCTCAGTTGTTACTTGGTAAAAAAAGAAAAAAGTACCCAATCAAAATTGATGCGTCAATGGACATTTGGCTTTTTCCAACAAAGTCATACAAAAAGGAAAATTGCATCTGGTTTGCACTTAATCAAGTAAAAAACACTCAGCCGTTTGGTGTTAAATTCACGAAAGTATTTTTAGGATATGGACATACGATAAAAATCGAGATGAAGGAATCTGCTTTTCGAGATAAACGTTGTCAAGCAGAAGAATTAAAGGAAATGATAACCTATAACACGAAAAACTCATTAAATCTTTCTGAAAAAGAGAAAAAAGGATTTGTCATTGTTGAAGAAAATGGCCGTTATAAGTGCAAAGCGATGAGAAATAGTTAAATCCAATACTGATAAGAGTACAATGTTTATATTTAATACTTTTTTGAGTTGGACTTAAATATGATTATAATAGAGAAGACTTATTATTTATCCAATTAAATTTGGTTGGGATTCCCTCCACAGTCTTAAAACTGATTGAGACCTGCGTGCCAGGTCTGGTGGGTTCGATTCCCACGTAGTCCCGCCAATCCAGACTTTTCAGCGTTTTTAATAATATAATTCCTTCACAGTCCAATCGGGGATTTTTTGCTAGACTGTTGCAGACTGTTTAGCGAATCTGTGGAGAACATTTACTCTTAGTCATCTATAAAAATTTATAGGGGGCTATTTTTATGCAAAAGAAAACTGTTCGAAAATATCGACGTGCGGATAGTAGTAGCAGGAGTGTAACGGAAGTTTTGGACGAATTAACTTTAGATGAAATGTTTAATAAGTTCATGACTTTTAAGAAAACAGAAGGGCTTGCTCCTAGAACCATAGATGAATACTATAAGCACTTTGATAACATTAAGGAATTTCTTGAGGAAAATAAAAAAAAAAAAAATATTACGGAAAAAAGTGTAAACCTTAATTTGTGGCTACGAATCAGCTCATTTTCAAACTTGAAAATCCCAAAACATTCATTATTTGTTCACATGTCAATGAATTGCCGAATTGGAAGAAGAGTTTGTGAAGTATTTCACTTAAACTAATGGGTGCGTTGATTCAAGAAGGATTAACGCCTTTTCTTTTCTGAGCAAGTTATTGTAACGGAGCAGTTTAATGGTGCGAAATGTTCCTAGTTTAAATAGAGGATGGTAACATC
>NZ_JBCNAD010000028.1:0-42278 GCF_050477905.1 Neobacillus pocheonensis | reverse complement strand
ATCAATAATCACAGGAGACCCAACACCTTCTGCTAGCAACTGCGCTTGGCATGAACGTTCCATTGTTATAAACCACCAGGCCGCTTCATCCACAGATCTCCCTACGGTCAGTAACCCGTGATTTCTAAGTATACAAGCCTTTCGGTCTCCGAGCGCTTTTCCTATCCTACGGCCTTCTTCAATGTCCAAAACGACTCCGGTAAAATCATCAAATAATGAATGATCATTATAGAAGGCGCAGGCGTCTTGGGTTATAGGATCAAGGAGTCGACCGAGAGATGACCATGATTTACCATAAACCGAATGAGCATGCGCAGCGGCAATGACATCAGGGCGTGCGGCATGAACTTGTGAATGGATGGCAAAGGCAGCGCGATTAACGGGATAATTGCCTTCAACGACCACACCATCATGGTTACAAAGAATTAAGTCGGAAGCTTTAATTTGGCTAAAGTGCATCCCAAACGGATTTACCCAAAAATGATCCTTCCGCTCAGGATCCCGCGCGGTAATATGACCGGCGACTCCTTCATCAAAGCCAAATTTAGAAAATAAGCGGAACGAGGCCGCTAACTTTTGTTTTAAATGCAGTCTTTCCTCTTCAAATGAAGTGAAAACTGGCGGCTTATAGCTCAAAACCATTTTTGCAGACATATCATCACCCTTTAAAAATTGATAGTAATAAACCCAGCATAAGAAGAAATCCTTTTAATGCCGGGCTCTAATTTCAATTTCTGATCATCTAGTTAGTATTGGTGATACACTACTTCACCCTTTAAAACATCGTTGCCTTGTTGATTCACCGCTTGGACGGTAAAACGAAGATTATCATCCTGTTTTTCCTTTAAGGTTGCCTTGAGGGTAACCACATCATTCAAAAATACCATGCCTTTAAAACGGATCGAATAATCTTCGATGAAGCCTTCATCATAGTATTCCGTAAACAGCTTTGCCAGATTTCCCATCGTCCACATGCCATGAGCAATAATGCCTGGCAGTCCCGCCTTTTTCGCCTCATCGTCGATTGTATGAATCGGATTAAAATCCCCTGAAGCACCCGAATATTTAATCAGGTCCATCCTTGATACAGGCTCTAATTGAATTTCTTTAACCGATTCGCCAATGTTTAATTCAGTAAGTGTACTCATCGGGTCAACACCTTCCTCACCGCTTCAGAAATGACAACCGTTGAGGTTGAACTGAAAATGGTATTTCCTGCCGCATCATCGCCATAGCTTTCGAGAACGAGGAAGCCCATTTCACCAAAATTACCTTTTTTCTCAAAGTAGTTCTTTACCTTTGAATAACAATAAACCTCTTCACCCACTAATAAAGGACGGACGTAATGAAACGTTTGTTCACCGTGAATTAATCCTTTGTTAGGAAGGTTTAAGCCTTCAATTACACCGTAATCAAAAACCCTTGGAAAAGTTGGCGGGGCAATATTCTTTCCATATCTAGACTTTGCGCCAACTTCCTCATCAAAATAAATGGGATGAAGGTCGCCAATGGATTCCGCAAATTTCTTTACGGCTCCCCTTTCAACAACATTTTTTACCTTGTTAGACTGTTTGCCAATTTGATCTTTAAACAATTCATCTCCACCTCACCTAATTAACATTTTGGTCCGCCGGCTACATAGATGACTTGCCCACTTACGAACGATGATTTTTCATCTGCAAAGAAGGCAACAGCATTAGCAATATCCTCAGGCTTGCCACTTCTGCCCACTGGAATATTTGAAACACTTGCTTGAATTAATTGTTCAAAAGAAATACCTATTCTTGCAGCAGTTTCTTTTGTCATATCGGTTTCGATAAATCCAGGGGCTACAGAGTTGGCGGTAATTCCATATCTTCCAAGCTCAATTGCCAATGTTTTGGTAAAGCCTTGAAGACCTGCTTTGGCAGCAGCGTAATTGGCTTGGCCGCGATTTCCGAGAGCCGAAGTGGAAGATATATTAATAATACGTCCGTATTTTTGCTCGACCATATATTTTTGCGCAGCGCGTGCAGCATTGAAAGAACCTTTCAGATGGACATCCATTACGGTTTGCCAATCAGAATCTGTCATTTTAAACAACAGATTATCACGAATCACACCGGCATTATTGACAAGGATATCAATTGATCCGAAGGTATCATGTACCTCTTTGGCAGCTGCCTCCACCTGCTCAGAATCCACAACGTTGGCAACTTTGGTATAAACTTCATAGCCCTTTTCTCTTAATTCATTTGCTGTTTCACTTAATGCCTCTTCGTTTAAATCGATGATGGCTACCTTTGCACCTTCGCTTGCAAAAAGCTCAACAATCCCCTTTCCAATACCACGGCTGCCTCCAGTTACAAATGCAACTCTTCCAGCAAATCTTCCTGCCATTTCTCTTCCTCCCAAAATAAATATTTCTAATTAGACAACGCTTTCAAAAAGCTTTTAAACGTATTGACCAACTTTCACATGCCCTTTAAGAAGGTTACGAGAAATGATCATCCGCTGAATTTCATCTGTTCCATCGTAAATTCTCCAAAGTCTAGCTTCACGGTACCAGCGTTCAATCGGCAATTCTCTTGTATAACCCATGCCGCCATGAATTTGCAGCACGCGGTCAACGACTCTGTTACCCATATTGGCGCCATATAATTTAGCCATAGAAGCCAAATGTCGGTTGTCTTCACCTTGATCAAGCGTAAATGCCGCATTTAATACAAGCCAGCGGGCCGCTTCAATTTCAACTGCAGAATCTGCAATTTGCCATTGGATTGCTTGGCGCTCAGCTATTGGCTTGCCAAAGGTAATCCGTTCCTTGGAATAATCAATCGCCATTTGTAATAAACGTTCTGCAGCACCGACAGCCCTTGCACCCACGATCCATCTTGCAAAACCAATCCATTCTAATCCAAGGTTATAGCCTTTGTGAAGTTCACCGAGGATATTTTCCTCCGGAACACGAACATTATCAAAAACCAAACCAGCTGGACCCCATTCACCCATAGTATGTATATACTCAGATTTCCAGCCCATTTCACGGTCAACAATAAAGCAGGTTACGCCTTCACGTCCACGAGTCTCCTGATGCTTTTGTTTATCAGTAATGGCAATTGCCATTACGAAATCTGCTTCATTTCCGCCTGTAATAAAAGTCTTTTCACCATTAAGGACCCATTCACTACCATCTTTAACGGCCGTCATTTTGATATTCTGTGTATCTGAGCCTGCGCCAGGTTCGGTCATCGCAAAGCAGGACTTCTTATCACCATTGATAGTTGGAATGAGATATTTCTTCTTTTGTTCTTCATTCGCATAGTAAAGGATATTATCAGCAGAACCGCCGAAAGAAAAAGGAACGAATGTTTTGGAAACTTCCATTAATACAATTGCCATCATCATCTGACCTAAATCGGCACCGCCATATTGCTCTGGAGTATTAATTCCCCAGAACCCAGCTTCTTTAGCCTTTAATTGCAGCTCTTTCAATTTCCCTGGCGGTAGACTTGGTTTGCCTTCGCGTTCATTTCTAAGAACATCGTTTTCTAGTGGTATTAATTCTTTTTCTACAAATCTTCTAATTGTTTTTTGCACCATTTTCTGTTCGTCTGTCAGACGCAAATGCATAGTAATCACTCCATCCTTATTCTTGGAATCTAGTTTTTTACCCTTAAAATAATATGCAATGACACATTAGATTATTAGAGTCCCAAATATGCAGCTTTAATTTCCTCATTCTTTAATAAAGAACTAGCCTTGTCTTCAAGGACTATTCTTCCCATCTCTAAAACATAGCCTCTATCTGCCATTTTTAAGGCCAAGTTCGCATTTTGTTCTACTAGCAATATACTATGGCCTTTCTCATGCAAGGTCCGAATAATACTGACTACATTTTGTACTAACACAGGACTTAAACCTAATGAGGGCTCATCAAACATCAAGAGCTTAGGCTCTGACATGATTCCTCTCCCAATGGCTACCATTTGCTGCTGTCCACCGCTTAAACTGCTGGCAAGTTCATTCCTTTTCATGTACACATCTGGAAAATATTCATAGACCTTTTCCAGTAACTCTCGCAAACTTGCACCTTTTTTCGATTTCTTGTATCCCATTTCAAGATTTTCTTTTACTGTCATATCAGGGAACAATTGTCGTCCTTCTGGGACAAGCGTAATCCCAAGATTGTTGGTCTTATAATATGGAGAATTTGAAATATTTTCTCCATAATAATTTATTTCACCCGATTCTATTGGT
Source organism: Neobacillus pocheonensis (assembly GCF_050477905.1). Lineage (NCBI taxonomy): Bacteria > Bacillati > Bacillota > Bacilli > Caryophanales > Bacillaceae > Neobacillus > Neobacillus pocheonensis. The sequence goes on along the minus strand of NZ_JBCNAD010000028.1, from coordinate 38,039 downwards.
TCAATCCCTGCAATTGCCTTAAGTGTTGTACTCTTGCCCGCTCCATTTGCACCAATTAAGGCAATCATTTCTCCTTCATTAATATGGAGAGATATTCCTTTAACCGCTTTAATAGGACCATATGAAACATGAACGTCCTTTAACTTAAGCAAATTCCACACTTCCTTCCTCTTTTGTGTGGTGATCCTCATCAGGAGTACCAAGATAAACCTCGATTACCTTAGAATTATTACTAATCTCCTTTGGAGTGCCTTCCGCTAATTTTGCACCCTGATCTAGAACAACAATATAATCACAAAGATTCATTACAACCTTCATATCATGTTCCACAATTAAAACTGTAAGGCCTTTTGTTTTTAGTTTTTTAATAATTTGAACTAGTTTAGCGGACTCCGTTTCATTCATGCCTGCTGCTGGCTCATCCAATAGTAATAATTTTGGATTAGCAGCTAGGGCAATCGCAATTTCTAGCTTTCTTTGTTCACCATACGGAAGACTTTTCGCTTGTTTTTCTTGCTTATCTTCTAATTCCATTAGCTTTAATATTTCAATTGCTCTTTGTTTACTCTTATTTTCCTCTTCGATGTACTTTTTCCGATTAGTAAAGGCGTATTTTAATAATCCCTTCACTTCCAAATGCTGCCCCGTCAGAATGTTATCTAACACAGAAAGTTCTGAAAACACGCTTGTATGCTGAAAAGTTCGAACCATTCCTAATGATGCAGTCTGATGGGCATTCAATTTAGTTATATTGGTACCGTTGAAAATAACTTCTCCCTCTGATGGTGGTAAAAAGCCACTTATCAGATTAAAACAAGTCGTTTTTCCAGCACCATTGGGACCAATTATACCAACTATGCTTTGCTCCTCAACTGTAAATGATATATTTGAATTCGCACTTAAACCTCCGAACCGTTTACTTAAATTGGAAACTGATAATAAAGTCAAATTATGACACCTCCTTTTCTTTCTCCATGCTACTTTTTAAATGTTGTTTAGGCTCTTTATCCTTTTGCATTTTTGTACTAATCACTTTAATCAGATTGGCAATCCCCTTAGGAATAAACTTAATCGATAAAACTAATATGATACCGAATACAAGTAGTTGGACTTCCGGGGACATCCACAAGAATTCTGGAATAACTGTGAAGATAAAGGCACCAAACAATGGTCCTAGCAAGAATCCTTTTCCACCGACAATTACCATTAATAAAGCTTCAGTTGTATAATGGACGGATAAAAGATCAGGGGTAATAATTCCAACAAAAGGTGCGTACAATGCCCCAGCCACCCCCGCAATAATGGCTGAAATCGTAAAAGCAATAATTTTATATTTAGAAACATGAATTCCAATTGAACTTGCTAACAGACTTCCTTCTTTTATGGCTAAAATTCCTCTCCCAAAAGGTGTCCTTAATGTGAATTTAATAAAATAGATGACTCCTACTAACAATAGACAAACAAAGTAGTAATAAATCATTGGATCAGTAAGAGAAGTTTGCGTAAAGGGTATTATTGGAGAAGAAACACTTAGCCCCATGGCGCCTCGGGTAATATCTGTCAGATTAAGAATGATTAGGCGAAACACTTCTGCGAATGCCAGCGTAATGATGGCAAAGTGAACACCTTGGAGACGAAGTGATAAAAATCCGACACACATTCCAACAAAGCCGGTTAATACTAAGGCAAGGAGTAAACTAATAAAATACGGAAATTCTAAGCTTTGATTTATTAAGGTCGTAAAGTATGCACCTAAGCCAAAAAACGCAGCATGACCAAATGATATTTCACCAATGTAACCGACAATAAAGTTTAGGCTTAAAGCAAAGATCGAGAAAACCCCAAATGTGATGATAATATTTAAGTAATAAGGATTATTAAAATTAAATGGGAGAGAAATTAAAATTAGTAATATTAGGATGAAAGGCAGCTTCTTTTTCATTATTGTGACCTCCTTTGAAATCCAAAGATTCCCTGAGGACGAATTAATAATACGAGAATCAAGATTACATAACCAATAATATCCTTCCAAGAGTTCCCCACTAAGGACGATGCCCCTGTTTCAACGAATCCAAGTAACATTCCGCCGATAATTGCCCCAGGAACACTACCTAACCCACCCAAAATAACGATGACAAAACCTTTTAACATAACACTCGTACCCATTGTGGGTGTTACATAGGTGGTTGGTCCGATGAGGATTCCAGCAAGTGTGGCTAATAAAACCCCAAAGATGAAGGTAAAGGAATAGATTCGTTTAATTGAGATCCCTGAGACCATGGCCCCCATTCTATTCTGTGATACGGCCCGCATGAGCTTCCCTAAATGACTGTGCTTGATAAAGAGATTTAGCAACACGATGACCACAATACCCAAAAGGACAATGACTATTTTTTGTTGAGTGATAAAAACATTTCCAATATGTACGACACCGTTAAACGGACTACTTATTTGCCTCGGAGTCGTTCCATATGCAATGGCAACCATGTTCAATAAAACAATACTTAAACCAAAGGTGGCAAGTAATGAGTTTAAATGATCGGTATCAAGTAATGACCTGAGCGTAAATTTTTCAATCAACCATGCAATCAAGCAAATGATGATGATAGTCACAATTCCTGCCTGGAAATAATTTAATCCTAATTCTTGTTGAAGGATATACGATCCAAATGCCCCAAGCATATAAAATTCACCATGGGCAAAGTTGATCATTCCTAATATTCCGAAAATTAACGTTACTCCTAAAGCAAACAAGGTATAAGTTAATCCAATAACTAACCCATTCGCTACTAATTGATTGATAATTTCCAAAAATATATCCACCTTTCTTCCTTTTAAATATAAGTATCATTCTTTATTCATTATGGAAATAAACAAGGAAATCATTGAATTTTTAACCAAATAGCTTCTCCAATAGAAGCTATTTGGTTAGTGTCTATCAATCTACTGTTGATATGGAACTACTTTACCATCCTTAACAGTTAATGGGATAACTTCTCCTAAAGCTTGGCCGTTCTCAAACTTTAAATCACCTCTTGGTGACTGCCAATCTTCACTTTCTAAAGCTTTAGATATAGCCTTATAGTCAGTGGACGATCCTGCTTTATCCATTGCTTTTGCCACAAACCAGATGGATTCAAAACCTAACATTTCCTCTTTTTCCGGTTTATGATTGTATTCTTTTTCAAATGCGGCTACAAATTCTTTGTTCATCTCATTATCAATGGTATTTTGATATAGGTCGGCAGAAATGATTCCTTCTGCAACATCACCTGCTAACTCCACCATTTTTGAATTGATATTACCGGGTGCAAGTAACTTCATCGTGTTATTAAAACCAAGCTGATGTGCTTGTTTGAAAATCGCTGAATTTATTTCAATGCCAGCACCAACAACATATAATGCATCAGCATTGGCTGACTTTAACTTTGTTAACGGGTTAGTAAAATCTGTTTCAGTAAAGTCAAAAAACTCAGTTGCGACGATTTTGGGTTTCCCACTACCAGACCAGTTTTTCTTCAAGGCCTTTAATTCAGCTTGACCATAATCAGTGTTTTCAGCGATGACCGCAACCGTTTTAGGTTTAAGCTGTTCTGCAATAAACTTGTGGAAAACCTTTCCATCCATATCAATGGTACTATTTAGTCGGAAACGGAATGAATCACGGTCGGTCATAATATCTGGAGCTTTTGAAACAGTAACAACATTTAATAATTTATTTTTAGCAACATCTTTTGTTGCCATGGTAACGGAACTGTTTAACCCTCCAGTAATGGCATTAACTCTGTCACTTTCAATTAATTTCTTAAATTTCGTTACACCTAACTCCGGCTTTGATTGATCATCTTCAGTTACTAAGGTAATTTTGCGTCCTTTTAATATCCCGCCATCATCATTAATCATTTTGGCTGCCAATTTCGCACCATCTAATGTTTGCTGTCCATACAGGGCTGATGGTCCTGTCAATGGAAGAACCGCACCAACTTTTATGTTTCCGCTTTCATTTTTACCAGAACCATTTGATGACTGTGTACATGCTCCTAAAATTAAAACCAATACTAACATTAAAGCTGTAAGTATTCTCTTCCTCATAATTACTCCCCCTTTAGTTTAACTACTTTTATAACTTGCAAGTTCCATGCCAATCATAATACCTAAAAAACGGCCTATTCTACGTTTCGATTTAGAATTTCACCTATATAATAATCCACCCTTTACCGGGATTAACGTACTTTCATTGAATAAAACAGGTCTCTTACATCGTTTGAACTCTTTAGTTATTAAAATAACAACATAATACCAATAATAAAAATCATTGAAGCGACCTTTTAAATTCTAAAAAGAATAATAAGGTCGCTTAATCAAATACCATTTACACACTTATGTTTTAATATCTTGCCGTCACCATTTTCTTTCTTGTATAGAACTCCACTCCGTCCGTACCATTCGCATGAAGATCACCGTAGAAAGAATCTTTCCACCCGGAGAATGGGAAAAACGCCATTGGTGCTGGTACTCCAATATTAACTCCTAACATACCAGAGTGGATGGTTTCACGAAACTTACGTACGCTTCTGGCATCGTTCGTATAGATACAAGCACCGTTTGCAAATCTAGAATTGTTTGCAATTTCAATAGCCTCTTCTAATGTTTTGACGCGTATTACAGATAATACTGGTGCAAAGATCTCATCCTGCCAGATTTTCATTTCTTGTGTAACATGATCAAAAATAGTCGGTCCAACAAAATAACCATCACCTTTTACCGCCGCGTCTTTCCTTCCGTCACGAATGAGGCGGGCTCCATCTTGAACGCCTGATTCAATATAGCCCAACGTGCGCTTCTTATGTTCATCACGTATCACTGGCCCTAGGAATACGGTTTCTTCCAATCCGTTTCCGATTACGATGTTGTTCGCTGTTTCTACTAATCTTTGAATCAGTGCATCTGCAACTTCTTCCTGTACTGTTACAACAGAGGCAGCCATACAGCGCTCACCTGCAGATCCAAATGCTGCACTAAAAATTTGGGAAGCAGCATCTGCAAGATCCGCATCATTTAACACGATGGAGTGATTTTTTGCACCTGCTAATGCTTGAACACGCTTCAAATTTTCCGTTCCCTTTTTGTACACGTATTCTGCCACTGGCTGTGAGCCTACGAATGAGATTGCTTTGACAAGTTTATGCTCAAGTAACCCATTTACTACATCATGCGCACCGTGAACGATGTTCAAAACACCTTTTGGTAATCCTGCTTCATTAAATAGCTCCGCAAGACGGTTAGCTAAAAGTGGAGTACGCTCTGATGGCTTTAAGACAAATGTGTTGCCGCATGCAATTGCAAGTGGAAACATCCAACATGGTACCATCATTGGAAAGTTAAACGGGGTAATACCGCCTACCACTCCGATTGGATAACGATACATACCAGATTCAATATTAGTAGCTATATCTGGAAGTTGTTTTCCCATCATTAATGTTGGTGCACCAGATGCAAATTCTACACACTCAATTCCTCGTAATACTTCACCATGGGCTTCTTTGAAACTTTTTCCATTTTCAATAGTAATTAATCTAGCAAGTTCATCCCAGTTGTCTACTAACAATTGCTGATATTTAAATAGAATACGAGCACGCTTTGGAACTGCGACTTGTGACCATGATTGAAAGGCTTCGTTTGCCACTTGTACGGCTTTGTCTACATCTTCTTTTGCAGAAAGAGGTACTTCTGCGATTATTTCTCCTGTTGCAGGGTTATAAACAGGCTGTGTTTTAGTAGTAGAACCTTCTACCCATTCTCCCCCGATATAGTTAAACAACACTTTTGATTGTACTAACATACTAAATTCTCTCCTTTAGATAAAATTATGGAAAAACAATAACAACATCTGAATGAAAGAAATGTTTAGTATGCTTGACTAGTTACTGGTCCTTGTTTCGCCTTTTTCATGGCCTCACGATAAGGCATAGTTGGAGCTTGCCATTCATCTGTATACACATTAATTACACTTGGACGGTTTGCTGCAAGTTCACGTTTCAAGATTGGTCCTAAATCTTCTATGTTTCGAACGTTTTCTCCAACGATTCCATAACTTTCAGCAATCGTTCCAAACTCGTAACTTCCTAACTCAACAGATTGATTATTTCTATCGAAATTAAGTTGCTGTGTCCATTTTGACCATGATAAAACTGCATTATTAAAGACTACATTGATAATTGGTAAATTTAGTTGTTTAAGAGTTGCTAGTTCACCAACATTGTAACTAAATGCACCATCACCGCTAATAGCTATTATACGTGATCCTGGACGAGCCATAGCTACTCCAAGAGCAAATGGCAGAGAAGAACCTAATCCCGCAGCTCCACGTGGAAGAATGATTTGACGACCTTGTCTTTTTAATTCCAGGAAACCTCCAGCCCAGCCACTTGAAAAACCAGCATCGCAAGTAACAAAATCATTTTCTCCCAATTGGTCCACTATAGCTTGAACAGCAGCTTGAGGCCAAATAGGATTATTTTTACTGTAGCACTCCTCAGTGCGAGCTAGTAACCACTTCTCTTTTTCTACTTTGACTACATTTAACCATTCACTAGAAGTTTCGAAGTTTGAACCCTTCAACTCCACTAAGATTTGTTTTAGGACTTCGCGTGCATCTCCCCATAATGCAACATCTGCGTTAATCACTCGTCCGAATTCAGCAGGATCCACATCGATATGAATTAATTCCTGATCTGCTCTTGGCCAAGTCCAACGATAAGAGCTATTTTGAGAATGCTTATATCCAATTGCAAGAATTACATCTGCTTGGTCAGCAACTACTTTTGCACATGGACTTCCTAGCTCACCCAGTACTCCAAGGCATAAGTCACTAGTTTCAGCCACACTTCCTTTACCAGTCAATGTCGTTACGACTGGAATCTTATAATTCTCTGATAATTGGGCAATCTCATCATAAGCTTGAGAAAGTTGAAGACCTCCGCCTGCAAGAATAATAGGCTTCTTAGCAGCTGTAAGGAGATGTACTGCTTTAGCAATTTCAGATTCAGGTGCAGAACATCTGAATTTAGGGTGATTACTAGTTCCTGATAGCGGTTCCAAATCTGTTGTCGCTTGGAAAACATTTTGAGGTATCTGAACAACAACTGGGCCAGGACGACCTGAAACTGCCGTATGAATAGCAGCACCTACTACTTTAGAAAGCATTTCAATACTTGGAACATTAAATGTCTCTTTAGCAAAAGGCTTTAACATTTCAAGTTGATTTCCACCTTGGCTAATACGTCCATATTGTTGCAATAGAACAGAATTTTGTGGGTGATCACTTACAAGTACTAGAATAGGTACTGAACTATTAAAAGCTTCCATTAGTCCGGAAGGGAATTTAGTAGCTCCTGGGCCTACAGTAGCATCACAAACACCAATTCGACCTGTTACTCGCGAAAATGAATCTGCTGCTAAACCTGCTGTAGTTTCATCTCTAATCAAAATATGAGTGATATCTTCTTTACGTTGATATAATGCATCATAAAATGCATTTGCCTGTCCCCCTGGCATTCCAAAAACATGAGTTACTCCATGTCTAATAAGTGTATCAACTAACATATAACCTCCATGACGCTGCATAACTATTCCTCCTATGAATTAGTATTTTTATAGAAAAGATATGGTTAGAAATCTACTAAGGACCAACTTATAGCTTAAAGAGTACCTTGGTCTGCTCTTTGTTTTTAAAAGCTTGAAAGGCCTCTTCCCACTGCTCTAGGTAATAAAAATGATCAATCAGACGTGAAAAATCGACTTTTCCATCTTGAACAATACGAATCGAGTTTTCCCAATCAAGTTTCGTGTGTCCAATACTCCCAATAACTTTAATTTCCTTATAAGCAATTTTCATAAAATCAACAGTTATGGGTGTGCTCCGAGTGCCTATTTGCACATATTGGCCGTCTCTTCTGCATAACTCTAAACCTTGATTTACGCCTCCTGCAGTCCCTGAGCACTCCAAAACAATGTTTGGGCCTTGGCCGTCTGTTAAATCCAATAATGAAGCCTCACTATTATTTTGATCAGAAACTAAAACCAAATCAGCTCCCACTTTTTGAGCTAACTCAAGTCTCTTCTTGTCTTGCTTAAGTCCAGCTACAACAACTGTAGCACCGTAAGCTTTACAAAGAAGTACTGTCATAAGTCCAATCGGCCCAGGACCAATCACAAGGACCACATCGGATGGCCTAATTGTAATTTGATTCAAAGCATGTACCACTACTGTAAAAGGTTCTAATAATGCTGCTGTAACCAAATCAATTTCTTTAGGCAGAACGTGGATTTGATCTTTATTAACTTTTACATATTCAGTAAAAACTCCATCATGATCAAAACCAATTCGAGTCTTTTCCGTACAAAGGTTTTCTCTTCCTCCAAAACATGATTCACATTTCCCGCATGAAGAATAAATCGTACGGGCCACAACATTCGTGCCGATCACTAAATCCTGCACACCAGTACCAACTTCTGCAACTTGACCACTAAATTCGTGTCCAAGGACCAAAGGATTCTTATAAGCATGATAATGTCCATCATATATTTTCATGTCCGTTCCACAAATGCCGGCAAAGTGTATTTTAATGACCACTTCATTATGGCCCGGTTCTGGTTTAACTACTTGTTGCAATAAAACATCTCCAGGATCAAAGCTTTGTTTAAGTAAGGCTTTCACCAATAATTCCTCCAATTCATTTCAATGAAATGCTTCCCTGGTGTATTTTAACAATCCCCAACAAAATTAATTACTATATCATCAATCTTCCACCATTTATGTCTATAACTACTCCAGTAAGATAACTTGATTGAGGAGTAACTAGAAATAGAATAGTATTTGCCACCTCTTCAGGTGTTCCTAGTCGTCTTAATGGAATATTATTTATTATTTGTCGGTTTACTTCTTCTGCAACATCTTTAATCATTGGAGTGTCAATGCGTCCTGGGGCAACTGCATTTACATAAATTCCACTTGGACCGAGTTCTCCAGCCATTTGACGCGTAAGAGAAATAAGACCTGCTTTACTAACAGCATAATGAGCTCCAGTAACGGCACTATAGGATCTTCCAGCTTGAGAGGCAATATTCACAATATGACCACTTTGATTTTCCTTCATTAATTTAACAGCAGCCTGCGAGGTATAAAATGCTCCATGTAAGTTGATGTTTATCACTCTATGCCATTCTTCTACATCCATGTTTTCCACTGGAACTCGTCCGTTTTCTCCTTTTGGAGATATACCCGCACCATTTACCAGAATGTCCAATCGCCCAAACGTATCTTTTATAACCTTTGCAACAGATTCAACACCTTTTTGATCTGAGACGTCTAGTTGAATGGGTAAAGCCTCGACACCTAAATCTTTTAATTGGATAGAAAGGTCCTGAGCACGGTCGAAATCTATATCAGAAACGACTACGTGACTACCTGATCTTGCTAAAGCTTTACATGCCGCACCTCCTATACTCCCGGTGGCTCCTGTTATCCAGCTGACAGCATTATTTAAATTCCCCATATAGTCGCTCCTTTGGAAATGGTAACAATTTAATAAAAAACAAATTGTTACTAATTTTATTTGTTTAATGAGATGTAAATTGTTAAAGAATCAAAAAATAAACGTCTAAAGGGATATACCTCCTATAATTTTTTGAACATTTTGAATTTCATCCTTTGATAAAAGTGTAAAAAATAGTTATCAATATGTAAAATACCAAAATGATATGTTATCCATATGTAACTCGTATGTTTTATGAATATCAACGTAAAAACCCAATTTATAAAAATAACAATACCTAAGTCTAAACAGTTATAAAAAATCCATCTCCTAAAAAACAGAGATGGGAATGTTTTTTCTACTAAACTAAGAAACGTCACTTAATAGCGCAATACTTAGTGATTAAGTTCTTTAATTTTAATACCGTAGGATTCGTCTCATTTTGCCGCCATATAACAGCAGTAGGTATGTAAATCTCCGATTCTCCAAATGGTACTATTTCTAAACCATCTGTCGATTGGTAACAACCAGACTGCGGAGCAAGTCCGATTCCCGGTCCATGTTTCACCATCTTAAGAAGTGTAAGAACAGTTTCTGTATGTCCGATGATAGTAGGTTTTATCTTAGCTTCTTCAAACCTCTGGACAATTTGTGCGAAAGCACTATGGGTAGTACTTCCACGAATTAAAACCAATGGCCTCCCCTTTAAATCCCTCGGTAAAATTTTCTCCTTTGCAATTAATGGATCATCTTTACGAAGAACAACTCGAATAGGATCGTTTCCTAGGATAGAATAATTAAGTTCTGTATTATGGATAGGTAAACGAGTAATCCCCAAATGAGCTTCTCCACTTTGTACTAATGAAACGATTGTTTTTGAATGGCCTTCTTTAATTGAAAAATGAATATTTATGTTTTCGCTCCATATATGTGCCAACGCCTCACCTATCGTAGCCGAAAAAACGGGTAAAATAGCTAACGTAATATTTCCCATAACTAAATTTTGAGGATCTGATAAATAGCCAAGAAGTTCATGATATTGACGAAGGAAAGGAGTTACCTTTTGTAAAAGGAGTTTTCCTTCTTCAGTCAAAATGACTCCCTTTTTGTGTCGTTCAAATAACATTACCCCCAGATTATTCTCCATATTTAGAATTTGTTGGCTAAGGGGTGGTTGTGACATGTTTAATTCCTTAGCAGCCCTTGTAATGTTTCCTAACCTTGCCACTGCTTCAAAATACTTAAAATTTCTAAAGTCCACTCGTTTTCACCTGACCTATCCATATATTCTAAATTTTCTGATTAATATAACCATAGTTTATTTTATCATTTTTTCAATTATCATATGCTGGGGATATGATATTAATATTAGAAATATATTGTACATTTGTAAAGTGTTTGTTTATCATAAGAATACAAGATTATGAAATATCAGTATTTTGACAAAATTGAAAGATTTATTAACTAAACGTAGCTGTATGGTCATTGCTGATGATTTTTTCTTCCGCTTTCAATAATCATGCTTTTCTCCTTATTCCCATTTGCTCTTGAAAAAAATTCAAACGCTTACATTTAGCGAATGTTCTAAATTTATTTAAAAGGAGGTTCTACAAAACTTTAGAGATAAAGCTTTTACTTAATATGCGAGGAGGAAAATGATGATTTATTCTTCAAATGTAAGAAATGACCCTGAAGTAGGAAAAACCTAATGGAAAAGTTTATGGACATCTTTTGCAGGCTGGTGCATGGATTCAATGGATGCCATGCTCTTGGCCCTTGTTATTCCACTTTTATTAACACAATGGAATATGTCAACTGGAGAAGCAGGTCTTATTAGTTCTGCAACATTAGTAGGAATGATGGTAGGAGGAATTGGCTGTGGCATTTTGGGTGATTATTTTGGCAGGGTAAGAATGTTAACATTTACTGTCATCTTTTTTTCAATTTTTACTGGTATTTCAGCTTTTGCACAAGATCCAGTACAGCTTGGAATTTTTCGATTTTTTGTTGGACTTGGATTAGGAGGCGAATGGGGACTTGGAGCCTCACTAATTTCTGAATATTGGCCAAAAAGGCATAGGGCAAAGGCAACTTCTTTTGTTCATAGTGGTTATCCTGTAGGGTATGCTATTGCGTCATTACTTGGATTCTTAATTTTACCTGCATTTGGATGGAGAGTTCTGTTCCTAATAGGTATATTGCCTGCATTTATTATATTAATGTTTAGGAGAGGATTAAAGGAACCACCAAATTGGAAGGAAAAAACAAAAAAAGTGAAGGAAGAAAAAAGTACCTTTACTCTATGGATGCTTTTTAAAGATGGTTACGTAAAACGAACTATATTGGCAAGTTTACTTTTACTGTTTAATTTAGGCGCATATTGGGCTGCTTCGTCTTGGATACCCACTTTTTTAGTGAAAAGTCATAATTTGTCGCTTGGGATGGCAAGTTGGTTTCTAATCGTTTTAAATATTGGTGCTGTGTTTGGTCACCAAGTTGGTGGATATTTATCAGATAAATATTATAGAAAGTTCACTTTATTGCTAGGACAATCTCTTTCAATCGTACTTATTATCGCCTATATGCTCATTCAAAATATAACCTTCCTTTTTCTAGTAGGAATCATATTTGGTTTCGTTATTTATGGTTATTGGGGAACATTCGGCGCTTACCTAGGAGAATTATATCCGACACATTTGAGATCAACTGGGGTTGGACTTACATTTAATATAGGACGGATAGGAGGGGCTCTTACACCTACTATTGTAGGATTTATGGCAGAACATATGCAACTAAGCGGTGCAGTATTAATCTTTGGATCTATTTGTTATGTATTTGGAATTATAGTTACTATTCTAAATAAAACTGAACAGGTCACATCCGAATATTCTCATGATGAATCTGTTATGGATATGTAAAAGAATACTGTTTTGCACCTTACTTATCTAAGAAACTATAAAAAGGAGATTCATACGATGAAATATGTGAATACTGTAACTGGTAAAATAGATTTTTCAGAACTTGGAAGGACATTAGTACATGAACATTTACGAATTTGTTCTGAAGCTGTACTCGTTCAGTTTCCTCATATTTATGATGAAGAAAAAGAATTTAAGAATGCGGTAGAACAAGTAAACAGGGTAAAGATGCAGGGGATCAAAACCATTTGTGACCCGACAGTCATGGGGATTGGAAGAGATGTTCACTTTATGGAAAAGGTTGCCCTTGAAACAGAGATGCAGATTATTTGTGCAACAGGAATTTACACATTTAACGATCTCCCCCAACATTTTCAAAATAGGAATATTGATTACATGGCACAAGTTTTTATCAGAGACATAGAAGTTGGTATTCAAAATACTTCGATAAAAGCAGGATTTCTGAAATGTGCAACAGACGAACAGGGATTTACCCCTGATGTTGAAAAAGTAATACGAGCTGTGGCACAAGCTCATCAAGTAACGGGTGTGCCCATCATGACACACTCACATCCACAAAGTATGAATGGAATTAGGCAACTGGAAATTTTCAGGGAAGAAGGTGTTGCGCCCAATAGTATTCTCATTGGACATACTGGGGATACAGATAACTTGGAATATATAGTAAAAGTTCTTTCTTATGGAGCGTTTATTGGAATGGATCGTTATGGAATAACCGCCAGAATGTCATCTGAAAAACGAAATACAACCGTTATCGAATTGGTTAAGCAGGGTTTTTCAAATAGAATGTTTTTATCTCAGGACTACTGTTGCTCTACGGATTGGTTTCCGGAAAGCGAAATGAAAAAAAGACCCAAGTGGACGATGTCTTATATTATGGATGAAATTGTCCCTGAATTAATCGAACTAGGAGTCACTGAAGCACAGATTAAAGATATGATGCTTTTGAATGCACAGAGATGGTTTAAAGGCAGTGATGAAATCTGATCAACTTTAGAAAAATAATTGTCTTGTCTTCAAGCAATAAGAAAATTGTGGGGAGTGGAGTAGATAATGAAAAAAATAAAATTGAAAAAACTTTTTTGGGAAGTTTCCTGATGTTCTTTGAAAGACCGATCACAGCGACTTTATTAGGGATTTCTATTGTCATTGTGTTATGGAACGTTTTTAAAAAGGCGTTACCGGTTAAAAATTCCCCTGTAAGCAATGAACAAGAACAAGAAGACATTACTATCAAAACATCATAATCCTAAAACCTTTACTAGCTTGAATTAATAAGGAAAAACATGAGCTGACCCAAAAAGTCGTGAGTCACGGCTTTTTGGAGTAAGCTTTTCTTTTGTTTTACAGAGTATACATAGGATTTGAAAATTGAATGTGAGAAGAGTCAGGTTTTATGACAACCCAACAGGAAGCGTTTCTTTCGATCAATAAGGCACAACTGGTACAAGGAATGTTACTGGGCGTACTTGGTGTAAACAGACAATGCTGTCATTTGGTAAAAATGACTTTGTTTTTATTTCATATCAAACGGGAACTCCTACAGGAGAAAACACCATCAAGTATAGCTTTGACAGGATCATCAAAAAGACAGGTTTAAAATCCATCACACCTCATGGGTTACGCCATACCCACGCAACAATCCTAATCAGTAAAAAACAGTCTGTTAATGTGATAGCTGAACGGTTAGGAAATATTCCTCAAATGATTTGGGATACTTATAGTCATAACTACAAAGCCTTGGAAGAAGAATCTGTAAATTTTTCGGAGGTACTAAATTTATAAATTAGGGGAGGTTTTAAAAATACAGCCTTCAATCCCCTTGAATACTAGGGTTTTAACGAATGTAGATGATTACTCACGTTAATTGATTTGCTCTTTAAAGAGCATTGACAAAAACCCTAGAAACCGCGTTATATCAACGCTTCTAGGGTTTTTTCTTTTATTTCTGCTTTGTATAATCATGTATTCTCCTCTAACTATTTGGGGGAGGTATTGGGGGCTGTTTGGGGAGGATTTTCCAACAAATTTAATTCAGTGGACAGACGTGTTCAGCTTCATGAAGAAATTTGTGAAAAAATATTAAATACGAAACCAACCTTGGAATTATGGAAAGAAAAAAGAAATATTTCAAGTTACAATAGTATTTTGGACCAGGCTTTTGATTTTCTTTTTTTCAACAGAACAAATTTTTCAGGAATCTACACTGCTAATCCCATTGGCGGAATGCAACAAAAATCTGACTACCCCATTGATTGTCGTTGGAATCCTCAAATGTTATGTAAAAGGATTGTAGAATGCTCAAAAAAACTACAAGGGGTAAAAATAACTAATTTAAGTTTCGACGACGTAATTTTAGCTCCAGGTGAAAATGTCTTTATGATTATTGATCCACCTTATTATGTAAAAGGCGATTCCCTTTACCCTGTAAGTATGTCTCATGAAGACCATTTTTATCTTGCAAGCCTTCTTACAGAAACTAATCATAAGTTTCTCCTCACGATCGATGATTGTCCTGAAGTTAGGTCGATTTATCAGCATGAATCATTTTTTTTAAACCAAGAGAGTTGGAAATATTCTATTTCACAAAAACGGGATAAGAATAAAAAAGGAAAAGAGCTTTTTATATCCAACTTTCCTTTGTGATTTAAGCTTAATCCAAAAGAAAAAAGCACTTCGAAATGTTCTGCCCCGTAAATGTTAGACACTCTACTAACATAAAGTGTACCCATTGTAAAGGACATTTTAAAAAAAGCCTAGGCAGTTTTAAGAAGATGATCTCTGTATTGAACAGGGGTCATCTTTTTTAAATTCCATTGGTATCTATAGTGATTGTAATACGTCATATATTGCTTAATTTCTTTTTTTAATTCATCTAGATTTGTACATGCTTTAATATTAGCCTCATCCTTAAAATGACCAAAGAAAGACTCTTGAGGGGCATTATCCCAACAGTTCCCCCGTCTAGACATAGACTGATGTAAACCAAGCTTCTTTACTGCTTTTTGGAATTCAGGATGCGTATAATGTACTCCCTGGTCTGAGTGGATCAGGGCATCTTTCGCTTTTTTAAAGTGTTTGTTCTTCTTTAGTTTTATTAGGGTGTCTGTGGCCAAATCAATGGTCATTCGTTCCGATAGATTATAGGCTAATAATTCACCTGTGGAACCATCTTTTATGGCTGATAAATAAGCTTTCTGGCCTTTACCATAAAATAAATAAGTGATATCTGTTAGGAGAACTTTGCCTGGTATATCTTGCTTAAATTCACGATTTAGAAGGTTTGGCACAACTCTATGTTCTTGTGTAGCTTTCATCATCCGTCTATATGGATTTGCCCTTCTAATGGGGCAAATAATATCGTATTTCTTCATGATTCGTCTTATACGTTTCAAATTGTAGTCAACACTAAATTGACCCGTCAAAGTCATCTTGATTTGACGTGCCCCTTTCATGCGGCCTTTAAAATGAAAGGCCTTTAGGATAATCTCTTTCACTTCCTCATCCTTTGCTTCTTTTTGCCTTCTTCGGTGTTGTGACTTTTCAGAGAAATAGTTATAATAACCAGAACGTGAGACGCCAGCTACATCGCATAAATAGCTAACCATATTCTTTAAGTTAAACTTCTCAATAACGGATTGGATAAGGATAAACTTTTGGTCAGGAGATAAAGTTATTGTTTTCTCTTCAACCCCCTTTCTGCAAATCGTATCTTTTTTAAAAGTTCATTCTCAGCCTTTAATAAATTGTGTTGGGCTTCTAGTCTTGCATATTTCTCTTCTATCGTAAGCTCTCTCTAATTGGCCTTCCTGAGTTCTCAGCTCTGGTATCACGTAGTCCGGCTACTCCATTTTCTCTATAAGCAGCACGCCATCTCTTACCTGCACCTTTTACGCGATCTTTTCCTAAAACATCTATGTCAAATCCACATTCCTCAAATATTTGTCTAGGTAAATTTCCTCCTTCATTTTCTTCAATGAAAATATGCTTAAATTCTTCAGTGTAGGTGATCCCTTTTAAACTTACAGATTTAACATATTTATTAGCCGATAGCAGTTTGAGATCTTTCTCTGTGAAAATCTTTTTACTCATAATTTTTCTCCAGTCCCATGTTGGATTTTCTCTTTGTTGTGTTGTTTAATTATACAAAAAAGTACCCTGTAGGTAGACTTTTTTTTCGTGTCTACTCTATAGGGTACATTTTATATCTTAAGGTGGCTTTTTCAGGACAGGCTACTGACAAAAGGAGGAAAGAGCAAAAATAAAAACCGTTATCGAAATCGTTTTAAAGGATTGAAAGGGGATAAGGAAAGATGGCAACATTCAGAAAGTTACCAAGTGGAAAATGGCAAGCACGTGTATCAAAAGATGGTAAAGAAAAAAGTATTGGAACATTCCGCACGAAAAAAGAAGCGGAAATTGAAGCTGCAAAAGTTGAAGAACGGATTTATTATGGTCAAACATTAAATGATAGAAATATGCTATTTGATGAAGTAACAAAGGATTGGCTTGAACATAAAAAAGCTAATGTAAAGGAATCAACATTTGAACAACTTGAAGTGATTGTTAGAAATCACATTTTACCCACTTTTGGACATAAAAAAATTATGACTGTTCGTAGAACTGAAATAAAAAGATGGATTGCCAAATTCGGTGAACTAGATGAAAACGGAAAAGAAAAATATTCATTTGGCTCAAGGCTAAAATATCTTTCAGTTATGAAAAGTATTTTACATCACGCTGTACATGAACTTGAAGTGCTTGAAAAAAATCCAGCTGATAAATTAAGAGTTCCGGTTAAAGATAGTGTAGCTATGCAAAAAGAAGATGAAGTTAAATATTTTAGCCTTGAAGAATTAAACAAACTATTGGATTTCATGAAAACATATAAGCATCAGCGATTCCCTGAATATCAGCTTTATTACATGCTTATGTTATTCTTAAGCAAAACCGGCTTAAGAATATCTGAAGCATTAGCCTTAAGATGGTCTGATATCGATGGTGATAAGGTAACGATCGATAAACAAACAAGAAGAGATAATAACAATAATGTAATCCTGACAACATTAAAAAATGCTTCTTCATATCGCTCAATTAAAATTGATCAAGATTTAGTTCGTGAATTAAAGAAGTTTAAATTGAAGCAAAATGAATTAATTTTAGGAAATAAAAGATTCGGTAAAAATGAGGATAGTATCATTTTTCAAAATTATCATGGTCATTATTTAACACCTTCTATTGTTCGTGAAATGATTCAAAAATACTGTAAAAAAGCCGGTGTAGAATATAAAGGCACTCACGTGTTTAGACATACACACGCTGTTCTACTTCTTGAATCCGGTGCAAGTCTGAAATATGTATCTAATCGATTAGGACATAAAACCATCAAAACAACAGCGGATACGTATCTGGATATAACTGAAAAAATAGAAGAAGACGAACTTCAAAAGTTCGCCTCCTAAACTAAAAGATAAAATCAAATCGGCACAAAATCGGAACGCAGTCAATTTTACATTTTATAATAATCGTTCAAACCCTTGATATACAAAGGTTTTTATTTATTAACCGATAGAACCTTCCATTTCGAACTTTATCAATTTTTTCAAAAGTTTGGATTTTCGCTTTATTCGTGTTATAACCGTTTGTTGTGACAAGTATAAGCTGATTATTGTCAGATATTGTTGTAAACTGGTCCGTAAGAGTATTGGGAATCCAGCTTCCCTTTTGATTAAAATAATACCATTTATTTAAATATATCCAGCCTGTCTGCATTGCTCCAGAATGATTTAAATAATGCCATTGGTTATTTTGTAAGAGCCAGCCCGTCTGCATGACTCCACTGCGATCAAGAAAATACCATCTTTCTTTGTATAAAAGCCAGCCTGTCTTCATCGCCCCACTGCTGTCGAGGAAGTACCATTTCCCTTGGTCATTTACCCAGCCTTGCCGCATAACACCATCACTTCCATAGTAAAACCATTTACTATTATCATACTTCCAGCCGGAGTAAACAGTTCCGTTTGTTTCAGCCAGAGTATTAATGGGGCTACACAAAAGAATAGCACAAAAAAACATCCATAAAATTTTCATTTTCACAATATTCCCCACCATTCACACGTAAAAATTATTCTATATTACTAAATAACACTATTAAACCTGCGAAAATACTATTTTCCCGTTTTTAACATAATAAATGGCGTTTTCTATTACATGATATAGTCTATTTCGACTTATATTATGTAGAGGAGGTTTAGAGCAAATGATCTTATCTATGATATTTGGGGCAATGCTGATTGCTCAGCATGCAGATTCTTCAGTTAGTTTACTTATTACAAAAGACGGGCAGCCTGTCTCACATATTAATCATCTGGATTACACCAACCCGCACATAGATTTACCAATAGTTAATACAAAAAAATACAATCAATTTTTGAATCAACTCGACAAACAATATTCTATCCCACCTGAAAATGCTTATTTAGACCAACACGATAATATTCATTCAGAGAAAGTCGGTTATCAGATTAATCGTCAAGCTTTTACAGAACAAATTTATACATATTTCTTTGATCATAGTCCTACTAGAATAGAGATACCCATGTCTATTCTTTATCCAAAAGTGGATAGTGAATTACTTGAGAATATTGGGAGCTTTCGGATTGGTCGTTATGTTACATCCTTTAATCCACAAAATAAAAACCGCTCCAATAATATCCATTTGGCTGCAATGGCGATTAATAATCATGTTGTTTTTCCAGGGGAGACGTTTTCATTTAACCGAGTAGTAGGGAAAAGAACCGTCGCCCGTGGTTATTTACGTGCACCAGTTATTGTGAGAGGGGAATTTTCAGAAGACATTGGCGGAGGAATCTGTCAAGTATCTTCAACTCTCTATAATGCAGTAGATAATGCAGGCTTGCAAATTGTCGAGCGTTTTTCGCATACACGTAAGGTTCCCTATATCCCTCCTGGTCGGGACGCCACGGTTAGTTGGTATGGACCAGATTTTGAATTTAAAAATAAATACAACCATCCTGTGTTAATAAGGGCAAGGACGCTTAGCAACTTGTTAATCATTAAACTCTATTCTTCTGAAGACATCGATTATAAACCAAGAAAAGTTCCAAATCCTCCATATTAAAAAGTCCGCAAAACCGCGGACTTTTTAATTCAACGTTTATTATTTAATGCACTTTCTAATAATTCTTCCGAAAACTCTGTTAATGCAGCGGTATCCATTCTGTTTATGTTGTTAAAATTTGGTGCCATGCTTTTTACTGCATTTTGGATCGGAAGTGCGAAATCTTTACGCTTTCCTTTTGTTACTCCAAAAACTGCCGCACTTAAGCCTAGGCCTACCAGAGATGCCCATAGTGCTCCTCTGCTTTTTCGCTTAGGCATAAACAAATTGAAAAAAGGCTGTTTTCTTAAACTTTTCATCTTCAGCACTCCTTCAGCATGTTATGGAAGTACTTCATTCCCTTCCATTTGCTTAATTTGTGCATTTTTTATCGGAATATGATGTTAAATCTGAACCTGATATGTTAATTATTGGTATACAAATCATAGAGTATCATTTGTAGTTAACATAATATTATTATTGTTTCTTTATTGATCATTACCTCAAAAATGAACCTCTAACCATCTTTTTTCATATTATGCAAAAAAGAGAACTAGGTGGTGTCTATGAAAGGCCTAACATATTTTGATTTCTTGGCCAAGTTTGGAGTTGGCGGAGCCCATCCTGGCGGTATCCATTTAACAAAAAATTTGCTTTCAAACGAAAATATTTCAAAGGATTCCATTATTTTGGATGCTGGGTGCGGTACTGGCCAAACTGCGGCATATATATATCAACAATATCAAGCAAAAGTAATTGGATTGGAAATCAATCCAATTATGATTGAAAAAGCAAAAAATCGTTTTCAGACCTTGAATTTCCCTATTCAATTAATCCATGGTTCCATAGAAAAGATCCCATTCGATGATAATACCTTCGATTTTATATTATCAGAATCTGTGTTAGCTTTTGTTGACAAACCTACAGCACTAAAAGAATTCTATCGAGTGTTAAAAAATGGCGGTCGTTTGATCGCAAATGAAATGACGATAAACAAGAAATTAACCAGCCAAGATGAGATGGAAATCAAGAGTTTTTACGCCTTAGATTCCTTATTGCTTGAGAAAGATTGGAAACAACTTTTAAAAAATACAGGATTTCATAACATTCATTTGAAAGCTGAAAAATTGGCCACTAACAATGGTAATCAAAGTCCGGAATTTCAATTTTCTAAAAATTTCGAGCCGGAGCTATTTGATATCATGAACCAACATGGTCATATTATTATTAAGTATCAAGACATTTTAAGCTATCGGATCATTACATGTACCAAGAACTAGGCACATAATCCTAAGCTTTTTTCCCCTCCTTCCTTGAACTGTGTATATAAAAAAAATCTCGACGAAAAATAAAGTATTGAAAGGATGGGTGAGGTACTTGGACCAAACATTAGGCTATCTGCGAGAAATTTTATCAAATTATTCGGATCAACATTCCGAGGGCAGACATTTATATCAGAAACTTTCGGAGGGTAATTATGCATCTGAAGGTGCTTTTGTTAGGGATTTAAACCAAAAAGAAATACATTTTTTAAATCATATTCTTCCAAAAGAAATTAACTATGCCAAAGAGGAACAAGACGAAAAGAGAGCCTTCCAATTAAATGAAGTGTATGAACTTTTATTTTAAACACTTAAAAAGATGGCGCTTAGTTCATGCCATCTTTTTAGGAAATATTTCATTTTTCGCGTATTTATTTCCGAGGTAAGCGCACAGTACGACAAAAACTAATTACAAATAAATGCATAATCCGCTTTAATCTGACATAAAAATTCAGAAAATTACATTTTTTACATTGTAAACTTTTAATGGATGTCCCTCTTCTTAAACCTTCCACCTCTAACCTCAGCTATATCAGCTACTGCTAAAAAAGCACTAGAGTCATTCTCTGTAACGATTTCCTTCAATTTTGCCTCTTCAAGACGATTAATAACACAAAAGATGACTTTCTTATCATCGCCTGAATAGGCACCTTCACCGTTGATATATGTGACACCACGGCCGAGACGGCTTAGAATGGCATCACCAATTTGTTTGGCATTATCGCTAATGATCCATACCGATTTAGATTCATCTAGACCTGTAATGGTAATATCAATTGTTTTGTAAGCAACAAAATAGGCAATCAACGAATACATTGCACGGTCCCATGTAAAGACAAATCCTGCACTCCCAAGAATGAAGAGATTGAAAAACATAATAATTTCCCCAACGGAGAATGGCAATTTATTATTAAACAGGATAGCTAGTATCTCAGTGCCATCCAAAGAACCGCCATAGCGAATAACGATACCAACGCCGATGCCAAGAACAATTCCCCCAAAGACCGTTGCCAAAAGAATATCTTGAGTAAACGCTGGGACAGGATGGAGTAAAGTGGTTGTAATGGAAAGTATAATAATTCCATAAAGAGTGGAGAGTGCGAAGGTTTTCCCAATTTGTTTATAACCAATAAAGAAGAAAGGAATATTAAGAATAAAAAGGAAAATACCTATTTTCCATCCTGTAAGATATGATAGCATGATGGATATTCCGGTAATTCCACCATCAATAACGTTGTTTGGTACGAGGAATATTTCAAGTCCGACTGCCATTAAAATGGCACCAATAGTTATTAACAATATTCGCTGAAATATTTTCTTCTTTGTCAATCTTCGGTGCTGAATTTTTTCCATGATGGCTGCCTGCTGTTCTATTAAATTTAACTCTTGAGTTCCTGTCATTATCTTGCCCCTTTCAAATTATATTTCTATATATATTATATCGAATTTCGCCTCATATTTATATTAATATGCTTTATTCTTATCGAAAAAGTATTATTTATTATGGATTCCAATATAAAAAGAAGCTACCTCCAAGAAGCAGCTCCTTAATTAAAAGGCTCTGATAAACTAGTCTGTTGATTTCCGCTCCAGCCGCGAGCGTGCTGAGGAGCCTCCTCGTCGATTCTCTCCTGCGGGGTCTCCCCTACCCCGTACTCCCGCAGGAGTCTTCGCTCCTTCCGCTCCAATCAACGAGCTTGGAAAATCAACAATGTTCTTTAACATAGCTAATTAAAAACATCTTAGGGGACCCAACCATGACATCAGCCAATATGCTTTCAAATTTTATTCCCATTTAGTCAAGAATCGATCTAAATGGAAACTTTGAAATTTCTGCTGATGTGTGTTTGTTCCGTTGAAGGAATTAATTCACATGGATAATGGAATTCAAATTCCTTAAGAAACAATACTTGGTTTACACCGATTAAAAACTCATTATTCCTTCATTTGGATGTCTGGCTTCTTGGCAATGAGCATTATCGTATTTGGTTAGATTTATTACATTGATAAAAATATTTCTATTATCATTGTACAAATCTGTAAGTCTTAACTTTATCCTTTTGGATTGTCTTCTATACCGAAAAATAGAAACAATCTGAAAAGACTTTTTTAAGAGTTACACCTACTTAAAATGTTGCATCGCTCCACCAACCAAATGATGTTTCGGAATAACCTTACTACTCGTTCACAAACGGAACGAACACGTATGGTTGAGTCTCCTAAGATGTTTTAATGTTAATTTCTTTCTACACCCTTATTATAACACCGAATATTTAGAATTTAACGATTTATTGTTACGGAACTGTGAACTTTTGGTAATTTCCAAATAATAAAACAACAGGGAGTCATTTCCCTGCTGCTTTATAAAGGTTATTGTTCTTTTAACCGTGCACGTTTAATGAAAAAAGCAAGAATTAAGGCAACAAAAGCAATTCCTGTTGCAACGATAAAGGAATCATTGATTCCATCGATCGTTGCTTGCTTCATCGTTTGTCCATAAATTAAAAATCTAGTGAGTTGATTGCCTGCCACTGCTGGCACATGCGCTAATGCCGCGATCCCCTGGGCAATTTGTGCCGTTTCATTTGCAATAAATGGATTCACACTAGTTATTTGGCTTGAATACTCACCCATATGAATACCTTGTCTTGTTGTCATTACGGTAACCAAAAAGGCTGTTCCAATACTGCCAGCAACCTGTCTCGCTGTATTGGATGCAGCAGTCCCGTGTGAACCAAGATGACGAGGCAATTGATTTAAGCCCTCGGTCATAACGGTCATCATTAAAAATGACATGCCGAACATACGGAATACATAGAGGATTAATATATGACCGTAACTAGTTGTCATGCTCAGGTGGGTAAAAAGCCATGTTGTGATAACCGTAATCGTTAAACCAATTACAGCCAGCCATCTTGCCCCCATTTTATCAAAGAGAGCTCCTGCAATTGGAGACATAATTCCCATAACGATTGCTCCTGGTAATAATAAAAGACCTGAATCAAAAGCAGTGAAACCGCGAATGTTTTGCAAATAAATTGGCAGCAAAATCATTGCTCCAAACATAGCCATATTTATGATCATACTGATGATGGTTGTTAAGGCAAAAATATCGTACTTAAAAACGCGTAAATCAAGCATCGGATTGTCTGTGGCTAACTCTCTCCAAACAAAGGCAATTAAGAATAAAGTCCCTATAAATAAAGAAATGAGGACCGTACCACTTGACCATCCATGACTCCCTGCCTCACTAAAGCCATATAAAAGAAAGCCAAACCCAAGTGTCGAAAATAACAATCCAGGAAAATCAAACTTTGGATTTGTTACCTCTGTAACGTCTCTCATCCAAAGGATACTTAACACTAAATCAAGAATTCCAATTGGTATAACGACATCAAATAAAAGTCTCCACGAATAATGCTCCACAATCCAGCCTGATAGAGTTGGACCTATAGCTGGTGCAAATAGCATAACGACACCCATAATCCCCATTGCTTTTCCTCGTTTTTCAGGGGGATATAGGGAGAAAAAGACAGTCATTAAAAGAGGCATGATGATACCGGCACCAGAAGCTTGAACAATCCTGCCGAGCATGAGCATACTGAAATTCGTTGAAAAGGAACAAATAATCGACCCAATTGTAAATAAAAAAACGGAAGTAATAAATAATTTCCTTGTCCCAAACTTTTCAATTAAATAAGCTGTAACAGGAATAAATATTCCATTTACAAGCATATAGCCAGTAGAAAGCCATTGCACGGTGGTGGCCGAAACATTTAGATCCGTCATGATATGTGGGATTGCTACATTCAATAATGTTTGATTTAAAATGGCTACAAACGCCCCAAGCATTAAAGCGGCTAGAATCTTACCTTTTCCTGAATCTTCATGGGCATCCTTTACTCTTGACCTACCTAATGTTTTTTTCTTTGGTTTTACGTTTGCTTCCACATATTCAAGTGCTGGCTCTGATATTGCCGATTCCTTTATTAAATCTTCTACTTGCAGATGTAAATCTTCAGTTTCGCTTAGAGTTACCGGTTTTTCTCTCTTGAGAAGTTTCTTCTTTTTTTTCAAGAATAAATAATTCAATAATACTAGTAAGAGTAAACTAAAAATGAAATAAACCGTGATGTATATTAACATTCTATCACCTACTTATGGACTCTCACGGTCACATTCATCCCAGGAACTAATTGCAGTCCTTTATAGTCATCAATTGAAATTTTCACAGGAATGACTTGGGTTACCTTGGTGTAATTGCCAGTTGCATTCGTACTGGGCAGTAAGGAAAATGTACCCGAAGTAGCTAAACCAATATTTTCTACTTTCCCCTTTATTGTTGTGTTTGGAAAGGCATCTACATAAATATCAACTTGCTGACCAACTGCCACTTCGTCAATATGTGTCTCTTCTATATTTGCTGTTACCCATAGGCTTTCAAGATCAAACATTTGCGCTAGTGGCATCCCTGCTGCTACAAAAGAATCCTTTACAGCACTGGCTTGGACCACTGTACCTGCTGTGGGTAAAGTTATTTTTATTTCAGTTGGCACAGCACCTGCACTCGTACCTGAAGAAAGGATAGTTCCAATTTGCTCATCTTTGGCAAACCGGTCACCCACCTTAGCATCCCAATCACTTAATTTCCCGCTAGCCGGAGCAGAAATGGTTACCAGCTGACCCGCGATTTGCGCATTTTCCGTAGATAGATAATTTACTGTGTTGTTGTAATAGGAATACGCAGCAAATCCCCCGCCAACTAAAATAATTAAGACGATGATATTTAATAAAATTAATCGACCTGTTTTCATAAACCACACTCCTATCCTTTTGGATTTATAAATTATAGTTTGTGTATACCGATATGGTTTTAGTATGGAGGCGCCACATTTTCATTTTTTAGCCAACTATCTGATAAAGTAGCAAAATCATATTCAAGAAAATGGTACCTTCAGAGGATTTTTTTTATGTACTAATTGAGAAAAATTAAGGGGAACTTATTTTTTACCGAGACTATTAGTTTAATGATGAAAGGATGCTTTCTTGCCATGTATGAATCAATCAAAAAGTATGCAAAACCTTTCCATTCGATTTCAGATTTAAATCCCTTAATAGATGCAATTGGAGACGCAAAATATGTGCTTCTAGGTGAATCATCACATGGCACTTCTGAATTCTATACACTTCGTGCCGAGATAACCAAGATTTTAATTCAGGAAAAAGGATTTTCTTTTGTTGCTGTTGAGGGTGATTGGCCAGCCTGTCAAAGTGTCAACCGTTATATTAAGGGGATTCAATCATCTAAAAGGGATATCAGAGAGGTACTTGAATCATTTAATCGCTGGCCAACATGGATGTGGGCTAATGAGGAAATAATCGCACTTATGGAATGGTTAAAAGATTATAACTTGAAGCACTCCCAAAATCAAAAGGTCGGTTTTTATGGATTAGATGTTTATAGCCTTTGGGAAAGTATGGACGAAATTATCCAGTACTTAGAAAAAACGAATTCCCCTAGCCTCCATGTAGCGAAGAAAGCATTCTCCTGCTTTGAACCATTCAACCGAAATCATGAATCTTATGCTGTATCTGCTGGGTATTTATCGGAGGATTGCATGAAAGAATCTATTCATCTTTTAGAATCAATTCGAAAAAACAAATGGATATTAGACAATCAAGATGAAAAAAGTTTAAATCTCGAAGTAAATGCACTGGTTGCTGCCCATGCTGAAGAATACTACCGAACGATGGTAAACAGTGATGCAGGATCGTGGAATGTACGTGATCAGCATATGGTAGAAGCATTAAATTCGATAATGAAGTTTTATGGCGAAAAAGCAAAAGTAATTATATGGGAGCATAATACTCATGTTGGCGACGCCCGAGCAACCGATATGAAGGAAGATGGAATGGTAAATGTAGGTCAATTGCTTAGAGAACAAAACAAGCCAGAAGATATATTCATCATTGGATTTGGCACTAATAGCGGGACAGTAATATCTGCAACAGAATGGGGAAAAGACTTTGAGATTACCGAAGTTCCGTCTGGCCAATATGGCAGCTGGGAATATCTGATGCATCATTCGGGGGCATTTAATAAATACCTTATTTTTAATCCAACAAACCAAAATGAATTTTCCACGACAATTGGTCACCGAGCAATTGGTGTGGTTTACCGTCCTGAATATGAGCATTTTGGAAATTATGTCCCTTCAAATATGGGATTGAGATATGATGGGTTTATTTTTATCGATCAAACAACGGCGTTGCACCCGCTTGTTTTGAAGCATATTTTATTATAGGCTCATTTTTACTGGTCTGTTGATTTCCGCTCCAATCAACGAGTTTCAAAAATCAACAATGTTCTTTAACAAAGATTTATTATAATGAAAAGGTCTTCCATCTGAATCAGAGGAAGACCTTGCTTCTATTTTGTACCCGGTGAAGGTTGGTCAACGCCTTTAACGTGATGACTATGGCCATTATCTTCGGTTGTATGGAAGTCATAATAATGAACATGCATTCCGTTTCCTACAGGAATTGCCGGTCCTGAGTAGGCCCGGTAATGATGGGTATGACCATCCTCAAACAAAACATATCCCTCAGTAAAATGAATATGTCCGCCATCCTGCGTTGGTATTGGCGGTGAGGTCACATCCAGACATTGATGTACATGTCCAGAACTAACGCCTGTGTAGTCGACTGAACCATGATTATGATGCGGAACAAATCCTGGTGCAAAATCATCTTTTCCTACTCTATTCATACTAATCACCTCACGATAAAGATGTTTCATCTATATGCTCGAGGTATGGAAAAAATTTCAGTAGGTCAATATAAAAAATTGTACATAAGCAAAAGGATAATCCACATACTATTTCTGTAATTTCAATTCATATCACGAAAGAAGGATTATTTGTATGACTGTTGGAACTCAGGTTAAACAAGCATTAGCAGGATTAAAAAGTGCTCAGGCAAGTTTCGAAACTTTTGCATTGGCAACAGATAACCAAAATGCAAAACAACTTTATCAGCAAGCAGCCCAGCAAACACAACAAGTTCTCGATAGCCTTGAACCACGCCTTCAAGAAATATTGACAGAAGAACCACAATATAATCAATAACAATATAGGTTGGCGTTATTGCCAACCCCTTTTTCATTTTTTCCAATTCTAAATTTACTACAGAAAGGGAGTTTCCATTGTGACCGTTGCTTCAAATGTTAAGCAATGCCTTATAACTTTAAAGGGGATCGAAGCACAGTTATCATCGCTGGCATTAAACTCTTTAGATAAGGAAGCTCAAGCTGTTTTTCATGAAACAACCTTGACAATCGGCGGTATAAAAAAAGACCTTCAATATCGTGTTCTAGAACTAGAGCGCCAAGAACCGCAATATAAAGGCTCATAAGCATTGGGGTGAAAAATAGTGCCGGGATGGATATTCATTATCGTTCGTTCTCTCATATTTATTTTGCTCTTATTTATTACAACTAAAATTCTCGGAAAGAAACAAATTTCTGAGCTATCTTTTTTTGAATATGTTGCCGGGATTACCATTGGCAGTATTGCCGGCGAGGTAGTGACCGGACTTGAAGCCAATATATATCATGGAATATTAGCCGTTGTTATCTTCGGCTTTGTTACCTGGCTAGTTGACTTTATTTCCTTATACAGTAAAGGGTTTAGGGACATGATTGAAGGAAAAGGAACAGTTGTCATCAAAGATGGGAAAATTTTAGAAGAGAATTTAAAGAAGGAAAGATACACGATTGACGAGCTTTCCGCTCTCCTTCGTCAAAAGAATATTTTTAAGCTTGCGGACGTAGAGTTTGCTGTACTGGAACCACGAGGTAACCTAAGTGCCCTTTTAAAAAAGGAAAACCTGCCACTTACTCCAAAAGATTTGCAAATGAAAATGCCGAATGAAAAAGAGCCGCAAACCGTGATTATGGATGGTCATATTATGGATGAACCATTACGATTATCTGGAAAAGGCAGAGGATGGCTTTATACTGAATTAGAAAAATTAAACGTTACTCTTGCTAATGTTTTCTTAGGTCAGGTAGATTCATATGGTGAATTAACGGTTGATCTTTATGATGATAAAATTCAGGTCCCACAGCCCCAGCAACGACCACTACTACTTGCAACCTTGAAAAAAACGCAAGCAGACTTGGAAATATTTTCGCTTCAAACCGATTGCGAAAAATCAAAAGCGATGTACAAAAAAAATGCCGCACTTATGCAGGAAACGATTGATAAACTAAGTCCATTTTTAAATGGATGATACATAAAAAATCCTTATCGAGGTGATAAGGATTTTTTATGTGCTTACAGAATTTTCATTGATAGAAGTTGTGTTACTTTTATGGGACATATAGCTATGCAATACCATCCCCGCCATCACTAATAGCATTCCAATCCAGGATACCGTTGAAGGGAATATAGAATTCAAAAGCAACAATTCCCCAATTAAAGCAAATAACACTTCCATTGATTGCGTTGCCTCCACCGCAGCTAATTTCTGCATATCCCCTCTTACCAAATCAGTGGCATGAAAAAAGAGGATAGTAGCAATCACTCCAGATGAAATGGCAACCAGTCCTGATTGAATCGTTTGCCCAGCACTAGGAGGCCCTTCTGAAAGAAAACCAAATACTGATAAAACAATCCAAAGTGGCAGGCTAGCTATAGTCATCCCTAATACGCGTTGAAAAACATCTAAACGGCCTCCGCAAATATCCATCATTTTTCTGTTTCCAAGCGGGTAGGCAAACGAAGCCACGACAACCGGTACAATCCCTAAAGTAATTTCCAAAATGGAAAGATGATTGGCCTGGTCGATCTGCATTAAAATAATTCCCAATAAGATAATTAAGGACATCGCTAATCCTTTGAAGGGAATTTTTCCTTTCATTTGCATTGGCCCTTTATTTGTCATGACCTTTTCATAAAAAAGGGGTGCTAAAAGTGAACCGGAAATAATTGTAATCTGCCATGTTGATGCAATTAACCAACCGGGTGCAAATGCTGCTGAGAAACAAATTGGAGCATAGAACAATCCAAATCCTACAAAGCTCCATAAGAGCCACGCACTAGGCCGCCTTTTCATTTCCACCAATAATGGCTGAAGATTTTTCCTCAAGAGCACTATGGCAAAAAGAAATGGAACCATAAAGAAATAACGCAAAGATGCACTCCATATCCAGCTCCCGCCGGCTAAGTCCATCGCCCGGTTTAAAATAAAGGTAAATGCAAAAAAGAAAGCGGCAAGTATGCCTAAAATAATGGGCCGCATTATGTTTATCCCCTTTTATTAATCTCTTTTTTAAGTTGGTAAGTCAACTTTACTTAGTATAGCAGATTTCTGAATAATTTGTTAAAAAGAAAATGACTAGGTAAATTTGAAACTTTATTCCCTTTCGACCGTAAATAACGAGGGTCATGATAAAAAATGAAGCGAGGTTGATACCATGTTTGGAAAAGTTGCCGCAGATATATTAGGAATAAGTGATGTTGGCTCTGTCATTAAACCGGAAAATTATGATAAAGTGGATGCGGATGATTATGTCATGCATGAAGATAACGAGAAGATTTACTTCCTCATTAAATCAAAATCAGATGAATATTGTTTTACGAACAACGCCCTTATCCATTTAGACGGCACAAGTGCAACGAGCAAGAAACGGCTGCTGCATCGTTATAGTTATGCAACTAACAAAATATCGGACGTAATGCTTGAAACAGCCGGAACTGTTGATCTTGATGTGGAAATCAAGTTTAAAATCGGCTCACAGCCATTTTCCATTGATGTTCATAAAAAACATATTGAAGAAGTAAAGGATTTATATAAGGCATTGATTAAAATCTCTGAAATTACGCATGAAAATGACATTTCCCTTCAATTTGCTAAGCAAAGTCTAGAAGTAGCTTCTTCAACCTTAGGTAGGGTGACCAGTCCTGATAGCAATTTAGTAGTACAATTTAAAACGCTCAACCAGGCAGCATTCCAATGGTTAGAGGATAGCAAAAGGCAATATTGTGTCAAGGATTATGGTTTTGTTTTTGAAAAATATATTAATAACTAAGCCTCACAAAAATAACCCCATTTCTGGGGTTATTTTTTCAGATAAAATCAATTAAAACATCATCTAAAGGTAATCTGGTAGTATTATGAGCCGGTGCAGCAGCCTTCCCTAAAGGGATTAAAACGACAGGGAAAAATCGTTCAGGAAGATCAAATTTCCGGGCAAATTGTTCTTTGTTAAAACCGCCCATCGGTACTGTATCATAGCCTCTATCCTTAGCAATTAACATCAACTGCATGGAAACAAGTCCAGCATCAAAGGAAGCGATATTTTTCAGAATTTCTTCCGGAGCATGGGGATACGTATTATTAGTGTTTTCGATTAATCGGTTCATACTTCCTTCATCCATATATCCAGCTTCATATGCACTACGATAAACTTTTTCAACACTTTTATACATTTCTTTATCCCCAATGACCGCAATCACGGCTGAAGCTGTTTCCACCTGCTCTTGGTTATTTGCAATCGATCTAAGTTCTTTTTTAACTTCTTCGTCTTGGATGACAATAAATCGCCATGGCTGCAAATTGCTAGATGATGGTGCTTTTATTGCTTCCTTTAGAATATCATTAATTTCTTCTTTAGAAATTTTATATGTTGGGTCATATTTTCTTACCGAACGACGTTCGCTAATTAAATCAGACAAGCTTTTTGTGATTAATGAAGTTGCCATCGATGATTCCTCCTTGAATGTGAGTTTTACTTATAGTTTGTTTACCAGAACTAAACGATACCATGAAATCCTTTCCTCAATCCACAGAAAAGGCTTGCACCTATGTATAAGTGCAAGCCTCTATTATGAAGGACTTGGTCTGTGGAACAGCCCCATCACCTCAATTGTTTCCGTAATATTAACAAATGCGGTGGGATCAACCTCTGTAATAAGAGATTTCACTTCATTCAGTTCATACCTCGAGATAACAGTAACCATTACATTTCGCTTATCATTGGAATAGCCGCCTACACCATCCATTATTGTCAACCCGCGGTACAAATTGGTCAATAAATGTTCTCTCATTTCTTCGCCTTTTCCCGTAATAATCATAATCGTCAATTTTGCATGATCTGTGTAAATAGCATCCACCACTTTACCAGTTACAAATATGGAAACTAAAGTATTAAGTGCAGCATCCCAATTAAACAAAAATCCACTAATGACGATTACAACTGCGTTCATCCCAGAGAGCAATACACCAATTGGAAAGTCTTTTTTGCGCGAAACAATCATCCCAATGATATCAAAACCACCCGTTGAGCCTGAACAACGAAACACGATTCCTACACCTAACCCAGTTAACGCACCGCCAAAAATGGAGGAAAGAATCGTATCATTAGCGATTGGAAATACTGGTACTACATATAATCCTAATGAAATGATTAAGACTGAAAAAATCGAATTCATAATGAATTTTTTTCCGAGCATTTTATAACCCACAATTAATAAAGGTAAATTCAAAAGTAAGTTAGCCACCCCTGTATTGATAGGGGTTATCATACCAAAAATCATTGAAATCCCGCTAAGCCCGCTGCTTAACACTTCATGTGGAATTAAAAAAAGGTTAAAGGCCATGACAACAATAAGGGATCCAATAATCAATCCAAAAATCCGCACACAGAGTCCTCCTAAACTTCACCATTTATTTAAAAATAATACCCATTATGTTTCTGTATGTAAATATAATAGTTTTTTATAATAATAATAAATTATCTGATAATTCATTAATCATTATCTCAATAGATTTTTTCAATTATTTTATCGTTTGCCTTCTACATGTTTTTTCATTTTACGTGTATAATTATACATCAAAACATTAAATAAATGAATTCAAAAATATTTTTTCATTGACAATAAAATAATAATATTTATACTTTAGTAGTATATTAATTTCATAACTAAATCCTCATCAACCGATGAGGTAGAGGTCGCGGTTTTTATTAGTAGAACGGACGAGATGCAGAGACATTACTGACTCCGTTTGAAAGGAAAAGCTGCCGAAGTGTGCTAACTTCTCTGAACAAGCATGCTGGGGCTGTCTCCCAATAGGAACAGAACTGTCACGTGTGGCCCTACCAGCCATTCGTGTTGAGCTATCTTTCGGAAGGTATGATGCGGGGTATTAACAATGCCACTCGAGTCTATCTCGGTGGCATTTTTTATTCCAAACTCCTTCCTAAAACCATAAAAAAAGGAGTTATAATTATGCAAACAGCACGTGTTTTAAAGGAAGATGTTAGCATTGAAGTTCAAACATCTAATAAAGACGGATTGAAACGAAGCTTAAAATCCCGTCACCTTACAATGATTTCACTCGGGGGTACGATTGGGACTGGTTTATTCCTTGCAAGCGGCGGGGCCATCCATTCTGCTGGACCAGGCGGCGCAATTCTTTCCTATCTCGTCATTGGTGTCATGGTTTACTTTTTGATGCAAAGTTTAGCTGAAATGGGCGCCTACATGCCAGTAGCGGGAAGCTTTAGCACCTATGCGACTAAATTCGTGGATCCTTCTCTTGGATTCGCCCTTGGCTGGAATTACTGGTATAACTGGGCGATTACGATTGCCGCTGAATTAGCTGCCGTTACAATGATTATGAAATTCTGGTTTCCACATACTCCTTCCATCATTTGGAGCGGAATCTTTTTAGTGATTATGTTTTTATTAAATTATCTTTCAGTAAAAGGCTTCGGGGAAGCAGAATATTGGTTCTCCTTAGTGAAAGTCGTAACGGTTGTTATCTTTATCATCACTGGTACATTAATGATTTTTGGCATTATGGGTGACGAAGCAGTAGGTTTCAAAAATTTCACTATTGGTGATGCACCCTTCCACGGCGGCTTTATGACGATGCTTGGAATCTTTATGGCAGCTGGATTCTCTTTCCAAGGTACAGAGCTCCTTGGAGTTGCTGCTGGTGAAACGGATGATCCAAAAAAAGCTATCCCGCGTGCGGTTAAACAAGTATTTTGGCGTATTCTTTTATTTTATGTATTAGCTATCCTTGTTATCGGTCTATTAATTCCTTATACAAATGGCAACTTAGCCAATGGTGATGTTACTGTCAGCCCATTTACCTTAGTTTTCCAAAAAGCAGGAATTGCTTTTGCTGCTTCGGTCATGAATGCCGTTATCTTAACGGCAGTCCTATCAGCTGGAAATTCAGGTATGTACGCTTCAACACGTATGCTATGGGACTTAGCCCGCGAAGGCAAAGCACCGAAATTTCTTGGTAAATTAAATAAAAATGGTGTTCCTGTCAATGCATTAATTGCTACAACGCTTGTAGGTACACTTGCGTTTCTTGCATCTTTCTTTGGGGATGGTACAGTTTACGTTTGGTTGTTAAATGCTTCTGGTATGTCAGGCTTTATCGCATGGCTCGGAATTGCGATTTGTCATTATCGCTTCCGCAGAGCTTATGTCGCTCAAGGTAAAGACTTAAACTTATTACCATTTAAATCAAAGTTCTTCCCATTTGGACCAATTTTTGCCTTTGCTGTCTGTGGATTCGTTGTCCTAGGACAAAACTATTCCGCATTTACGGGCGATCATATTGATTGGAATGGTGTAATGGTATCCTATATCGGATTACCTTTATTCCTAATCCTATGGCTTGGTTATAAATTCACGAAGAAAACGAAGGTTATTCCTTTAGATAAATGTGATTTAAATAATTAATGCTAAAAGAGCACGCCACTCAAGCGTGCTCTTTTAATTTATGAATATCGCTCATAATTGAACGATTACTTCAGTTCCATCTTTTAATTTTGTTTCAACTAATGTT
This sequence comes from Neobacillus pocheonensis, assembly GCF_050477905.1. Lineage (NCBI taxonomy): Bacteria > Bacillati > Bacillota > Bacilli > Caryophanales > Bacillaceae > Neobacillus > Neobacillus pocheonensis. Next base: position 3,247 of record NZ_JBCNAD010000028.1, on the reverse strand, counting down.
AAACCCTTTTGCTCTGTTAGGGCGTTTAACAAAGGTTTTACGTCTCTTCTATCAATTTGGGGAATCGTAAACTTTTTTCCATCTTTCTCGATTGCTTTGTTTACGTATCTGGTTAATCTTTTAGAGGTAATTACTTTTAAAGCGAACTTTAAAACCGGATATGGGACAGGCATGAAAATCTTTTTCTCTTTAATTTTCACTCGGACTTTGATCATGGGTTTATTCAATGACCACGTAAACTTTTTCACCTTTTGCCGAGGTGATATCGACAATTTGTCCGTCTACTTCATTTTCGATGGCTTCGATTAACATGTCTACATTAACATGCTTAACATACTTTTCAGCCTCTGGAATTTTTTCGGCGATGCTCGTGCCTACTTTTAAAACAGCCTTGATTAACTTAATCGGCAAGTTTACATTCACGTTGTCTCCTTCTTCTGAAGAAACGCGGATTTTTAATGTTTTATTCAAATACGAAGCATTTTTGTTAAGTGGAATGGATTGCTCCTTGCCTTGAAGTACATTAATCAATTCTGTTGCTTTTTCTTTATCCAGCTTCCCTTTTTCCACCATCGTTAACACCCTTGAAATCTCTTCTTTCATTTATAATTCCCCCTCTTTTAATAAATGAATCGCCTCTTCAGCAGTGATTTCGCCTTTTTCAAGCATCGAAACAATTTTTTTCTTATCGATTTCCATCTTTTTATTTGTGGTGTAACCAAGTGAAGTAATAATATCGTCTAATTTTCCACGGACTGTTGGGTAAGAAATTCCCAGTTCTTTTTCAACTTCCTTAATATTTCCACGGCATTTTAAAAAAGTCTCTATAAACTGAAGCTGATCCTGACCAAGAGCTGCAAATTTAGATAGCTGAAATTCATTTTCCACAGTCGTATGGCAATGGGTACACTGAAGCTTCGTAATTTTTAATTGTTTGCTGCAAACCGGGCAATTTGTTATGAGCGGATACGCCATCATAATCTCCTTTCCTTTATTAACCACATCATACAATAATTATTGAAATTTTTAAAGGTATAAATTTATTTTTTTGATAAAAAATAATAAAAAAATTAATTATATTAAATACAACATTAATCATATTAACATCCATTGAAATAAAAAAACAGACTCACAATTGAGTCTGTTTTGATGGAACCATTAACCTAACTTTTCCTCTGAAGACCAAACATATAAATCTTCAATTTGGCAATTTAATTCTTTTGAAATGGTCATCGCAGTATTTAGGTTCATTACCTTCTTTGATATGTAGTCGTTTAGTTGACTTTTAGGAATATGTGTATTCCTCTCCAAACTATCCAAGTCCATACCGTTTTTGGCTAATAAATCCTTGAGGTTGCTTTTCTTTGCTTTATAATTGGTCAAAAATGACACCTCACTTTTATTAAGCATAACACAGTTGGATGGTAATAGAAAGGAAGCTAGTTACATTCATTGTATGTTATACTTAAAAGGATCACAAAAGGGGTGTTAAATTGAAAAGCTCAAATAACCGTTTCAATTACGGTCAATCAGTTAACATTAAAGACACTGGTGAGGTCGTCACAATCCTAAAATGGCAATACGTTAAAAATATGAAAAGATTTTCTTATACAGTGAAAGAACATCCTGGTACATTTTATTTCGAGGAAGAATTACAAAATAATTAAGATGAAAGAAGACCAATTCAGCGAAATTGGTCTTCTCTTCTTTATGAATTAAAACTCTGCATTTCCCGTTGTTCTAGGGAATGGAATGACGTCTCTGATATTGGACATTCCTGTTAAGTACATGATTAAGCGTTCGAAACCAAGACCATAGCCTGAATGCTTTGTTCCGCCGTATTTTCTTAATTCTAAGTACCACCAATAGTCTTCTTCGTTCATACCTAGCTCATTAATTTTACCAGCTAAAATCTCTTCTCGCTCTTCACGCTGGCTTCCACCGATTAGCTCACCAATTCCCGGAACAAGCAAATCAGTTGCGGCAACCGTTTTGTTGTCTTCATTTAAACGCATGTAAAAGGCTTTAATTTCTTTCGGATAATCTGTGACGAAAACTGGACGTTTAAATACCTTTTCACATAAATATCTTTCATGCTCTGTTTGCAAATCTAATCCCCATTCAACCGGATAGGCAAAGTTTTCACCTGATTCTTTTAATAACTCAATGGCTTCTGAGTAAGTAACACGGCCAAATTCAGCAGTGTGAGCATTATCTAAACGTTCTAATAGACCTTTTTCAATAAAGCTGTTAAAGAAGTTCATTTCCTCAGGCGCTTGTTCTAATACGTAACCAATCACGTATTTAACCATCTCTTCAGCAAGGTCCATAACATCTGGCAATTCAGCAAAGGCAACCTCTGGTTCGATCATCCAAAATTCAGCTGCATGTCTTGCCGTGTTTGAGTTTTCAGCTCTAAAAGTAGGGCCAAATGTATAAACATTGCGGAATGCTAGGGCAAAAGCTTCAGCAGAAAGCTGACCGCTAACAGTTAGATTGGTTTCTTTGTTAAAGAAATCCTTTGTCAAATCCGTTTTACCTTCTTCATTTTTCGGAAGGTTATCCATATCAAGAGTAGTTACACGGAACATTTCCCCTGCACCTTCCGTATCACTGCCTGTAATGATTGGAGAGTGAACATAAACGAATCCTTTATCCTGGAAGAATTTATGAATTGCATAGGATGCTAATGATCTCACGCGGAAGACAGCAGAGAATGTATTTGTTCTTGGTCTTAAGTGAGAGATTGTTCTTAAATATTCAAAGGAATGCTTTTTCTTTTGCAGTGGATAATCCACATTAGACATTCCTTCAATCTCAATATTAGTTGCTTTGATTTCAAACGGCTGTTTTGCTTGTGGTGTGTGGATGAAATCTCCTTCAACTTTAATTGATGAACTAATTGGTAGTTTTGCAATATCCTTAAAGTTTTCCATTTGATCATCAAAAACAATTTGCACGCCTTTAAAAAAGCTTCCGTCATTTAATTCAATAAAACCAAAAGTTTTGGAATCACGAATTGTTCTAATCCAGCCAGATAATTGAACCTTCTGTTCCACATAGCTTTCTGTATTTCGGTACAAATCCTTGATTAAGGCTTGTTTCATTAATAAATCCTCCTATGTATTACTTTATGGATAGGCTCTGTTAAATTTGGATGTTGATTTCCGCTCCAGGCGCTCAGCGCCGCGCGGGCGTGCCGGGGAGCCTCCTCGGCGCATTAGCGCCTGTGGGGTCTCCCCTGCCC
>NZ_JBCNAD010000027.1:0-86307 GCF_050477905.1 Neobacillus pocheonensis | reverse complement strand
TCCAATCAACAGAGTATAAAAAACAACAATATCGTTTAACAGAGCCAATGGATAAATAAAAACCTCTCATCCCTATGGGGACGAAAGGTAGAGTTTGGTATTACGATCATCATTTTTCTTTTATCCCTTCAATATTATACAAAAAATGCAATGCAATAAGCAATATACAACAAATTACGGCTCAATAAATTCTAAAATCTCTTTTGCATTGCCTATATAGAAGACCGTCTTCCAACCATTTTTCAAGGTATATGGCCCTTCCAGAGCAGAAATTCCCGCTTTTGAAAACTTTTCCATAATATCATTTATACTTTCTGTTTCAAAACAAAGATGAACATTTTGCTGAGGAAATCCCTCTTGTTTTACTTTGATAAGCTCAAGAAGGAAGTCTCCATTCCGCAAAAATAGAATTTCTTCTCCTTTAAATTCTACTTTTTCATCCTCGACAAACCCCAACATATTGATATAAAATTCTTTAACCAAAAGAATATTGACAACTTCCATTGCGTAATGATGAATTTTCAACATATTAATCTCCTTTTATTATAAAATTAGATTCATATCGCCAAATTCATGCCATAAATACCCCCTTTTGATAGCTTCTTGATATGAATTGAATAAATCCTTTTGGTTGACAAAGGCTGAGAGCATATCCAAATGGCTTGCTTCTGGTTCATGCATTCCTGTTATAATTCCATCTGTGATTTTTAGGTCGTACTTTGGTTTTATATAAAGGTTGGTCCAACCAGATAGCTCCCCATTTAAAGCAGCGGTTTCAATCGCACGAACGACTGTAGTTCCAACCGAAATGACTCTTTTACCTTCCACCTTTGCCTGCAAAATGTTCTCCCAAGCTTCAGCAGGAATGGTATATTCCTCATAATTTTCCGTTGGAGAATGATCCCATTTATCATCTAAAAAATAACTAAGCCCTGTATGCAGCTGGATAAAAACGAGCTTAATCCCCTTTTTCTGTAATTTAAATAATAATTCCCAGCTAAACGCACGCCCTGCTGAAGGCATTTCAACGGAACCTGGATGAGTAGCAAAAACAGTTTGATAATAATCGAGTTCCCATGGGCTATTAATGTATTCATAGCGGACCGGCTCTCCGATTGCATAGATTTCATCATACAAAGCAGATCCATTTTTTGAAAACTTAATGGTAATAAACGGTCTTTTTTTATTTACCTCCAATACTTCCCCTAAAAACTGCTTTGAAAAAATTAATTGATCACCTCGTTTAACTTCTTCACTAACAGCCAGAGCCTCCCATGTACTGTCATTTTTTCTACGTGCCAAGCGTATTTCCATCTCATTTTGAATTACTTCCCCATTTCGGTATAGCTCCGATTTTAAAATAGCCGGTACTGTTCTGCTGCTGTTAAGAACCAGAACATCTCCCTTTTTTAAATAAAGATCAAGATTGAAAAAATGATCATGCATTGTTTGCCCTGTCCTGCGGTTTTGAACCATCATTTTGACTTGATCTCTCCGGACACCCCTCCTTTCCGGCGGCATCGCTGCATTCAAGTATGAAGGTAATTCGAACTTAAGCGTTTCTTGAAGCATCTTTAGCGCTCCCTTCGGTAAACTCCTGAGCTTGGAAACGTTTTCCGTTAATATGTTTTGACTCATCAGAGGCTAGGTAAATAAAAACATCGACAACATCATTTGGATTTGCCAGCTCATAATCACAATCCGGTACAGCTAACTGGTGCATATCGGTATCCATTTCTCCAGGATCAACCATATTTACCCGAACTGCCGTCTCACTCACTTCATCTGCCCAAGTTTCTGTAAGCCCTTCTACGGCAAATTTTGATATCCCATATGCCCCCCAGCCAGCATAACCAGTGTTTCCTGCCTCTGAGGTTACATTGATGACAGAACCGCTATTTCTTAACAACATTCCAGGCAATACCCTTCTTGTGACCAAAAATGGGCTTACCGCATTTACTCTTAAAACCTCGACAAAATCCTCTTCTGGAAAATCTAATAACAACGGCATCGGACTCGGTCCTAAAATCGAAGCATTATTGATCAAGACATCAATTTTTCCATAGGCGTTCTCTGTGATCGCCACGAATCTTTCGACATCTCTTGATTTAGAAATATCAGCTGTTATAGCAATTACACGTGAAGCACCGAGCGCTTCTGCTTCCTTCTTTACAACTTGTATCCCATTATCACTTCTTGCACAGATAGCTAAATTTGCACCTTTCCGAGCAAATGCTAAAGTTAACGCTTTGCCTAATCCCTTTGATGCGCCTGTTATCATCACCACTTGATTGTTTTTCATTTCGCAAAACCCCTTACGATTTATTTTGTTTTCTATGGTTTTATCATAAGGAATTCGCGTTTTTATCTCCTCGTATAGAAGCTTGATTCTATCTACGACTTTAGTCTAATATTTTTTAAAAAATTTTCAGAAAATTTGCAGGAATAATTAAATTATGGTCGAATTAAGTAAAAAGGCGGATAAAATAAGTTGGATTCTTGATTTAAGGGGAGTGTTTGCAGTGGATAAGATTACTTGCATTGCCTATCTTCTTTACAAGTCTTCTAAGAATCAAGACATCAGAGAAAAAGCCATTCAATTATTGAATGGCGATGTATCAATTCGTGATTTAAAGAAAAATGTTTCCATTCAAACCCACCTTGTCATTGTGGAATCAATGTTAAAAAAGAATCAAATTGACAATTATCAAGTGCAGCTGTTCGTGGAGGAATTTATGACTATCGAGGTTTAAAGGCTTCCTTTATTGGAAGTTTTTTAACCTATAAATTTTTCATAACAAAATATTCCACTTTCATTTTTGGAGGATGTCGTTTTATAATAAACAAACCCTAGTGATTCCCAAAATTGTTGTGCCCTTTTATTTTCTTTCAACACACCAATTCGGACACGGTCAAAACCTCGTTTTTGCATCTCTTTTTCATAAAGTGCATAGGCCTGTGCACCAAAACCATATCCTTGATAATCACCATGGATCATTAATAGACCAAGCCATGGGAATTGATCATTTGGATTTTCTAACAAGTAGTCAATTATTCCAATATACGTATCATCTAATTTAATAAAAGCACTAATTGTGGTATGATTTAAAAACTCTTCTTCAAGATCAGTAATTTCCCTTGTTTCTAAACCATTTTCAAAAACATTATACTCTGGATTGGAATTTATCATTTCAAGAGCTATATACAGAGTATCTTTCGTTACCTCTTCAAAATACATCGACATCATTCATCACCTAAAGAATTTTTTCTTAACAACATTATAACAAATTCGAAACTTTTCCTGCATATATTTTATTTTTTAGCGATACGATAAACCGTTACGAACTTAATGTTCGACTTACAATTTATTTTAGAAAAGAAAGGTGATTCTATATGGTACAAGTAGAAGTAACAATTACATTTGAAGGAAAAAGCTATTTGACGAATGTCATAACAAATCAGGAAACATCCGAAGATGAAATACAACGCCTTGCCTTTGAACAAGTTCAAAAACAATGGAAAAAATAGAAATCCATAAGAAAACAGCGGCGTAGTGAGCCGCTGTTTTCTTATTTCATTTTAATTTATTGAAACCTGTAGTTTTTTTCAGATTATACTATCTCATAGGTATCCTTAACTGCTGCTGCAAGTAATGGACTAATTGAACTTGTCGCGTACATATACAATTCATGCATGGCCCTTGTACAGACCGTATAAAAAAGTTTTCGCTCACTTTCACTTTTGTATGCGGAACTATTATATAAAATAACGGCATCAAATTCGATCCCTTTTGCAAGATAGGACGGAATCACAAGAATGCCCTTTTCATATGATATCGTCCCTTTTTCGATTAAATGGAGAGGCAGTTCATTCTTAAGAGCCTCAAACACTCCTTTACTTTCCATTGCAGTCCGGCAAATGACCGCAATGGTTTTATGCCCCTGTCTCTCATATTCTTTAATTTTCTCGAAAACAGAACTATTTAACCTATCAGAGTTGGTTCGCTCAATCACTGGTTTCTTACCCCTCCGATTAAACGGTTCTATCTGATCGCCACCTTCTATTAATCCACTTGTAAATTCAACAATTTCTTTGGTAGACCGATATGTTTTCGTTAATACAAATGTTTCAATATCCTTATCATCCATATTTAATTCTGTTAATACTGTTTCAGATCCAGTGGCACCGGAAAAGATGGCTTGATTGAAGTCACCTAACAAAGTCATTTTACTGTAAGGAAACAGCCTTTGAATAAATGCATACTGAAATGGCGAATAATCCTGTGCTTCATCAATAAAGATATGACGTATTGAAGTATTAGATTTCCGTCCTTCAATTAAATCTTGGAGATACACATATGGTGTTGTATCTTCATAGGGAATTTCCCTATTATTCAATCTAGCCACTGTTTGCATACTAATAAGTTTCCAGTTAGCAGGCGTCATCTCACCTTTTCCATTAACTTGGGCAAATATTTGACGATAAAGATTCGGCATATCGATAAATTTCAATTTTTTAACCCTTGCAAATAACGGTTTAAATTTTTCTTTTACCACCATTTCAGCAAGAAGCTTTTGCTCCATTTCAAAATCATCAAAAGTATTTTCCTTGAATTGATTTTTCTCCAACAGAACCTTGAATGCGTCCATATAGTCTTCTTTTTCAAGAAATTGAATTTCTTCCTCTACCCAGCTTCTAGAACGCTCCCTTCTCACTGCACGTTTTAATTCTCTTAAGAGCCATTCTTTAACAAGCTGAATCCTATTTGGAATCGAGTAGCTCTTCTCTAAAGAATAGAAGTAATCATGAATTTCTTTTTTAGAGATTAGTACATCCCCTCTAAAAGTTAAATCTTTAAAAAGTAAACCATGATTAGATAATTCTTTTGCATATTGGTCAATGGTATTTTTAAAGGCAAGGCTCGCCTTATAACGTATTCCAGCCACTCGCGCCGAATATTCCTGGTCATTTTTACCGTTCAGCAAGTATTCCATTTGATCGAAAGAGTCTTCTACTTCGAATTCATGACCCAAACGGTGATTTAGGTACTCCATAAAAGTTGCTTGCTGCATATTTTCTTCCCCAAGCTCTGGTAGCACTGTGGCTACGTAGCTATTAAACAGCGGGTTAGGAGAAAATAACATAATGTTTTCAGATTGCAGCGTATCACGGTAGCGATACAATAAGTACGCCACTCTCTGTAAGGCAGCCGAGGTTTTTCCACTGCCGGCAACTCCTTGAACGATAAGGATCTTGCTGTTTTCATTTCTGATAATCAGGTTTTGCTCTCGTTGAATGGTTGCAACAATACTTTTCATTTGTGTACTTGCATTGTTCCCAAGAACTTCCTGGAGCATTTCATCTCCAATTGTTACTCCAGTGTCAAACATTCCTTTAATTTCCGATGCACGAATGATAAATTGCCGCTTAAGTTCCATTTCCCCTTCTATGTTTCCATCCATGGTTCGATAATGTGCTGGTCCTGGTGAATAGTCATAATAAAGGCTGGAAATAGGTGCACGCCAATCATAGATTAAAAAGTTTTCGTCCGCCTGATCCATAAAAGAAGCGATCCCTAAATAGACCTGTTCTGGTTCTTTTTCTCCCTCTTCGTGAAAATCAATTCTTCCAAAATACGGAGAGTATTTTAGCCGTTCAAGCGTTTTAAGGTGTTTATCTAATTGTTTATGAGTTCGCTCCCGCTCTGAAAGTAATTCAGCTTGCTGCTTTATACTAGCTGCCGTTTCAATAACATCATCCGGTTCATCCATATTGACGGTAACGTCCTGCCAAAAGTTTCTTCGTAGTTCAAGAACATCTGAGCTGACTTTCCCAACGTTTTTCAACAATTTATTTTCTTTTTTCTCAATTTCATTTACAACCTCATGTACCCGCTCTTGTTCCATTTGCCAAACTTTATTCTGATTTTCGTTCATTAAACCACTCTCCAGAAAAAATTATGGTTCTTTTGTTTGACATTCACAAACTAATATGTTAATGTTATTATAGGGTATTTTATAGACAAATAACATTTTACATATTAAACCAAATGTCATTGTATCATGCTTTATGTTTTATTACAAGGATTTTTTTTCAAAAAGCAAACGCCATAAAGGCGTTTTTTTATTGGTTATTTTTCTTTTCTAACGAATCAATCATCTCATCTTCATAAACCCACTCCCTGTATTGCCCATAAACAAAGATCATAATGGACCTTATTGCATAATAAGCAATTGGATGAAGTGTATTTTTTAAAATCTTTAGCTTTACAAAAAGTTTATTTAAAAAAGCTGCAAATAATACTACCCCTAACTTAACTCCAAATACATTCCTTTTTCTTAGAATTATTGCAGTAAATAAAGATATTAGAATGGTATATAGCGGTGATAGGATAAAATGTTCCCGCCATGAATGGTACCTTCCCCTTCCCATCCGGAGCCGCCGGAGGAATGCCAAAATGAGAAACAAATTTGTTTCAGTAACCATGATCATGAAAAAGAGGGACAAAAACCGGACAATCGATGTTTTTTTATTTAAAGAAGCAAACCAAAAATCACTTAACTTGAAATAAAACGGCAAGAGGATTAACGTGTAAATGCTCTTCCAGCCCGATAACTTAAAAATCCCCAGGTTTAAAAAAACTTTTTCTACTAAATAAAAATAAATTCCAGAAGCAATTTTGCTCCCCCAACCACATTTTTTTCGCGTTAAAAATACAGCTGTAAATGGGACATAGATAGCTTGTGATAAAAAAGCACCAAAAATATTATCAAAAATCCTTTTTGTCACTATTTTTGGCTTATACGAATAGGCCTTAAATAGATTAAAGATAAAATACTCGAATAAATAGGCAAAACCCATATTGGCAAACAATAATACAAAAATTTTTTTCCGATTTTTACTCTTTTGAATAGTGAAACCCAGAAGGCATGTATGTATAAGAAGTAGAATGAAAAATGGAAGACTATTTCGTTTCAGTTTTTTCATACATATTCCTTCCTTCCTTCCTAAAAAATCCGTTACGTCTTAGTATGTGAAAAGATTAAAAAAAAATTATAAAAAATCAATTGACATTTAGGTGTCCCACACCATATAATTTATCTTGAATTAAGTTATTTTTATTTCGAGATAAATAATTTCAAAACAAAAAGGGAGAGATTTTATTATGACTAAAGCAAAATGGGCATTAGATCCTGCGCACAGCAGTGTAGATTTTTCTGTTCGACACATGATGATTGCTAACGTGAAAGGTACTTTCAACAGCTTTAATGCAGCTATTGATGCTGATCCAACTGATTTAACAACTGCGAATATTGAATTTGCGATTGAAACTGCCAGTGTAGATACTCGTAACAAAGATCGTGATGGACATTTAGTTTCTGCTGATTTCTTTGATGCTGAAAACCATCCAAATATGACATTTAAAGCAACTAAGATCGAAAAAACGGATGATGGTGAATACAATGTAACTGGTGATTTAACACTTCGTGGGGTAACAAAACCAGAAACTTTTGCGGTTTCTTTCGAGGGTCAAGGAAAAGATCCATGGGGAAATGAAAAGGTTGGCTTCAGTGCAACTGGTAGCATCAACCGTTCTGATTACGGCCTAGTGTGGAATGCTGGACTAGAAACAGGCGGCGTACTTGTTGGCGATAAAGTAAAAATCAACCTGCAAATTCAAGCTGCTAAAGCTTAATCAATTCATTACAAAGAGGCTGTTCCATTGGAGCAGCCTCTTCCTTTTTATTATATGGCAAGGTTATCTAGTTCATCCTTCAAAAACTTTGCCAGTTCTAGCATGCCAAATTTTCCGGCGATTTCTTCAGCATCAGAATTATAATTTGTGTTTGTATTTATATCATAAGTGAATATATCACCGTCTGTGTTCCGAATAAATTCTATTCCAGCCACATCGATTTTATTAGCAGCTATAACTTGCTCATATTTTTTGATGAGTGGGTCATTAAATCCTTCAATGATTTGGAATTTTGGTTTAACTCCAGTTTCTCCAACAGGACAGAATAAATCGCCAATTTGGCAGGCATCTGCCGGGCATAGTTGGAAACCTTCAGAAGTATCTACCTTTACTGCATAGACGAATTTTCCGCCGACAAATTCACAGCGGGTTATAAAGCTTTCGGGAGCTTGGATATATTCTTGAATTAAGGTAATCCCATCAACCGGTTCTTCAAAGATAGGGCTTCCTACATAGCTCTGTAATGCTTCAAGTGACTGAAATAATTGAACCCCAAGCCCCTTCCCTGCCCGGTTATGTTTGGTTATAAAAGGGGTACCAATAAATTCTGTTGCCGCCTCTAAAATTTGCTCTTTTCCTACTGCTGCAATGGTCCGTGGTGTCTTGATTCCAAATTTATTTAACTCAAGGTATTGTAAAACCTTGCTGACCTCAAGTTGAAGAGCCCGTGTCCCATTAAAGACTTTTCTACCATGTGCTTCTAGCCATGCCAGCACTTGTGCGGAAAATTCAGGTGCAAAGCGGTGCCCTCTTGTATGCGAGGATGCACTCATCCTATTATAAAATACCCCTTCTGGCGGTTCCTTTGATAAGTCAAGCCTGCCACTATCCAAATGCCATTCTTCATAGGGAACTTTTAATTCATTAAGCCGTTTTGTTAGATGAATGGTCCAATCGCTATTTTCATGTATGATATAAACTTTTTTCATCGAAAAGTCTCCTCTTTAACGAATCATTTATTACTAGTTTTATTGTAAATTTCTCTTGTCGATTTGTGAAGGTATTATCGGAAATAGTCGAATTATCCTATCTAAAATTAAGTTAAATTACCTATATTTTGTTTGAATTTACAGAAAATTAGAGGAATTTATCCCTATTGTTTTGTTTCAATTTTCGAAATATTATTAATAGGCACTCTATTTTTGTAAGGGGGAATTTTATTGAAAAAACTATTAAAAACAGGGCTTACAACAGCTGTTATTGCTGGCACACTATTTTCCGGTTTTCCTGGAAACTATGTGAAAACGTCCGCTGAAGTCCTGCATCCTAGTCTATCTTCTGTCTCACAATCGCATTCTTATGGTTCACTAGACTTATCAGTAGTAAATGAAGACAAATTACTAGATTCCCTTATTAAACAAGGTATCATCTCCAAAACAGCATCATCTGCTGAGCAGCAAAAAGCTTTACATAGCTACCTAGAGTTAAAAGGAAAAGAAGATAAAGTAACAACTTCTGATCCTTTAGCCGCAAAGGTAAAAGCAGCTGAAGCAGAAAAACAACGGAAATTTAAAGATTACAATAATGGCTTGTTAAAAGGAAACGGAAACAAGTATGGGCAATTAAAGGGCAATCCGGACCCTGTTAAAGAGGACACTGCACCAAACCAACCATTAAAAAAAGGAAAACTATTAACCTTAATGGTAGAGTACTCTGATTTTGCACATAATAATATTAAACCTGAAGAAACAGATAATTTTTATCCAGACTATACTCCTGAACATTATGAGAATATGATTTTTGGAGAAAAAGGTGAGTATAAGGGACCAAATGGAGAAAATCAGGTTTCTCAAAAGCAATATTATGAAGAACAATCTGGTGGTTCCTATTCAATCGAAGGAAAAGCATATGGCTGGTTAAAAGTGCCTGGCACTGCAGCTTACTATGGATCTGACAAAGCAAGTGGAGGACATGATAATGTTACCCCTGGCGGATCCAAGCAATTAGTTATTGATACATATAAAGCAGCACTTGCTGCCGGAATTCCTTTAGAGGACTACGATTTAGAGGACCCTCATGATTTAGACAGCGACGGCAACTTTTGGGAGCCAGATGGTTTGGTCGACCATTTACAAATAATCCATTCAGGCATGGGTCAAGAAGCTGGGGGCGGTTCCTTAGGGAATAACGCAATTTGGTCTCACCGTTCAGCTAAGTATGTGCCAGGAACTAGTAAACCAGGATTCTACGATTACACTATGATGCCTGAAGACGGCGCAACCGGTGTATTTGCTCACGAATATGGACATGATTTAGGTTTACCTGACGAATATGATACAATCTATTCTGGTAAAGACGAACCGATTGGGTATTGGTCCATTATGTCTGCAGGATCTTGGGCAGGAACAATTCCAGGTGCAGAACCAACAGGTTTCTCTCCATGGGCAAAACAGTACTTCCAATCAACCTTAGGTGGAAACTGGACAAATCCAACTGCTATCAATTTTGAAGATGTTTCTACAAAAGGAGCACAGTACCTTCTTGACCAAGCAAACTCACCACTTGGCCAAAATAACCAAGCAATTCGCGTGAACTTGCCAAAGAAGAAAACTCCAATAAATACACCTGCAGCAGGAAGCTATGAATATTGGGGCGGACAAGCTGATGAAATCGATAACAAGATGGTAGTAGATGTTGATTTACGTGGAAAAACCTCTGCTGAATTAACATTTGATGCATGGTACGATACTGAAGAACAATGGGATTTTGGTTTTGTTCAAGTTTCTACTGATAACGGCGCTACTTGGAAATCAATTGGAAATGAAAATACCCGTTCAGATGTTGTCAGTGACGCATATCCAACAATTTTAGACTCAATGCCTGGATTTACTGGAAAATCAAATGGATGGGAAGCAGAAAAATTTGATTTATCCTCTTTTGCAGGGAAAAATATTAAACTTCGTCTTCGCTATGCAACAGACTGGGGTACTTCAAATATCGGCTTTTTTGCTGATAATATAAAGGTTGTAGCAGACGGTCAAACTTTAGTAAATGATGGTGCTGAAGATACAACATCTAAATTTACTTTAAATGGTTTCACGAAAATGGACGGCAATAAATTAACCAACCATTACTATCTTCTTGAATGGAGAAATCATAAGGGTGTTGACCAAGGCCTAGCTCATCTTAAGCGTGGCGATTCTATCATGAGCTATGATGGTGGATTAGTGGTATGGTATGTAGATGATAGCTACACTGAAAACTGGACAGGCATTCACCCTGGAAATGGGTTCCTTGGAGTAGTAGATGCCCATGATGATACAAACTTATTATGGAATTATGCTAATGGAGCTACACCTGTAGAAGCAAATACTCGTTATCACCTTACTGATGCTGCTTTTGGGTTAAATCCTACTTCTGCAATAAACCTAAATTATCCAGGTGTACAAACTTTAACTGCTCCAAGTCAAGATGCTGTATCATTATTTGATGACAGCAAAGATTACAATAATACATTCTTGCCAGATGCTGGCCGTGATATCAAACACTATGGCCTAAAAGTTCGTGTAAACGGACAAGCTAAAGACAAGTCTGTTGGATCTATCGTAATCTATAAATAATCAAATTTAGTCCCACCTTTCCCTTTGTGGAGGTGGGACTTTTTTATTAAAAAAAACACTTTCCTTTTCCAATAATTTTTATTATCATCTAATTAGATATATTTCTAATTAGATGATAATAACACTTGGAGGACGGAGAAATGTTTAAAGTTTTAAAAACCGAACATTCTTATAGAAAACTATTTTTTGCAGGTGTTATTAATGGTGTAGGCGACCGTTTTAGCCAAGTGGCAATGCTGGCCTTAAATCTAAATTTAACAGGCTCTGGCATGTCCGTTGGAATAACGATGGCATTAAGAATGTTCCCTTTCCTGTTATTTAGTCCTTTCAGCAGCAAAATTGCTGATAAATGGTCTCGAAAAAAATTAATGCTCGTTACAGACTTTACCAGGGCTTTGATTGCTGTTTCCTTTTTATTTATTCAAACAGCTCAAGATATATGGATTATCTATATTGGTTCCTTTTTGCTCGCCAGCGGCGAGGCATTATATGCACCTGCAAGAAAATCAAGTATTCCTTCGATCGTTCAATCAGGGCATATTAAAGAAGTAAATTCGTGGGAGCAAGTTTCATTAGGTTTTGTACTGATCGTTGGAGCACTTAGTGGGGGGATTGTTTCATATTTATTCGGGGCGAAAGCAGCCTTTTTGATTAACATAATATCTTTTATAATCGCCGGATTCATCATTCGGACTATTCCTACTCTAGAATCCACTAATAAAATAGAAATTAAAGAAGATAACCAATCAAGAAAGATCCTGTCCCTTATGACGGCTTCCTCTTTCTTACTGATGATTATAACCTTTGAACTTCTTATCCCATTGGTCAATGGCATTGATAATGTTTTGCTAAGTGTGTATGCTGTTAAGACTTTTCATACAGGCGACCTTGGTGTTGGTGCACTTTATAGTGTTCTCGGCACAGGATTCATTTTTAGTCCAATCTTAACTAAATGGATAAAGGGTAGGTATCTTTCCATTGCCTTTATATGTCTTTCCATGGAAGGTGTTTTCCTTACAACTATCAGTCAAACAGACTCATTCATATTAGTAATTTTGTTGTTTGGGATATTAACCCTTTTCGGCGGAGTTGGAAATACCCTCTTGGACACTGTTGTCATGCAAACCATTCCTTCCAAATGGCATGGTACCTATTTTGGCTTTTCTGCCACAATCTCCAATACGTTTATGGGAATTTCTATGTTTCTGACAGGGATTTTGTTAGAATTCATCACACCACGGATGATGGGTTTATTAGGGGGCATAGGTTACATTAGTCTTGGAACCATTTATTTTTTATTCACACTTCGAATGAATCTTTCAAACGAAAAAAATAAGCTTGCCACAGTTTTTGAGAATTAAAAAGGCTGATTTGAATCGGCCTTTTTCAACGAGAAAATAATCTATGGACTAATAGTCACTCTCGTTCCATTTGGGACCATGCCTGCAAGCTGCAAAACGTCTCGATTATACATCCTAACGCATCCATGAGAAACGGCTTTGCCAATTGAACTAGGATCATTGGTCCCATGAATCCCATATCCGTGTTTTGAAAGTGACATCCATAAAACCCCAAATGGCCCTCCAGGATTAAACTGGCGATTCACAATGACAAATTCACCCGTTGGTGTATTGGTCAACATTTTCCCTACCGCAATCGGAAAAATTTTCATCAATCTTCCACTTTGAAATAAAGCAAGTCTCCTCTTCCCTACTGATATCTGAATCGAAAAAGGGATCGTACTCGGCTCCGGCAGACCAGGAATTTGAATTTTTTGTCCTGCATGCAAATGGCCTAACCCGGGATTTGCAGCATAAAGTCGCCTAAGGCTAACCCGATAATTTGCGGATATTACCGGCAGCGTTTCACCCGGCTTTACTGTATGAATCATGCCATCCCCTACCTTTTTTCTTTAGCTTATGTCAGGACTAGTTCACCGTTGACTGAATACAACTTTCAAATTATTAACGAAGCGGCTATAATCCTTTAATAAGAGGTGAGTACTTTGGATTTGAGGCAATTAAAATATTTTTTAGAAATTGTTAAGCATAAAAGTATTACAAAAGCATCCGAATCACTCCATATTTCACAACCAGCCCTTAGTAAGATGATTAAAGGGCTTGAAGATGAACTAGGTATTCCATTAATCGTTCGCACCAATAAAACCAGTGACATAACTGATGCTGGTTTGGTTGTAATGGAGTATGCACAAAAAGTTATGCTCCTCATGGATGAAATGGCTATTACGCTAAATGATATGACAAATCTGTCAAGAGGACAGATTCATATTGGCCTTCCACCGATTATCGGGAGCCTATTCTTCCCAAAAGTCTTAGCAAAATTTCACCTAAAGTATCCAAATGTCCACATTAATTTCACCGAGTACGGGGCAGCTAGAGTGGTGAAGAGTGTGGAGGAAGGAGAATTTGAGTTAGGGGTCGCCGTTCTTCCCATTGAAGAGCAACATTTTGATATTTATCCAATTGTGGAAGAGGAAATGAAATTATTAGTCCATCGTGAACACCCTCTAGCAATACAAGAAATCGTTGAATTACATGAGTTAAAGGATGAGGAATTTATTTTTTATAGTGAGGAATTTGCGTTACATCAAATCATGCGGAACGAATGTATCAGTCAGGGATTTGAACCAAAAGTCCTATTCAAAAGTTCACAATGGGATTTCATGTCTGAAATGGTGGCAGCAAATTTAGGCGTTACCGCCCTTCCAGAATCGATTTGTAATCGCGTCCAAAACCCTGAAATTAAAATTATCAACCTCCGTCCTGCTATTCAATGGAATCTTGCTGTTATAGCTAAAAAAGACCGTTATCTTTCCTTTGCTGCACGTACTTTCATAAACTTCATTTTAAATGAAAAGCAATTTTTCCATTATAACTAAAAGTTATTCATCTTATTCTAAATATGTATTTTACGAATCATGAAGTTAGTCGTAACATTACTCTAGTAAATAAAAATCCGTTATTTATTTATAGAAAGGTTGTTACGATGAAAATCTTAAAAATAATCCTGCAAATATTGTTTATTCATATATTCCTTTTTCTTGGAATCGTCATTAAAACATTTGTTCAGGTGCCGATTCCTGCTTCAATGATTGGTTTGGTATTATTATTTTTGGCTTTAATGCTAAAGCTTGTAAAGCTCGAATGGGTTGAACAAGGCGGAAAATGGCTGCTGGCAGAATTGCTTCTTTTCTTCGTTCCATCAGCAGTAGGTATTGTTAATTATAAAGAAATCTTAGGATGGCAAGGTGTTGAAACAATCGTGCTTATCATTTTCAGCACAATGATTGTTATGGGAACTACTGCGTTTGTGGCTGAAAAGCTTTATAATCGAAAACTTAAAAGAAGTGATGCATTTTGAAAATAATCTTTTTTACTGTCATAACCTATCTAATCTATCGTGTAACGAAAAAAGGTTACACAAAATGGTCATTCCCGCTGTTTCATCCATTACTTATCGCTCCACTTGCTTTAATTGGCTTAATTAGTTTAATGCACGTGTCTGCAGATGAATACTTACATTCATCAAAATGGTTAACAAACTTACTCGGACCAGCAACAGTAGCATTTGCCATTCCGATTTATAAAAATATTCGTTTAGTTAAAAAGTACATCGGAAATATTTTAATAAGTATTACAACAGGAAGTTTAATCGCTATTTTTTCTTCTCTAGGACTTTCTAAACTCATTCACCTGAATTCTGATTTTGTGATAAGTATTTTACCAAGGTCAATAACAACACCGATTGCGATAGAAGTATCCAAAGAAATTGGTGGTTTGCCGACCTTAACCACCGTTTTTGTTATTTTAACTGGAGTTACTGGTGGTGTAATCGGTCCGATGGTGATTAAGGGATTATCGATAAAGACGCCGATTGCGAAAGGCTTAGCACTTGGAATGGCTGCACATGGGGCTGGGACCAATAAAGCCATGGAATATGGTGAAAAAGAAGGTACATTTTCTACCCTCGCCATGATATTTGCCGCCATGATTACCTTAATTTTGGGATTCTCACTTATCCCAGCCCTTATGAGTTTTATTCATTTACACTAAGAAACCGCCATTTGAATTGATATTGGCGGTTTTATTATTAGAATTAATCCATCCGAAATAATGGCGACATATCTTCTCTAATATGATTGATATAAAAATAATCATTGCTCGCTGCATCATATACATAATCCTTTTTCCAATCCGAAATATTGCTGACAATTTCATTCATTGCTTCAACAAACAATGAAATCTCTTCATTGGTCATAATTGGGTGTAAAGAAAAGCGAACCCAGCCAGGTTTAGCGGACATATCTCCTAAATTGATTTGATCGGTTATTTGCTTTGATGTTTTTTCATCAATATTATATAGATAATGCCCATAGGTTCCTGCGCACGAACAGCCTCCCCTCACCTGAATGCCAAACCGATCATTGAGTAAGCGAACAATCAAATTGTAGTGAATATCTTCAACATAAAAAGATACGATTCCTAAACGATTCTTCATATGCCCGTCTAATACATGGAGATTTGGGATTTTCTCTAATTGGGGAAGTAAAAAAGCTAGTTGTTCCTTTTCCCTTTTTAACATATTCTCAATACCCATTTGATTTTTCAAATTCAAGCAAAGGGCTGTTCGAATCGCCTGTAGAATCCCTGGTGTGCCCCCATCTTCCCGTAGTTCAATGTCTTCATAATATTTATGATTTCCCCAAGGATTTGTCCAAGATACCGTTCCACCCCCTGGATGATCAGGCACACTATTTTTATATAAACGAGAATCAAACACTAGTACTCCACTCGTTCCAGGGCCACCTAAAAATTTATGCGGGGAGAAAAAAATGGCATCCAATTTTTCCAGTGGGTCTTTGGGATGCATATCAATTTTTACGTAAGGAGCAGCCGCCGCAAAATCAACACAACAAATCCCTCCATGTTTATGCATGACCTTTGCCAACTGATAGTAGGGCGTTTGTATTCCAGTCACATTAGAACAAGCGGTAAACGAACCAATTTTCAGTTTTCGTTTTTTATAGAGAAAAAGTTGCTGCTCCAATTGATATAGATCGACTCTTCCATCCGCGTCAGGAGGAATGATAACCACGTCCCCCAATGTTTCAAGCCAGGAGGTTTGATTCGAATGGTGTTCCATATGCGTTATGAAAATGACCGGTCTTTCCTCTTCTGAAAGCTTAAGGTGACTTCTCCACTGTTCGGGCACCCTAACTCCCAAGATTCGTTGAAATTTATTTACTACTGATGTCATTCCAAAACCATCCAGGATAACAATATCGTTTTCATCCGCATGAACATGGTCCTTTATGATTTTTCTCGATTGCTTATAGATTCCTGTCATCATTAAACTTGTAATATTGGATTCTGTATGGGTATTGGCCATATAGGGTCCAAATATTTCCGTTATTTTTTGTTCAATCGGTCTGTAGAGACGTCCGCTGGCTGTCCAATCGGCATAAATAATTTTCTTTTTACCGTAAGGCGATTCAAAATCTTGGTTCATCCCGATCACTTGAGTGCGAAAATCATAAAAATATGCCTCGAGGTTATCAGGGATACGGTAAGTATTACTTCCAATTTTCGCTGTTATCATAAATTGACACCTCGCATCACTTCTTGCTAATTAATATATGCAAGGCCCTTTTGCAGTGGTTCTTTTCAGAACAAAAAGGAGACATCCCCTAAAGGAAATGCCTCATTTCATTCTAATAAGTTGTTATCTTTGCCGATTCTTTCTTGGTAACTTCCTCGATTTTTTGAATAAACATTTGAAACACTCTTCGCTTTTCCTCAAGATCTTTTATGTATTCTTTCAACTGATTATAGCTTTCCTCAAAAGGTTTGTGATACATCTGGCGAATTTTTTCAATGATTTCTTCGTTTACTGTCGATTGAATGACCTGTTTGGTAATTCCATATTTATAGGAATATACCTTTAATTCCTGTGCAACTTCATCATATTCCGACGCAATTTCATCAAGAACGAGTGAAATATCGTCCTTCCACTCTTCTAGTGATTTTTGCAGATAGGATTTTACCATCGTCTCTTCCATTTAGACACCCACCCAACTAAAGTCTTTCATTTATTATAGCTTTGATAGTTTACACGGAAGTTTCGGAGAGATTACAAAGCCTTTTCAATCACATGTATTTATATTATTAATAGAAGGAGCTGGGCACATCGGCTGCCCAGTTTTTCAATTTAGCTAAATGATGGTTTTCTTAAAGAACAATGAGTACTTTCGGAATAAAGTTCTGGTGCAAATTCTGCTAACTTTTTTATAAAATAACAGGTTTCAGGAAAATAGTGCTCTAAATTGCCTTCAAAACGATAATATTCAAATGAAACGGTATATGATTGTTTGGCAAACGCAATTTGCTCAGTTGAAGAGACACTTAAAGCTGGATTCAATTGCTGTAGGTTATGAAGTAAGGTTCCAAATGATTGAATAAACCTCTCGGCGATAGAAATTCCCTCCTCTTCCTCCTTCGAAAGATGGTCTCGCACAAAAATCGCGTGATCCTGGAGAATTTCCAGCCAAAATAAATGCTCATCCCACACACATATTGCAGTATTCATCCAAATCCCCCCTAACAAGAGCATATTAATTTAAGGGCAAAAAAAGACGATTACGTTTAAAAAGTAATCGTCGTGCTTCAGTTAGTTTCTATTAGTTTTACGAACTCATCTAGTGTAGTGGAGTATTTGATATACGTTCTGGGCAGGAGATAAAGCTCGTTTTTTATTCCTGTATTAGAATAGAGACCTGGGATAGTCGTAAGTCCATATGTATAATATTTTTTCGTTTCTCTTATTACCTGTTCGTCTGTATTTCCATAAGGATAAGCCAAAGCGATAATAGGCTTGCCTGTTATTCGCTGTAATTTTTCCTTCGAATCTTTAAGTTCATATGTTAAATTTTCGGTTATCGTTAAATCTGGATGTGTTGCTGTATGGGATTGAATGGAAATTAAACCCGAATCTGCCATCTTCTTTATTTCAGTTTTAGATAAACGATTGGATCTACCGATAAAGTCTGATATGACAAAAATGGTTCCAGCAGGCTTAAAGCTCTTTGTTTCTAATTTTTGAAAAATAGCAAAAGCGTTAAGATTATTTTTGTAACCATCATCAAAGGTAATAAAAATAGGTTTTCTCACCCTTTTCATTTCTTGCCAGCGTTCGAAGGTTAACAATGTATAACCATGCTCTTTTAAGTACGTCATCTGCTTTTCGAAATTTTCCGGTGTAACATACAGCTCTTTTGATCCATGCCCGGTAAATTCATCAATGGAATGATAAATTAGAATTGGTACATTTTGCAGCGCAAAAACTTGAAGTGGATTTTCAAAAACGAATAATAAGCAAAAGGTAAGTGCCAGCTTTTTCATAAGATTCCTCTCTTTATCCACTGGTTGGTCTCCTGCCTATTATTCCTCAAATTATGATTTAAACCCCTCTTTTACGTTTTTTGAGAGTGGATTCGGAAGAAGAGTTTCTTTCATAAAAAAAAGTGGTACACTATTTTCATTGATAATAAAAGGAGAACTACTCATGACCGAATATAAAATCTTATTTTTAGATATAGACGGTACCATCCTTACCCAAGAAGATACGATTGAGGAGTCTACAAAGGACGCTATTCTTCAAGTACAGGCTAAGGGTATAGAGGTATTTTTAGCAACTGGAAGACCGATCCATGAAATTAAAGAACTGGCTAAAGAATTAAATATTGACTCTTATATTGGTTATAATGGTGCGTACGCCATATATAAAGGTGATGACATTTTTCAAGATCCAATGGATGATCCTTCCGTTAAGAAATTCCTCGATATTGCAAATGTGAATCAGCATGATGTCGTTTTATATACAAATGAAAAGAATGTGCTAACCACATTAGATTCACCACAAATGCAAGATTTCATCAAAAAGTTCCATTTACATAAGAATGAACTTTATTCCCATTCTAATAACCTTAAGGTTCTTGGTATGACTCTGGTGAATTTAAATAATAATGATCCCGCCCTTTACCAAGTGATAGACGGAATCCATTTATCACAAGTCAATGTTGATGGGATGCGCCATTGTTATGATGTCATCAGAGACAAAGTAAACAAAGGTTATGGGGTTCAAATGGTTTTAAAGCATCTCGGCATTGCTAAGGAAAACTCCATTGCTTTTGGGGATGGCATGAATGATAAAGAAATGCTTCAACAGGTTGGTGAGAGTTTTGCCATGGGTAACGCCCATCCCGATCTCTATGAGATTGCAAAGCATAAAACCACAGACGTCAACAGGTCAGGTGTATTTAATGGATTGAAGACTTTGGGTTTAGTGGAATGATTTAAGCAGTGTGCTTCAAAGTAGAAGCCACTGCTTTTTTTTTGAAATGGGTATTTCAATTTAAAAAAAATGTTATTATTTCTTGCTTTAAGTCTTGTTTTGATAGGTTTTGTCATATAGCAGGAAAATAGGATACTTCATGGTGAATTACTATCATAACGATGATTATTTCCTAGATTTCTTTAGAGAGGAATGAATTGTAAATGAAGACCTATACCTTAAAAGAAGCAGCTAAAAAAATAAATATCCCCCCTTCTACCTTAAAACAGTGGGAACATGAGTTTAATGAAATACTTGAAATTCCCCGTACTAAACAAGGAGCAAGAATTTATTCCGAGTTGGAGATAGACCTGTTGCTTGACATTAAACGAATGTACCAAGAAAAGTTAAGTAAGGAAGAGATACGTAAAACGATGCTACAACAAGAGCCAGAAGAAGAAAATAGTAAAGAAATGGAACCTTCCGCTGTTTCCATCGAAGTCCTATCAGAACCATTTGCTCCTGTAGTTGTGGACGATAATCCTTTAAAAAATGCCAATCTATTTTTTGAAGCAATGGATACCTATACGCAAAATTTCTTAAATGAAGTAAAAGAAGAAATCCGAAGTGTTGTCCGTAAAGAAGTAATAGAGGAAGTAAAAAAAGAAATCAAAAATGGAACATTGACCACCGTAAAATCACTCTCCGATTCCATTTATAAATCGACAGCTAATACAAAAGCTGAAATTCAAGACCTGTCAGTATCGATTGAAAAGGCATCAGAAAATACACTTGAGTCTTTACAATACCTTTCAAAAAGCATATCAAACGTTACGATAGAAACAACAGAAGAAATCTTCACTCTTTCAAAACAGTTGACTGAGACCTCTGAGGAGTTAGCGAATTACGTTGATGTCACTAATAATGAAATCTCAAGCTTGACTGAAGCTATCGCTCTAGACCGTGAATTTTTTATTGAAGAAAGAAATCAATATCGTAGCGAAATCACCCAAAGAGAATTAGCTTTCCAACAAATGTTGACAAGCTTTCGAGATGTAGCAGCAGCTAAGGAAAAGAAATGGTGGAAATTCTGGTCTTAAAAAAAATGGGTAATCATTTCGTCGTTCGGAGTTTACGGGAATTTTAACTTTGGAGGGATTCGATATGAATACAAGCGAAGTAGCTAAATTATTAGGAGTGTCTACTAGTACGATTCAGCGCTGGGTAAAACAGCTCGATCTGCCAATGGAACGAAATGAACGAGGGCACTATCATTTTACCAGCAAGGATATTGACATATTAAAAGGAATTCATGAACAGTTGCAAAGCGGGACACTCATTCAAGAAATTGCTCCTGTCAAAGAGAAAAAAAGTTCTCGCAAAGGAACTGTTAAGTCCGTGGAGAAGGATGAGACAATAGAAAAATTAATGGAGAAAGTAAGCAAATTAGAAATTGGTCTACACGCAAAAGCAGACTCGGTTGCTTCCTATCAACTTCTCCAACATCGTCGTGAAATTGAAGAGCTTCAGCAACAAATAACTGGATTAACACAGAAGGTAGAATTACTTCAAACTGAAATTATTGAACTTAAAAAATCTTCACATTTAGAAAAACCACTTGTTCTAGATAATGGAAAGGTAAAACGAAAAAAGAAAAATTTCGTTAGCTCGTTATTTGGGTTTTAATTTCTAGTTTTCTAAACAAAAAAAGCCGAATGTGGCACATTCGGCTTTTATACTTTTAGTTCAACAAGTGGCTGTGTATATTTTTTCATCAAATAACTTCCAAGGACTTTACAAATTAAGAAGGAAATGATGAAAAGTAATAGATAATTTCCCGCAAAGGTACTTAAACTCTCATCCGGTATGAAGGCTTCAAACGATTTAATAATAAATCCATGGAATAAATAGATATAAAGAGTTCTTTCTCCGATTTTCGTTAATTTAAACTGCGTGGACGGGATAAGTGTTAAAAACCCAAACATAACGATGAAGGTCACGCCATATTGAAGTCCACGAAATAATCCATCTGATATTTCTTTTCCACCCATGTTTGCATAAGAAGTATCACCCAACAGCCAGGGAACGGCGTCTTTTGGGAAACCAATCCCAACAGTGATTAGGGTTCCAATTAAAATTAAGAACCCGAGAGGAAGTGAATATTTAGCCCGGATAACCCTTTTTAATTGATTACTGTTTAATAAATACCCTAATAAAAAATATGGGAAGAATACAAATGTTCTAGATAAGCTTAAAAAACTGCCTATATGATCAACATAACCGATGCCAATTCCAATAACGATGGCTATCACAAAACCCTTCCACCTTAGCTCCGCAAAAAGATAAAGCAACAAATTCCAACAAAACAAACTCATTAAAAACCAGAGCGACCAGTGTGGATGAAGTAAATCAAAATCCAATTTTTCTTCTTGTCCATTTAGATAATAATAAACAGAGTAAATTAGTTGAAAGATTAAATAAGGAATTAATATTTTTTTTACAGATTTTATCAAATATCCCTTCTTTTTATACCCTTTGGCGAAGTATCCTGAGATTAAGATAAACGCTGGCATATGGAATAAAAAAATAACGGAATATAAGGTAAAAAGAATCCCATCATGTTCCTTTAAAGGACTGATGAGATGACCAAAAACAACGAGAAAAATTAAAATACATTTAGCATTATCGAAGTATTTACTCCTTTTTGAAGTTGCAACCATTTAATCACCCCATAGTTTTATTCACTCAAAAAGGTATATTAAAATTTTTTCAATAGACTCCTTAATTCATGATACCTCAAAAACATTACATGAATATGTATCTGGATTTACATAATGTTTCACGGCAATTACATTTTTAAAATAATAATCAAATATACCTACGATTAAATTACCATGCTAATCTTAATTAAACCATAAATGGATGTTGTAAAAGCATTTCATTTTGAGAGGCTGCAAAGAACTGCTAAAATTTTTATGAACAACAAATCTAGGTTTTAAGGAAAGGAGCTGACAATAATGATTCAAGAAAATGCCAAAAAACGGCTTAAAGATATTCGATATTCAGTTCTTGACCTTTCTCCAATTATTGAAGGAGGAGCACCAACTGATTCTTTGAGAAACACTTTAGACCTGGCCCGCCATGTTGAAAAATGGGGATATAACCGATATTGGCTTGCAGAGCATCATAATATGCCAGGGATTGCAAGCTCTGCGACTTCAGTGGTGATTGGCCATGTTGCAGCAGGCA
Source organism: Neobacillus pocheonensis (assembly GCF_050477905.1). Taxonomy (NCBI): domain Bacteria; kingdom Bacillati; phylum Bacillota; class Bacilli; order Caryophanales; family Bacillaceae; genus Neobacillus; species Neobacillus pocheonensis. The sequence continues at coordinate 63,393 of NZ_JBCNAD010000027.1, read as the reverse complement.
CAACCTCCATCCGCGTTGGCTCTGGAGGAATTATGCTTCCAAATCACGCACCGCTCGTCATTGCCGAACAATTTGGTACACTCGAATCTCTCTTTCCCGGCCGCATAGACCTTGGTCTGGGACGTGCACCCGGAACAGACCAATTGACTGCTCATGCATTAAGACGGGACCGCCGAAGCGATGGTCAGGACTTCCCTGAGCAGTTGGGAGAACTACGAGATTACTTTAATTCATCAAGGAAAAATTATGTAAGAGCCATTCCAGGGGAAGGATTAAATATCCCTATTTGGCTGTTGGGTTCCAGTGGCTTTAGTGCTCAATTAGCTGGCCAATTAGGATTGCCATTCTCTTTTGCCAGTCACTTCTCACCGGAATATACAAACCCTGCTCTCGCCCTTTATCGCAGCAATTTCCGACCATCAGCGGCATTAGAAAAACCCTATGCCATGGTTGGAGTGAATGTTATAGCTGCAGATACTGATGAGGAAGCTAAATGGCTATCAACATCGATGCAGCAGCAATTCCTTGCGCTCATTCGGAATAATCCCGGAAAGCTTCAGCCTCCAGTAGAAAATATCGACGATCTTTGCAGCGATTACGAAAAGTCATTGTTAGCTGGTCGATTAAGTACCACCATTATCGGTTCACCAGAAACGGTTAAAGATAAGCTTCAGGCCTTTTTAGATGAAACCCAGGCAGATGAAATGATCGTTAATGCACAAATTTTTGATCATCATGCCCGCCTGCGATCCTATGAAATTTTAGCAGAGATTGTTAAGTAGACGTATAAAAGAGCTTGGTTGTTCCAAGCTCTTTTATTATATTTTTACAATGTCCACTAACCTGTTGCTGATTATTTCAGAGTATTTCCCCTTAAGCTCCTCGATTGAAATTTGAAGCGTTTTTGCGAGCAAAGGTAAATATTCTTTGTCGTATCGGAGCCAAGATGTATAGTTTCTTTTAATAAATCGTTCCGCTTCGGCATACGACATGAACGATTGATTTCGTTTTTCTCCATTATGATAAAGGGTATAGCTGTTATCCCCCGTACTCAGAATAAAACTAATTTCACCCTTATGATTTTGATAACTGCTTCCATATTCAGATTCTTTTACGTTAAATTCATTTCGATCTGCATCTGGTTTAGGAGGAAGGTTATCAAAAACCTGCACAATAAACGTTTTAAATGCTTCATTTGTCAAATCTGATCCAGAGGCTTTCGGATGTCCCCCGCCGCCGTACTTCTGAGCAAATTCCGCTACATTTACTTCATCATGAATAGTTCGAAACCCCATTTTCTTGGTGCCAACATTCAATAAAGCAATCATATCCAAATGCGGATTTAGATTATTTAAGGCATTTCCCAGTTCAGATAAATATTGCTCAGCATGGACAATTCCTACGCAAAAATCACTCACAAAGGTTTGTACCATTTGTCTGCTTTTGGACTGGATATAGCGCCCAATTTTCTGCTCTTCGATATCGAGAAGCATATTTTCTGTATCAGTAAGGTCAAATGAATTTTTATTTTCCATAAGCCTTTTTAACATCTCTTCTTCAAATTGCTCGCGATTCCTAATATAGAATAAATCATTTAATCGTTTAGCGGTTACATTATTGTTTTCATCCCATTCCCATGTATCATACTGACGGACTAGCTCGATAAACTCCTCTAATGCATTATTTCGCTCGAGTTTTCCCTGCTCAACGAGGAAATCATAAAATAATGAAGTTGCACATGTTTTTTTCCCTGTATCATATTCTACTTTTACACTTGCCCACGAATATTCATTAAAGTGCATGGCTGTGACATGGTGATCAATCATTTGAATATGCTTTCCCTGCCGGAATCTCTCTGCTAGTTTTTTCTCAACATCGCTATTAACAGCTAAATCAGTGATATACACATCCTCAGCATTATTCTCTGAATTTGAAATAAATGCTTCCACTCTTTGATTTAAAATTCGATAGGAGCAATAAGAAACATCTGCCCTTTCCCCGAATGCTATCTTTGCGATTAACCCGCAGCCTAATCCATCCAAATCAATGTCTGTAAAAAGTTTTACCATCTCTTCCCCACCATTCAATAATTTTTCCATAACGTATAGTTTGGTACTGGAAGATTGTTCTTATACTGTGTTTTTTTAGAAAAAAATATAACCTGCTTTTATGACCAGGTAACAAACATCACATACATTTCAAATACAAGATGATACGATACATAAGAAGTTCCATATGAAAATCAATTGAAATGGGGTTATGAATTGAACTTTCCACAACTTAAAATAGGTCATATAATGCCCAAGGTGCCAATCCTCCAAGGTGGGATGGGTGTAGGCATCTCTTTGAGCAAACTTGCATCAGCTGTAGCAAATGCTGGCGGAGTTGGAATTATTTCTGGTACAGGTATTTCAGTTGCGGAAATGCGTTCTCATATAAAGCAAGCTAGAAACCTTATTAAGGATACTGGATATATTGGGGTAAATGTGTTGTTTGCTATGAATGATTTTGCTGAAAAAATGAAAGCAGCACTTGAAGAAAAGGTTGATTTTATAATTTCAGGAGCTGGAATTTCAAGGGATATGTATGCATGGGGCAAACAAGCTGGGATTCCTGTCATTTCGATAGTTTCTTCAGCCAAATTGGCTCGGATTTCGGAGAGGTTGGGGGCATCTGCGGTTGTGGTGGAAGGTTTTGAGGCTGGAGGGCATCTTGGAACTGATCGCCCCATGTTTGACATTCTTCCTGAAATTATTGAAGCCGTTTCGATTCCAGTGATTGCTGCAGGAGGAATTATGAACGGCTGCGATATTGCTAAAGCACTTTCAATGGGTGCCTCAGGTGTGCAAATGGGGACTCGGTTTGTGGCCAGCGAAGAATGTGATGCACCGTTAGCCTTTAAGCAAAAATATGTTAATGCTCAAGACGATGATTTGGTTTTAGTCAAAACCACAGTAGGATTACAAGGGAGAGCGATTAAGAATCATTTTACTGACTTAATTAGCGGACCAGACAAAATAAAAATCGCTAAATGTTTGGACTGTTTAAAAAATTGCTCCTACCGCTTCTGCACACTAGATTCTCTCGTTACCTCCGTTAATGGAGATGTTGAAAATGGGTTAGTTTTTGCGGGTGCAAGAGTGGGTGAAATTAAAGAAATCTTACCTGTCCAAAAAATCATCGACAATCTTTCAGTAGAGTATGCGAATTCCGTAATTTAAGGACATAATAGGAAAGCCAACCATAAAAAAACTGCACCCCCAATTGTTAGTGGTGTCTAACAATTGGGGAGCAGTTCATGAACGGTCGGCTTTTCCTTATTTATATTTATGGCAGCTTCTTTATTTTGCTTGTAATCGCAGTTCTTGGCTTTGGGTCGGGTATTTCTTCTGGATAGCCGACAGCAAGAACGCCAATGAGGTCATAATTTTCTGGAATACCCAGCGTTTCTCGATTTTTTCCTTTCGCTCCAATCGAAGACCAAAATGTCCCTACTCCCTTTTCCCAGGCTGCCAGGTTAAAATTTTGCACAAAGCATGCTGTTGCCATTGCATTTTCATCCGTTTCAATTTTTGTTGATCCTTGTTTCGATAATATTGCCATTAAAAATGGGGCATTTCCGAAATTCGTTTTATGGTTTAATGTTGCTCTTGTCTCACTTCCAATAAAATAAATCTCCCATGGCTCCGTCATCCGATGATTAGGAGCCATTGCTGCCGCCTGCAACCACGAATAAATCAACTCTTCCTTAACAGGATCCGATTTAAATTTTTTTATATTTCGTCGAGTATTAATAGCGTTTAATATATTCATACCTATTGCTCCACCTTTCATACATTGGTTATTGTATTAGCATATGTTAACTATTACCAATATCGTGCTTTTATAAGCTAATTGAGTAAAAAACATCCGCATGTACAAAATAATTATCGACCGAATTAGAAAGGAGGGTTCCGAATGACAAATCGTAACGATAATCGTGAACGGAGAAATAAATACCCAAATAACAAAAAACAAGACACTGAATTCTCAAAAGAAACAAGCATTCGAAGTGAGATAACGAAAAAAGATTTACAAAAATAATAATACCTATTGGCGAAAAGGAGGTCCGTCCTCCTTTTTTAATTTCCAAGTTTATAATATCCTCTTTTCAAGCCATAATAACAAAACCAAAGAGACTGAATAAAAAAGAAAATCCCCCAGATTGGCGCAGGAATAATATGTGTTAATTGAGCAAGATTTGCTGCATCCCCTGCCGCTAAGGGCTGAACTAAGCTAATTGTTAAGATTTCATAGGCACTTTGTACCGAATCAACCAATAGAACCGTAGCAATCAAAAGTAAAATATGATCTCTTAGGCCTTGACCCCCTTTTATAAGTAAAATTAAAAAGCCGACCGCGAAGGAACAAAGCCAAAATATTCCATATGGATTACGTACCCAAAATAGCAAATTTAGAAAAATAAAACCTAACAATATATCAATCAAGAGTATTTGTTTTTTCTTTCCGATTAGCAAAAATGAAAGAAACGCCATAAAAGATGCAAAGGTATAGCCAGCAAGACTGGTAAAAAAACTGCCAACCCATGTAGATTGATGACTATAGGTTGCCCCCTCTGAATTCATAAACAATGATATCCTTTCAACATTGCCCCCTAATAGTGCGATTAAAGCATGACCTGATTCATGAATTAAGGTGTTAATTATTTTTACATAATTTCCAACAATCGGAACATGTATCAATAAAAAAGCAAACACGAGGAAAAAGAAAAACTTCGTACTGAATTTATCCCTAACAAAGCTCAAAATACATTCTCCTCCTATTTTTTGAAAATTTTTTATTATCTTTATTTTAACATCTTTAAGAACACCTATCTAAATTAAAACATTAAAAAGCTGGCAATTTTTTAAATTGCCAGCATTCTTTTATTCAACCAACACGTTCAATTAATTGTCCATCCCTCATAACGACAATGCGGTCGCACAAAGGGAGAATTTGCTCATCATGTGTAACAATAATCGCTGATTTATTTTGCTCCTTAACAATTTGGGAAATCAACTCGATAATGGCCATGCTTCGATTTGAATCCAGGCTTGCAGTTGGTTCATCTGCCAAGATAATTTCAGGATCATTAATAAACGCTCTTGCTATCGCTACCCGTTGTTTCTCCCCGCCTGACAATTGGTAGGGATAAGCTTTAGCACGATGATCCATTTCCACTGCGGATAACATTTCTTTTATTTTTCTCTTACTACCACTTGACCATTGGTTCGCCATCTTTAAAACGAGGCTTAACTGTTCTTCCACCTTTAAATAAGGGACTAAATTAGACGTTTGAAAAATATAGCCAAGATGATCCAAACGAATATTTGCTTTTTCTATTTCATTGAAAGTGGCTATATCTGTTCCATTCACTATTACTTTTCCTTTATCAGGGGATTGCAAGGCGCCTGCAATCGATAAAAAAGTGGATTTTCCGGAACCCGAAGGTCCTACAACAGCTACTACTTCTCCCATCCGGAGACTAAAAGATAAATTTTTTACAATATGATTTTCTTTTTCACCATCTTTAAAGGATTTTTCTACATTTTCTAAAATTAACGGTTCAAACATTATTCTAACCTCCCCATCGCCTGAATTGGATCTGCTTTCACAATATTAAAAACGGACAATAACGAACCGAATATAGAGACGAGGAATAGAATTCCTGAGAATTTAGCAATCTGCTTCATATCAAAAATAAACGGAATATCATTCGGGAGTACCACCATAAAGACCCTGGTGAATGCTACTGCTGCCGCTATATTTACCACTGTTAACAAGATTACCTGGAATATCGTCGATTTTACGAGAAGGCTTGATTTAGCTCCAATTGCCTTCAATATACCAAACTGCGCTGTTTTTTGAATTGTCATAATGTAGAAGAACGCTGCTAAAACAAAAACGGCAATAACAATTAAAAATGAAAGCATCATATAAAGTGAATTTTGCTCAGCGGAATATCCGGGGATGCCCTTTACGATTTGACCTTTTTCTATCCATTTTCCATTTTCCACTGAATTAGCAATTTCTTTTTTCTGAAATTGATTGTTCTTCTTTAGAACGACGGCATTAAATTCATTCCCTTTATTCCCACCAGTTGTTTTCTTCCAACTTTCAAGAGAAATAAGGGCAACAGGAGTATGACTAAAGGTTTGATCCTCCATGAATCCTGCCACTGTAAACTCAAAACCACTCCGAGCATCTTCGAGAATGTCTCCAACCTTAATATTTTCAGATTTAAGCGAACGGTCTAGCAATAAAGCATTCATTCCACCTGTCATTAAGCCCTTTCCATTAACTAACTTTGGTTCTAAGAAACTGCCAGGTTTTATTGCCATAAAGGTAACATCAACTTTATTATCCGAATTCTTTTGTGCTAATGCACCCATTTGGATGCCGATTGGCTGTGCATCGCTGTTAGAATCTAGTTTTTCTATATCGAGGGTTAAGTGAGACCTATCAATACGATTGTCAGCACTTTTTTGCAAATAAAAGGAGTCTGCATCCATATTAATAATCGACGAAGCATTATTCATGGACAAGCCATTGGCCAATCCGCTAATCACAAATACTAATATTGCCACAAAAAAGAGAATAAAGCTGATTAATAAAAATCTTACTTTAAAAAAAGTCATTTCCTTAAACGGTAGAAAGTACATAAAAAAATTCATCTCCCTTGTTTCATTTCATAAGAAGGATACTTAATGAATATGAACGGAAGATGAACTACACTTTACAGTTTTGGAAGAATCACCTTGAAGGCAGATTCCTTGCCCTTTTGACTATTTAATTCAATTTTTCCTTGGTGCAAATCAATAATTGATTTAACGATGGATAGTCCCAACCCAGTACCTTCAACAGACCGCTCTCTTGAAACGTCCGCTCGGTAAAAACGATCAAAAACTCTTTCCTTTTCTTTATCATCTAGACCGACTCCAGTATCCTTGAATACCACTTCCAGTTGTGATTCAGATTCACGTAATTCTATATCAATTGTTCCGTTATCGCGATTATATTTAATGGCATTCGATAACAAATTCTCCCAGACTGAATATAACAAAGAAGCATCTCCATTAACCCAAGCATCATCTATGAGCTCGTAACTAATCATAATTCCTTTTTCCATGATACTCCATTGATATTGGTGAATGACCGTTTTTAATTGGCCGGAAACATCAACCCTACGAACATCCATTATATCCTTCTTGCTTTCAATGGAAGATAGAAGCAAAAGCTGTTTTGTCATTTTTGATAACCTGTCTGCTTCTGAATGCATGACTTGAATATACTTCTGCTTGTCCTGTTCACTTTTATCATTATTTTCGAGCATGTTCAAATACCCTTTAATATTCGCAAGCGGCGATTGAATATCATGTGAAATATTCGATATTAATTCTTTTCGGAGCATATCAACTCGTGCCAGTTTCTTGGACATTCTTGTAAAATTGGCTGCTAAGTTACCCAGTTCATCCATTCGCCCAATATCAAGCTTGATTGAGAAGTTGCCTTCGGAGATTTCTTTGGTAGCCTTGTTGAGCTTTCGTATCGGATCGACTAAATATTTGGTGCTGATCAGCACCAGGAATATACTTAATAAAATGGCAATGATCAGAAGCCAGCCAAATAATATATGCATTTCGTTAAACATAAGCTTTATATCAGGTCTAATAAACAAGGCATATTTTTTATTTTGGTATTGAAACGGTACCCCGATGGAATTCGATAATTCATTCGCAAAAAAGCCTGTTACAAACGTTTTGTGAGGAAACTGACGAATTCCATGATAAACAATTCCTTCTAATACCTTATCTGTTATCTTATCCGGCAAATCCTTCACTCTGAAGGAAGAGCCAAAATAACTCCTATCTCCGTCTTGATTTATCAACACGATTTGATAGCCAATCGAACCGATATGTTCAAAATAATCCTCTAAACTTATCAAGGGGTGCTTGCTTGCAAATTCCGCCATTTCTGAAGCAAATTTAGTTATCTTTTCATCATTTTGCTTCTTTAATTTAACCTGGTAATAAGCATTGGAGATGAAAAAGGAAATAATTCCACTTACAATCATTATCATGATCGTAATAAAAGCGAATTTACTATATAAAGATTTCATAATCATGATCTTTCTACCTCTAGGGAATAACCCACTCCTCGAATCGTTTTGATGGCAAAATCCGCTGACATGTTACTAAATCGCTCACGCAAACGTTTAATATGAACATCAACTGTTCTTTCATCCCCTTCAAACTCTAAACCCCAAACTTTCTCAATCAAATGACTGCGACTGAAAACCTGGTTCGGATGGGTGGCGAGAAAAGATAATAACTCAAATTCCTTTAAAGGCAGCATGAAGGTTTTGTTCTTTATTTTTACTTCATAGCTTTTCTTATTTATCGATAAGGAACCTAGATTAATATTCGCCTCACTCGTGTTGCCATATCTCCTTAGCAAAGCATTGACCCTGAATATTAGTTCCTTTGGTTCAAATGGTTTAATTAAATAATCATCTGTACCTGATTCAAACCCTTTTTCTTTATCTTCTATTTGGCTTTTGGCTGTTAGTAAAATAACCGGGATATCATACAATTTCCGGATTTTATTGGTTAAAAGAAACCCATCCATCACTGGCATCATTACATCCACAATGGCTAAATCACACAGTTCTTTTTCCAATATTTCCATTGCAGCAGCACCATTTTCTGCTGCTTGAATTCTAAATCCTTCTTTTAAGAACAAGGCTTTCACTAAATTACGAATATACACATCATCATCACAGATTAAGATTGTTTTCATTTTTCCTCCTACCCAAATACATTAATTCCATTTCATTTTACTTAAAGAGCAAACGCTTGGAAAGAATGAGCCTCTTATTCAAAATTGGGAGTGAATTCGACAAACTAACAACTTATGTGTTATGATTGAGTTGTCACATTAACAAACACTGTTTCAAAAATAAATAAAGGGGGAATAAAAGTGATACAGTTCAAAGACATTGTTAAGAAGTACCGGACAAAGACGATCATAAATCCTTTTTCATTAGATATTGAAGCTGGTCAACTAGTCGTTTTTATTGGACCGAGTGGCTGCGGGAAAACAACCTTGCTTAAAATGATCAATAAATTGATTCAGCCTACTTCAGGAAAGATTTTTGTCAACGGGACAGATATCTCCACCATGAATCCGATTGAATTACGGAGAAATATTGGATATGTGATTCAAAACACAGGATTATTTCCTCACATGTCCATCAAGGAAAACCTAGAGTTGATCCCGAAATTGAAGGGTGAAGACCAGGTTGCCATTGAAACAAAAACATTGGAATTACTCGAAATGGTTGGATTAGATCCCAAGGAATACTTGCACCGCTATCCGAAAGAATTAAGCGGCGGTCAGCAGCAAAGGATTGGCGTAGCCAGGGCATTCTCCACAAACTCCGATATCATCTTAATGGATGAACCCTTCAGTGCATTAGATCCCGTTACAAGAAGCTCACTTCAGGATGAATTATTCCAAATGCAAAAGGAATTAAATAAGACAATTATTTTTGTCACGCATGATATGGATGAAGCTATTAAAATAGCTGATAAGATTTGTATTTTAAAAGATGGAGATATCCTGCAATACGATACACCTGAAAATATTTTAAAAAATCCTGCTAATGAATTTGTCGAAGGGTTTATTGGAAAACGAAGAGTGTGGAACAATCCTGAATTATTGTTAGCCGAGGATATTATGATTCATAATCCTGTTAAAATTACTGCGATGCGCAATGTTTTACAGGCAATTGAGATTATGAAGGACAATAAAGTGGACAGCCTAATGGTTACAGATAAACACAACGTTCTTAAAGGGCTTGTCACTTTAAAAGGCATCCAATTACTAAATCGAAATACTTCCATTGAAATGATCATGGAACAAAATGTACTCTCTGTATACCAGGATGCGAATTTAATTTCTGTGTTAGCCATGATGAATGAACATAAAATCGGCTATTTGCCAGTTGTAAATAATGCTAAGCAATTAACAGGACTTATTACCCGAAGCAGCATTTTATCGGCATTAAGCAGCCAACTAATTGATTTGGAGGTGGCGTTTTAATGGGTAATTTTTGGAATTATATCACGAATAACTATCAGCAAATTTTTAATTTACTAGGACAACATCTTTATTTAAGCATCGTTTCGGTATTAATTGCGATTGTTGTAGGGATACCACTTGGAATTCTCATTTCAAGAGAACCAAAGCTTTCAAAGCCGATCATTGGGACGACCAACGTTATTCAAGCTGTACCGAGCTTGGCATTACTAGGTTTCCTGATTCCTTTCATTGGGATAGGCAGTACGCCAGCCATTGTCATGGTTGTACTTTATTCCCTGCTGCCAATTGTTAAAAATACGTATACAGGTTTAACAAATATAGATGGGGATATTCTGGAAGCCGCCAAAGGTATCGGTCTGACCAAGAGTCAAACAATGAGAAAGGTACAGTTACCATTAGCCTTCCCGATGATTATGGCGGGTATCAGAATTTCAGCAGTTACCGCTGTTGGTTTAATGACCATTGCTGCCTTCGTTGGCGCAGGCGGTCTTGGTTATCTTGTTTTTTCAGGTGTTCAAACAGTTGATAACAACATGATTTTAGCTGGTGCAATCCCTGCATGTATACTCGCGCTCCTTATTGACTTTATTGTAGGAAAATTAGAATCCTCTCTTTCCTATACAAGTAAAAAACGGTCGACATCAACTAAGGGTAAGAATTCGAAAAAATGGCTTATAGGGATTGCCTCTATTCTTCTTATTTTTGCAGGTGCATTTACGATCTATTCGAAAGCCAATGCAGAAGATAAAATTGTCATCGGATCAAAGAATTTTAGTGAGCAGTTAATTTTAGGGAATATGCTGGCGGATTTAATAGAAAATAAGACTGATATTCAAGTAGAACGAAAATTAAATTTAGGTGGTTCCCAGGTAGCTTTTAGTGCCTTAAATAAAGGCGATATCGATATTTATGTAGAATATACTGGAACTGGATTAGTTAATATCCTAAAGAAAAATCCAGAGAGTAATCCAGACAAGGTTTATAGTATTGTTCAAAAGGAATTCAATCAGAAATATGGGATTCAATTGTTAAAACCGATTGGATTTAATAACACCTATGCATTGGCTGTAAGACAAGATACGGCCGAACAATATGGATTAAATTCTATTTCCGATTTAGCCAAAGTGAGTAACAACTTAATTATGGGACCAACTCTTGAATTCCCCAACCGAGACGATGGCTTAATTGGACTTAAAAAAGCTTATAATCTGAATTTTAAAGGCGTTAAAGCAGTAGACGGAGGATTACGCTATACGGCACTTGATAAACATAAAAGTGATGTTATTGATGCCTTTTCTACTGATGGTTTACTTGAAGCATTTCATTTAAAAGTTTTAAAAGATGATAAAAATTTCTTCCCGCCATACTATGCAGTCCCGATTATTAAACAAGAAACATTGAAAAAGCATCCAGAATTACAAAAAACGATAAATTCTCTAGCTGGAAAGCTTACAGATGAAAAGATGCGGGAGCTTAACTATAAGGTTGACAGCCTCAAGCAATCTCCGGCAAAAGTGGCAAAAGAATTTTTAAAAGAAGAAGGATTAATTTAGACACAAAGAAGCCAGTTTCGGTTGAAACTGGCTTCTTTGCTACTATTCCTTTAAAAAATGTAAGACTCTGTCATAAGTTTTATCGTCACCGATGACAAGCAGCACATCCCCTTCCAATATGACCGCATATGGCCCCGGGGAGATAATCATGTCTCCGTTTCTTTTCATTCCAATAACTGTACCACCAGTATTTTGCCAAAATTTCACTTCGGAAATTGTTTTGCCGATATGGCTACAGTCCGGAAAGACTTCCACCTCAATTGGCGCTAATGGATTTGTGTGCCGAAGCTTGCCTGAATAATCCAAAATTTTTCGAAGTGTATCCAGCAGCTGTTCATCAAGCTTGTCTCTCTCATCGATTAACCGATTCATACTCTTTTCAAGATCTTTAATGCTTGCTAAATTGGAAAAACGATGAATATATTTGAAAGCATTTTCTTTTGATGCGATAACAATCCCACTGCCCATAGCCGAGTGAACAATATCGACATCCTCTAAAATTTTAATGGCCCGCCTGACGGTTTCCGGAGATACTTTATATTCACTTGCAAGTGTTGACCTTCCGTGAATCTTTTCTCCGACCTTAAATTCCCCATCGTGAATTCTATTGGCCAAATCAATTGCAATCCGCTCGTATGTTGGGATTTGTGCTCTTTGCATAAAAACACCGCCACGTTTGAACTATAAAGACTTATTGTTTACATTTACACTATACGCTTTCAAAACCTTGTTTTCCAGCAGGAGATTGAGTTATTTTCTTCAGTTTGGACATAATTGTAAGGAATTCTTTTGAATAGGATGAAATTATAATGAGAAAATTAATTATCATTTTAAGTTCGGTTTTTATCATTTTTATGGCCATCTTATTCATTTTCTATCTGATAAAAGATGATCATTCCAGATGGCAGGTGGCCCTAGGAGGTGTTTTAGCCGGCGGATTTCCGTTAATTTTATTACGTTTGAAAAATATTCCTTTTAATATACCTATAATTATCAGCTATTATATTTTTTTATTTTGCTCCTTATTTTTAGGGTCAATCTCGAGCTTTTACCTTCACTACAAATGGTGGGACTCCACGCTACACTTTTTCAAAGCGATTTTTATTGGAGTTGTTGGGATCGCTCTGTATAAACAATGCATACCAGATAATGTCCGTAGCGATGTATCTGCTGTTATCCTTTTTCTCTTTGTCCTCTCACTTGCTGTTCTTGCAAGTGTACTATGGGAGATTTATGAATTTGTTGGAGATTTAATATTGACCCACACTATGCAGAGGGGTGGTAATACAGACACAATGTATGATTTATTGTGTGGGTGTGCCGGTGGTCTCCTTATCGCTATATACGCCAGTGTTAGAAAACAAAAAGTTTAAAACGGGAGGACTCCTGAATGAATCGGAAACTCGTTATTCTTTTAAGTGCATTATACGTGATTTTCATGGCAATTTTAGCTGTCTATTATCATAATATTGGCCAATCCTTTAAATCGACGGTTGCCATAGGAGGTATTGCATGTGGTGCTGTCCCTCTTTTGTTGGCTTTATTTACGAAACTTCAATTTAATTTACCCATTGTAATCTCTTATTTAATTTTTTTAATCGGCTCACAATATTTGGGGTCCATCCGGGGTTGGTATAGCCTTGGCTGGTGGGACACCTTTATGCATTTTGTCAGCGGAGCGATTTTAGCTTTTTCAGGAATTGCTTTATATGAAAGATTGATCCATCGGAATGCCGGAGATGAAATATCCCCTTGGTTTGTCTTTTTGTTTACTTTATCATTTGCGGCACTGGGCGGTGTCTTGTGGGAAGTATATGAATTTAGTTCTGATCAATTTTTTAACATGACCTTACAAGGAGGCGGCAACAAGGATACCATGACTGATTTAATAGCTGATACTGTGGGAGGACTTGCTATTGCAATTTGGGCGGGGATACGGACGAAGATTAAGTTAAAAAGAGCATAAAAGAGGCTCAGGCCACGAGCCTCTTTTATATAAAACGGTCCTAATTAGCCAACTTTCACGATCGATACAGGTACACCATTCAGTACCGCATTCCCCGATATCGGATCAATTACCCGATTATCCGTCAGCAAGTTAACATTCACTCCTGGGTGCTCTTTTGCAACTCCAAGGCGTGTGCCTGAAAGATTATGTCCCCAGCCATGGGGCAGGCTTACCGTTCCAGGCATGATATCCTCGGTGATTTCCACAGTCACTTGAATTTTTCCTGTTCGGGATTGGACCAATGCCTTCCCTCCATTTTTTAATCCCAAGCTAACTGCATCACTAGTATGAATGAGCAGCGTACAACGGTCCTCCCCTTTTACCAGAACAGGGAGATTATGAAGCCACGAGTTATTGCTGCGCAAATCCCTTCTACCTACTAATAGGAGATCCGTGGATTTAGTTTCAAGTGTCCCTTTCAGACGTTCAACATCTTTTACTAAAATAGCCGGAGCTAATTCAATTTTACCTGAAGAAGTTTGCAAAATTTCAGTAATCCTTGGCTGCATCGTTCCAAAATCCATCCCATGGGGATTTTCCTCAAGCACGGATAAATTAAGTCCATCCGGTATTTCTCCAAAATGATCACCATACGGCCCTACCCGAAGATAAAAATCTAGTAAACGCTCTGGCCCTTTTCGATTTTTTAGCAGGTCAAAAATTTCTTGCGGTTTCCTCTCAGAAATCGGTGAATTCTCGTTTTTAATTTCGTGCTTAATAAGCTCCATCACAGTTAAATCATCTAAAACTTTGATTGGGTCACCTTGTAAATTATGCTCACTCACTTCACCAGCTAAATGGAGAAGAATCTTCCAGTCGTCCAATTGGTCTGGTGGAAGTTCAAAAACTGGTTTTGAATAATGGGCAATATTTCTAACTGCTAAATTGTAAAAAGTAATATCATAGTGTGACCGTTCTAAAGGTGAAGGAACTGGAAGAATCACGTTAGCAAGTCTAGAGGTTTCATTTAAGTAACAGTCTACACTAACCATGAAATCTAGACTCTCAAATGCCGTTGTCAGGCGCCCACTATTTGGTGCTGAAAGCGCAGGATTGCCGGCCAAACAAATAAAGGCTCTAATTTGTCCTGGCCCTTCGGTTTCGATTTCTTCTGCCAAGCATGAAACTGGCAGTTCGCCCAATACTTCCGGCATGGTACTTATCCTGCTTTGATAACGGTTATAACGCATGGACCGAGCTTTTTTTGAAACTGCACGTCTTGTTGCTGGATTTGGAAACATGACACCGCCTTGGCGGTCCAAGTTCCCCGTTAATACATTTAACACATCTATTAGCCAGCTATTCATCGTGCCAAATGGTTGTGTACAGGTTCCCATCCTTCCGTAAACAATTGCTCTTTCTGAACCGCTTAGTTCTCGGGCAATACGGCGAATGGCATCAGCGGGTATTCCACATTTTGCTGCAACAACTTCCGGTGTAAAATCCTGTGATAATGATTTCATTTCCTCTAATCCATTTAGTAGATTAACTAGTTTGCCTGGAGTAACCAAATCCTCTTCAAAGAGCGTATGGATTAAGGCAAAAAGAAAAAGCGCATCCGTTCCCGGACGGATAAACTGATGTTCATCTGCTTGTTTAGCGGTCAAGGTCCGTACAGGATCAATAACCACTAACTTCCCGCCGCGTTCCTGAAGCTCCTTCAACCTTCCTCTCATATTCGGTGCAGTCATTAAACTTCCATTCGATGCAAGCGGATTAGCCCCAATCATTAAAAAGTAATCGGTATGATCGAGATCGGGAATAGGAAGATTAGCATCACTGCCAAACATGATCTCAGAAGAAAGTTGTTTTGGCATCTGATCTAACGTACTGGCAGAAAATACACTACGACTTCCTAATGCTCTTAAAAACGTAGGGCCATATAACATACTCCCTAAATTATGAACAGTAGGGTTTCCTAAATAAACTGCGATTGAATTTCTTCCATGCTCCTTGATAATTGATTGCAGCCCTTTTCTCACTTCTGAAAAAGCTTCCTCCCAAGATACTTCCTGCCAATCCGATCCGCGGCGGATCATCGGCTTCCGAATTCGGTCAGGGTCTGCATGTAGTTCTTTGACACTGAATCCCTTTGGACATAAATATCCTTTGCTGAAAGGGTCCTGCTTATCTCCCTTAATGTGGACAACCTCCTGACCCTTCGTATAGATTTCCAGGCCGCAAGTTGCTTCGCACAATGGGCAAGTCCTGTAACTTATTTTTGTTTCTTGCTCATTCAAAATCAATTGCAATTCCTCCCGCACAAGAGATTAAGGATTTAAAATAAGTTTTCCAATTGTTTGACGGCCTTCTATAAGTTCATGTGCCAATCTCGCTTCTTCTAAAGCAAATGTTTTGCCTATTATTAATTTTAATTTTCCTTCACCAATATAATTCAATAAATCTATAACACTTTCTTTATACTTCTTAGAATCTTTAAGAAAATGAACTAACCAAAAACCGACAACACTTACATTTCGCTGCATTAGTATGGCTGGATCGAATTTAGTTTCCTGCCCGCCAGCACGTCCATAAATGACAAGTCGGCTATTAATCGCCATACATTTTAAGGTGTTTTTAAAAATATCACCGCCAACCATTTCAAGGGCAATATCAACCCCTTTGCCATCAGTTGCTTCCAAAACTTGTTTATGCCAATTTTCTTCGGTGTAATTAATTCCAACATCGGCCCCGAGTGAATATGCAAGTTCAAGCTTTTCAGCGCTGCTCGCTGTCGCTATGACTTTGCCTGCACCCATGATCTTCGCTAATTGCACCGCAAACGTACCTACTCCACCTGCAGCGGCATGGACCAGTACAGTATCACCCTTTTGAATTTGAGCAGAGCTTTTTAAGATGTGATAAGCGGAAACGCCCTGTCCTAAAATAGAAGCTGCCTGATTATAATCAACTGTTTCTGGTAACTTTATGAGCTGTGATGCATGAAGAGCGATATACTCTGCATATCCACCATCATCTGTCAAGGCAACAACCCGATCGCCAATTTTATATTCCGAGACGCCAGATGATACCTCTGAAACAACTCCTGCTACTTCTGCTCCCGGAATATAAGGAAGCGGTGTTTTTGCTAAATATTGTCCATACCTACGCGCTGTGTCAGCAAAGTTAACCCCTGCTGCCTTTACTTTCACAAGAACAAATCCAGGTTTTAATTCTGGTAATGATACATCCACAAATTGTAAAACTTCAGGCTTTCCATATTCTTTAAATTGAATCGCTTTCATCATCATTTCGTCTCCTTATTTCTAATTTTAAAAATACCAACCGGTTAGTATAATAATAGCACACAATCAAATTTCAGACTATTTAATTTTCACCACTTACTTCTTAAGCACAAAAAAACAGTTCCTAATTTACATGGAATTAAGAACTGCTTTTATTAAATGGATTGCTATTAAACTGTTACTGCAACAAAAAACTCCTCGTACAATGCCTGAACTGCTCTTTTTTCATCCACTTCTTTTACACCAAACATCATGCTCACTTCAGACGAGCCTTGGTTAATCATTTCAATATTGACCTGTGCTTTTGCTAGTGCTTTTGAGGCTCTTGCCATGGTTCCGACATTTTGTCTCATGCCTTCCCCAACAACCATGATAAGTGCAAGACTATGCTCAATTCTCACCTCATCCGCATGTAACTCTGCAAAAATCCGGTCTTTAATTTCTTTTTCCATAACTGAATCTAACTGGCTTTCACGTAAAATTACCGACACATCATCAATTCCTGATGGTGTATGCTCATAAGATAAACCGAAATCTTCTAATATCCCTAAAAGCTTGCGGCCAAAGCCAACTTCCCGGTTCATTAAATATTTACTTACATAAATGCTGCAAAAACCTTGATCACTAGCAATCCCAATTACAGGTCCATTTGTATTTTTCCGATCAGAAACAATTCTTGTCCCCGGTGCGGCAGGATTGTTCGTATTTTTGATATGAACAGGTATTCCCGCACGGAATGCAGGGACTAATGCTTCATCATGCAGGACGGTAAAGCCCGCGTAAGAAAGCTCCCGCATTTCCCGGTAGGTTAATTCTTTAATCTCCTTTGGACGATTAACAATATTTGGATTAACAGAATAGACTGCATCCACATCGGTAAAATTTTCGTAAAGGTCCGCTTTCATTGCATTTGCAAGAATGGAACCAGTAATATCTGAACCACTTCTTGAAAACGTGAATACTTCCCCTTCCTTACTATATCCAAAGAATCCTGGAAAAACTAGAAATCCTGGACGTTCATGGAGTGAAAATAAACGCTCATACGACTCTGTTAAAACCTGAGCATTCCCTGGTTCATCACTCACCAAAAGTCCTGCTTCCTTAGGATCAACATATGAGGCTTCTATTCCTCGCTTTCGGAAGTAGGTCGCAACCATTTTTGCGTTATTATCTTCACCACTTGCTTTCAGTCTATCCATAAAACGGTCTGGCTTACTTTTATCCCCATTCAACCTATCTAACAAGTCTTTTTGGATTTCTTTAATAATTTCAGCACCGAGTCCTAATTCGTCTGCAATTGAAGAATATCTTCCGATAACAGCGTCGAACGGTTTCCTTGGATCCCTATTGGATAAACAGAGATCTCCACATTCAATTAATAAATCAGTAACTTTGTCATCCTCAGAATATCTTTTTCCGGGAGCCGATACAACGACCACTTTCCGCTCTGGATCAGACATGACAATCTGGAACACCTTCTCAATTTGCTTTCCGGATGCTAAAGAAGATCCGCCAAATTTTACAACCTTCATCATGACAACTCCCTATTTAGTAAAAATATAATCTTAATTTTATTCCAATTCTGAAAATAATCAAGTGTTTTTTCCATTATACAAGGACATTTGTACATACACAAAGAACATACCTCTAATCAATAAAAAAACAGTGAGATTTCTTGACTTGAAATCCACTTTTAAAATCTCATCCACTAGAGCTACCGTATCATTTCAATAAAATGAGCAAGAATCTTTGCGGTCAGTCCCCAAATCACCTTATCCTCATAAAGATAAAAAAATTCTTCCAACGCTCTTGTGCGCCATTTATAATTTTCTCCGCCAGGAATTAAGTCAAACGGAAAATTTTCTTCTGGTTCTGCCTTAAATTCTATTCGATAAATTTCAGGACCTTTCTCAATAAAAAAGGCTACAGGAACAGAAAAGAGTTCACCCACCTCGGACGGATTAGCATGAATACTGTCTGGATTGTGTATAAAGCCCACAAATGGGTAAAGCATCATCCCAAATGGAGAAAACATAAAGTCGAGCGGGAAAACTTCAGAGATATCTTCCCTTTTTATGCCTAATTCCTCTGTTGTTTCACGTATGGCAGCAGCCTTTTCATCGACGTCCACTGGATCGATTCGGCCTCCAGGAAAACAAATTTCTCCAGGCTGCCTTCTTAAATGCTGCGAACGAACTTCGAATAATACATGTATTCCATCCTCTTTTTGAATGAGTGGCAGCATGACAGCGTATTTCGAAAATTTCTCACTGCCAAGTATTTTAGGAACATGATTTTTTAAATTCGTCAAAATGGTTTCGCGCTCCACGTTTTC
The DNA here is from genome assembly GCF_050477905.1 of Neobacillus pocheonensis. Lineage (NCBI taxonomy): Bacteria > Bacillati > Bacillota > Bacilli > Caryophanales > Bacillaceae > Neobacillus > Neobacillus pocheonensis. The sequence goes on along the minus strand of NZ_JBCNAD010000027.1, from coordinate 44,109 downwards.
ACCCCTCATTTCGATAAATAGTATATATAGCTACAATACCATTTTTACAGTATAGTCTGTTAAATTTAAGCTATGTATACAAAAAAACAATCCATTCGCCACAGGGCTGGATTGTTTCACTATCACTATTCTTTTTTTTCAAACCAGGAATACATATAACCGGAATCCTCTAAATCCATAGCACTCTTTACTACTTTTAAAGGATGGAAGGTATCGATCATTACGGCAAGTTCTAGTGTTTCCTTCTTTCCAATGCTCGCTTCTGTTTTTCCCGGATGCGGCCCATGCGGGATACCACTTGGATGAAGAGTGATGGAACCCACTTGAATCCCCTTACGACTCATGAAATTGCCCTCAACATAATAGAGAATCTCATCGCTATTTACGTTACTGTGATAATAGGGAGCAGGAATCGATTCTGGGTGATAATCATAAAGTCTTGGGACAAAGGAACAAACAACAAAATTATTTCCTTCAAAGGTTTGATGCACAGGCGGCGGCTGATGAACCCTTCCCGTTATTGGCTCAAAATCCTCTATATTAAAGGCCCATGGATATAAATATCCATCCCAGCCAACTACATCCAAGGGATGATGCCCCAAAACATGAGAGTGTATCGCTCCACGTGATTTTGTTAATATCTCAAACTCTCCTTTTTGATCAAAGGTCTCCAAACTTTCCGGTCCTCTTATATCCCGTTCACAAAAAGGGCTATGCTCTAAAAGCTGTCCATATTCGTTTCGATACCTTCTTGGAGTCGTAATTTGACTAAAAGATTCTACAAAAAGTAATTTAGTCTTTTCATTCTCACTCGGTATGATTCGATAAATGGTCCCAATCGGAATGATGAGATAATCACCAGGCCGGTACGTAATCGTTCCAAACATTGTCTCAAGCCTGCCTGACCCGTGATGAATAAAAAGCATTTCATCGCCATCCCCGTTACGATAAAAGGTTTGCATCGGCTCTGTCACATTAGCTGTCCCAATCAGCAAATCCTGATTTCCCAAAATGTATTCTCTTGCCTTTAGCCCGTCGCCTTTCTTTTCAACCTTACTTGAAAAAAAATGACGGTGCTTTAAGGATTGCTTCTCCTCATATTCTGGAAAGTAATTTCCAACTAATTCAGATTTTACAATTTCTGTCGGCATGTATTGATGATATAAAATCGATTGAGTTCCTGAAAATCCTCGTGTACCCATTACCTGCTCTCTATAAAGGGTCCCATCCTCTTTTTTAAACATCGTATGGCGTTTATGAGGAATCTTCCCTAATTGACGGTAATACATCTCTTCACCTCTTTTCTTCAATTATGATATTCTCTAAAACACCAAGAAGATTAACCTCTAACTCTACTTTATCCCCTGGAGCCAGCCAGCGGTGCACATCTGTGCCAAGTTCTAGAATACAACCTGTTCCAACGGTTCCAGAACCGATTATTTCACCTGGATAAAGGGTAACGCCAGCAGAAGCCCTCTCAATCATTTCTCCAAATGAAAAATAGAGGTCCTTCAAATTGCCTTCAGATAGCTTGACACCGTTTACATGTGCTCTCATAGTAAGATCGAAGCCCTTCCCGGCTCTAAACGGTTCCACCTCATCTTTTGTGATAATCCATGGGCCAATCGAGGTAGAGAAATCTTTCCCCTTAGCTGGACCTAGGCCAACCTTCATTTCTTTTCTTTGCAGGTTTCTAGCACTCCAGTCATTCAAAACACAATAGCCAAAAATATATTCATCTGCCTCTACAGCAGAAATATTTCTTCCTTCTTTGCCAATAATACAGGCAACTTCAAGTTCGTAATCAAGCCAATCACAATCCGGAGGCATAACGATTTCTTCCCTAGGACCTTTAATGGCAAGGTGATTGGAAAAGTAAAACACAGGCATTTGATACCACTCTGGAATCATTTTTAGACCCCTGTTTTCTCTTGCCGTTTTCACATGCTGCTCAAAGGCATAAAAGTCACGGAAGCTTTTTGGATTAGTCAGCGGGGCTTTTAATTGAATCTCACTTAATGGATAAACCCCTTTTTTTGATACTGGCAATGATGAGGCGATTTTTAAATTCTGGTCACTACTATCAAGAAAATCAATTAGGTTTTTAGGCAGACTGCCATCTGATGCTTCATACATATCTACAGCATGTTTATCATCCAAAAGCCAACCTGCCCTGATTGTCCCATCTTGTTTTTCAAAGGTAACAAATTTCATGGTCTCACCTTTTCTATTTTCTTATCATTTCAAATGTTTTTGCCAAGGGGTCGGTAAACACGTTACCCGCCATTCTCCCAATTGGTTTTAATAGGGCAGCATCAATTCTTCCTTTATCAAATAAGTCATCGTTAACATGGACATGAATTACTTTTCCGATGACAAGACTGCCTGCACCCGGTTTGTCGCCAAAATGCAGTACTTGATATAGTTCACATTCAAGATGGACGAGTGATTCCTTAATTCTAGGAACCTTAACCTTTTGGCTCTGTTCTTTTGTTAACCCCGTTTCAACAATCTCATCCACATCCGGAGAAAATTCAATCGCACAATCATTCATTTGCTCGGCGATATTTTCACTGACAATATTAATCACAAATTGACCATTCTTTTCAATATTAACTAGCGTATCCTTTTTCGCTCCGTCCTTCCCTCTTCTCATTGGTGAAAAACAGACAAGCATCGGCTCGGCGCAAATAGCCGTAAAAAAGCTAAACGGTGCCGCATTGGCTATACCGTTTTCATCGGCTGTTGATACAAAGGCGATCGGCCTTGGTAAAATAGAACCAATTAATAATTTATAGGCCTCTCTCCATTCGAGCGTTTCCGGTGTGATCTCCACTCATTTCCACCACTCTTTCCTATAACAGCTAGTTTAAAAAAGGGAGAAATAATTCTCCCTTACTCCCGACCCTCTTCTGAATCCCCCTAAAAATACACCTTTTCTATTTATCTATTATTCTACAAATTGCCACGTCTTTCCTGTTCTCGTTCGATCGATTCAAATAATGCTTTAAAATTACCTTCCCCAAAACCACGGGCACCCTTACGTTGGATGATTTCCACGAATAGAGTTGGGCGGTCCACAATTGGCTTTGTAAAAATTTGCAGTAAATAGCCTTCATCATCACGGTCAACTAAAATATTCAGTTCACGCAGTTTTTCAATTTCTTCATCAATCTTACCAATCCGTTCTCCCAATGATTCATAATAGGTCGCAGGAGTTTTGAGAAACTCAACACCGTTTTTCTTCAAAGTGGCAACCGTTGATACAATATCTTCCGTTAAAATCGCAAGATGCTGGACACCAGGACCATTATAAAATTCAAGATATTCTTGAATTTGTGATTTGCGCTTACCCTCTGCCGGTTCATTGATTGGGAACTTAATCCGGCCACCGTTATGCATGACCTTTGACATCAGCGCTGAATATTCTGTCGTGATATCCTTGTCTGTGAAATGCTTCATCTCGATAAAGCCCATTACTTTGGAATAATACTCCACCCATTCCTCCATGCTCTCTACATTTCCAACCACATGATCAATCCCGATTAAGCCGGCATCCTCAACTGGAACGTCAGAGGAATAGGATTCAAATCCTGGCAGGAATGCCCCTTGATAATTTTTCCGTTCAATTAACGTATGGATGGTATCACCATATGTACCAAGAACGGCTTTTTTCACAACTCCCTTGTCATCCTTCATTTCATACGGCGCAACATGCGCAATGGCTCCACGATTTACCGCTTCCTCGAATGCCTTGTCTACATCATCTACTAATAGTGCGACATCCTTTACACCATCACCGTGTTTTTTAACAAATTGAGCCACTCTGCTGTCTTCGGTGTATGAGCCCGTTAGCACTAAACGGATATTACGCTGCTTTAACACATAGGAAACGGTTTCACGATTTCCCGTTTCAAGTCCAGAATAAGCAACCGGCTGAAATCCAAAGGCCGAACAAAAAAAGTGGCATGACTGTTTGGCATTTCCTGTGTAAATCTCTATATAATCCACATCTCGTACTGGAAAAAAGTCATTGACTAATTGGTCTGCTTTTACTCTTTTTTCTTTCAAATCAGAAACCCCCATTTAAAATAATAATATTCTGAATTTATTTTAATGGAAGGAATCTTATCCCCTCAAGAGCAGGGTGTAAAGCAATAACGCTTTTTTGCAATAAAGGAAAACTCTCGAACCATAATAATTTCGCGGACCAAAATAAAAAGAAACATGCCTTAGAATAGGGATGTTTCTTCTATCAATATAGTGAATAATATTAAAATTGGGTAAAAAATTTTTCTTTTACGAAAGAACGGCTCTGTCGCTTGCCATCTGAACGCCACGAATCCGTTTAAATTCTTCTAATAATCCTTCAATCGTAAGCTGTTGTTTATTTTCCTCATCGACTTCCAAAATAATCTGGCCTTTATCCATCATAATTAACCGATTACCTAGATCGATGGCTTGCTGCATATTATGGGTGACCATTAATGTGGTAAGGTTGTACTTTTTGACAATCTCTTTCGTCAAATTGGTAATCAACTCTGCCCTTGATGGATCGAGTGCAGCCGTATGTTCATCCAGCAGCAGTATGGAAGGTTCGGTAAAGGTAGCCATTAATAGGGAAAGTGCCTGACGTTCCCCTCCTGAGAGCAATCCAACCTTTGCACTTAGGCGGTTCTCCAAGCCTAGATGCAATGATTCCAGAACTTCTCTAAAATAATCACGTCGTTTTTTCGTCACTCCTCTATGAAGCGTTCTTGTCTTATTCCGTGAATAGGCCATCGCCAGGTTTTCTTCTATCGTCATACTTGGGGCTGTTCCGGCCATTGGATCTTGGAAAACACGGCCAATCAATTTTGAACGGTTAAATTCAGAAATATTGGTTACATTTTTATCGCCAATATGGACTTCGCCAACATCGGGAATTAAAACACCGGAAATGATATTCATTAGCGTGGATTTCCCGGCACCGTTACTGCCAATAACCGTCACAAAATCTCCTGGTTTTAGCGTAAGGTTTATATGGTCAATCGCAATTTTTTCATCAGGGGTACCCTCATTAAAAATTTTATGAATCTGATTTAATTGCAGCATGATGGTCCCCCTTTGCTTGAATCCCGTTCATTTTTTCCATTTTCCTGCGTGCCTTGCGTTTTTTCTCTTTTGAGCCTTCAATAATCTTAGGTGCTGTCAGAGCAATAATTACAATAACTGCCGTAATTAGTTTCATATCCCCAGGGTCCAAGAACTCAACGCGAAGGGCTAAGGTGACAACAATTCGATAAATAATAGATCCACCGATAACTGCCAGCGTAGCTCTGGCAATTGTTTTGGTACCAAAAAGTGCTTCACCGATAATAACTGAGGCTAATCCAATCACAATCATCCCGATTCCCATTCCAACATCGGCAAAGCCGCCTTGCTGGGCAATTAACGCACCCGAGAAAGCCACAAGCGCATTGGATAGGCCAAGTCCTAGCACAACAAGGAGATTGGTATTGGCTGAAAGACTGCGAATCATTCGTTTATTATCTCCGGTTGCTCTGATGGCAAGACCAATTTCAGTTCGCAAAAACAAATCGGTAAGGATTTTAATAATGAATGTGACAATAACCATAAAGATTAAAATTCCCCATGTTTCAGGGAGGCTGTCACCAAGACCCACCGCTGTTAGAATGCCATTAAAGAATGAATCGATTCCTGATTTTTCAAAAATGTCGCTGATCTTTGTAAATGCTGTATCCGTATTTAATAACGGAATATTGGAGCGCCCCATAATTCGCAGGTTAATAGAATATAGGGCAATCATCATGAGAATTCCGGAAAGTAAGTTATTGATTTTTCCAAAGGTGTGGAGCAGTCCTGTTAAACAGCCTGCTGCAAACCCAGCAAAAAGAGCAATAACCGTTGCCAAAAACGGATTCGTTCCTCCTGCAATCATTACCGCTGAAATAGCGGCACCCGTCACAAAACTACCATCTACCGTTAAGTCTGGAAAATCCAGAATACGAAAGGAAAGATAGACGCCCAGTGCCATAATCGCATAGATGATGCCTGCTTCAAAAGATCCAAATATGGCTGTAAACATTGAGATCATCCTTTCAATTATTTCTTTATGTATCAATCAAGAAGTCAACCCTTTCAGGCTGACTTCTTATAAATTCATAGCTGATTATTTTCCGTTATAAAACTCGCCGAGCTTGCTCCACTCTTCATTCACTTTTAGCCCTTGAGCTTCAGCCGCTTTCTTATTAATTACCAGCTTTAAGCTGTTTGGCAGTTCAACTGGAATTTCAGAAGGCTTTTTATTACCTGATAAAATTTCAGCCGCCATTAAACCAGATTGATAGCCAAGGTCATAATAGCTAAATCCACTTGCAGCAACTGCCCCTTTTTTCATTGAATCAAGCTCGCCAACGAAAAGAGGGATTTTTTTACTATTTGCCACAGCAATAACGGAATCAAGAGCGGTAACAACTGTATTATCCGTCGGGATGTAAATCGCATCAACACGTCCCACTAACGATTCTGCCGCTTGTTTTACTTCAGCAGTAGTCGAAACAGAGACATCTACAATTTTAGCTCCTTTTTCTTCTGCGATTTTTTTAACAGCATCAACCTGAACAACTGAATTTTGCTCACCAGAGTTAAAAATAACCCCAATGTTTTTTGCTTTTACTTCATCAGTAATGAAGCTGATCGTTTTTTTAGTTGCATCTGGGTGATTATCGGTTGTACCTGTGATGTTCTTACCTGGCTTGTCAAATGCCTCCACAAGTCCGGCTCCAACTGGATCTGTTACGGATGTAAAAATAATTGGTATTTCCTTGGTTGCATTTAGCGCACTTGTTGCACTTGGAGTAGCATTAGCAAAAATCAAATCTACTTTGTCACCAACAAAGTTTTTTGCTATTGTTTGAACATTGTTCATATCAGCTTGAGCATTTTGTTCATCAAATTTGACCTTAATGCCTTTGTCTGAAAGAGCCTTTTTAAAACCTTCAGTTGCTGCATCTAAAGATGGGTGCGGAGCAAATTGGCTAATACCAACTTTGAATTCCTTATCTTTACCACCCTTTTCTGCATCCCCTGATGATTCTTTACTGCCGCACCCTGCAAGCATCAGCATTCCCGCTAATGCAAAGGAAAGCGCACGTACTTTCTTCTTCATTTTTAGAATCCCCCTATCTTTGTTTTAAAAAAATAATTTTCTAAAAATTTATTATATTAAAAATTATTCTAGTATTTTTTTGTAACAAAAGCAATAGAAAATACTAAAATATTTTTGCGCTTTAAAGCGTTTAATTTAATAGATATTTGCAAAATAAAAATGCCTCCTAATTAATAGAAGGCATTCATGAGTATATTTTTAAGTTATGAACGAATTAAGTGAAATATGATTCCTACCAATCGCGAGTGTTATCAAGCAATTGATCAATTTCAACTGGTTTACCTTTATGACTATTTTTCCCAGATGTTAGATTAACAGTGGCTTCTAGTAATTTGTCAATATCAATCAATACGTTTCCCATATCTAACCTCCAAAGTAGTTTAGATTTTCCAATTTACCAAACTATTCGTATTGGCCATTTCGTCTATGGGGGTACTTTTTTAAATACTTTTCATTTCTTTGTTTCTCTTATCCTGCTTAAAAAAGAATTTCATCATTGGCGGGGTGACTATGGTTGTGACAAGAACGACGATGACTAAAATAGAAAATAGTTCTTCAGTGATTAACTTTGTTTCTAAACCAATAGAGGCAATAATTAAGGCGACTTCCCCACGAGAAACCATGGCTGCCCCTATTGCAAGGGAACTATTCCATGAAAAACGGGCGATTCTCGCACCAATGGCTGCCCCTATCAATTTTGTTAAGATTGCCAGAATACTAAGCACAAAGATTAGCCCCAAATTTTGTGAAACCCCATCGAAGCTAGCTTTGACTCCGATAGAAGTAAAGAAAACAGGGACAAAGATTGAATAGCTAATGGTTTCAACCTTTTCAAAAATTTCCTGCTTATATGTCGTTAAACTGATCGCCGCTCCGGCTATATATGCTCCTATAATTGTTGCTACTCCTGTTAATTCCGCCACATAGGCATATAGGAAGCAAATAATTAGTGCTGCAGAAATAAGTGATTCCGACACCTTTAACGGGGCAAACTTCTGTAATATCCATGGGACTACTTTCCAAGCTACTAAAATAGCACCACCGAAAAAGAGAACCTTTTTCAAAATAATCATGCTCAAATTAGCTTCTCCACCGGCCAAACTCATTAAAAACGCCAAAGCGATAATCACAAGTACATCATCAATGACGGCTGCACCTAAAATCGTTGTCCCTTCCTTTGATTGCATTTTATTTAGCTCTTTAAGTGCTTGAACGGAAATACTTACGCTGGTTGCAGAAAGTAATAATCCTAGAAATAACGCTTCCATTGTGGTCATCTTCATCATCAGACCTCCCAAATAACCTAGCGCCAACGGAACGATTATTCCATGTACTCCCACTAGAGTTGAAGCTTTCCCTGAGCGTTTAAATTCATCTAAATCTGTTTCTATGCCGGCAATAAACATTAGTAAAATGACACCAATTTGACTTAGTTCCTCTAAGGTAGCTGTTTCTGAAACTAATCCTAAAACAGCCGGACCCAAAATAATCCCAATGAGCAGCTTTCCTAAAACCGAAGGCTGCCCTAGTTTTACACTAATGTCTCCGGCTATTTTTGAAGCCAGTAAAATAATTGCTAACTCAAAAATCAATGTCACTTAAATCACCTATCTTTCTGCTAAAATAAAAAGAGCCTGTTAACTGGAAACAGGCCCTTTAATGCATACAAAAAAGCCTGTCTACCAAAGGATATAGATATCCCTTGGTGACAGACTCCTCCAAAAAATGAATATTATATTAATACTATTATAACGAACATTATGGTATTTTTCAAGAACTTTTTTATTGTTCTAATTCAACACGCATTTTCTTTTTCTTTGATTTGCTTAATCCCTCATAAACAATCGGCACAATCACAAGGGTCAACAGGGTTGAACTTGTTAAACCGCCAATTACAGTGACTCCTAAACCGCGTGAGATAACTCCGCTGCCCTCGATACCTAATGCTAACGGTATTAATGCACCGATTGTTGCGATAGCGGTCATCAGGATTGGACGAAGTCTGGTTGCTCCCGCTTCTAACAATGCATCTCTGGTGCTCAAGCCTTCTTTTTCCTTATTTAGTACCCGGTCAATAAGAACAATCGCATTCGTTACTACAATACCAATTAACATTAATGCTCCAATCATGGCTGAGATACTAATGGTTTCCCCAGCTATTAAGAGACCAACCAAACCGCCAATGATGCTGAATGGTAATGAAAACAGGATGGCAAACGGTGCTAGCGCCCCGCCAAACGTAATGACTAAAATTAGATAGACAATCGCAATCGCCGCAAGCATCGCTATCCCTAATTGCGTAAATGATTCTTTAATATCCTCAGTAACTCCTCCTGATTTCACAGTGACATTAGCTGGTAAAGATATTTTGTCTACTTTCTTCTGAATAGCAGCAGATGTTTTTGCAACATCCTTTTTCGTAATTTCGCCGCTGATAGAAACATAAATTTCTCCATTTCTTCTTGTAACCGTATCAGATGTCTTACCTTCGTTAATCTTTACTAAATCTGAAATCTTTACATCTTGTCCTAGAGCCGATTTTATTGTTTTATCAGTTAAATCGTTCACACCTGTAAGCTCTTTTTTCGGAACTTCCAGGTACACATTTAATTCTTCGCCATCTTTTTCAATGGTCGTGATTACAGGTCTTGTGCGATTCTGTGATAACTCCATCCCAATCTGTGCCGCGGTCAAACCTAATTTACTCAGCTTTTCTTGATCAGTTGTTAATGTGTATTCGTCATAGGTTTTTGACATGCTCGTATCAACATTTCGAATCGACTTATTCGCCTTCATGACACGCTCGATTTTTCTTACCGTCGGCTCGATATCTGTCAACTTCTCACCATACACATAGTAAGTAAGACCATTGCTTGAGCCGCCGCCAGAGAAATCTTGTGTTCCCCATTCTCCTTTACCCGTGTCCTTTTGCAGTTCTTTGATAACCAAATCTTTTTCTTTATCGAAATTTTCGGTGTCATTATCGTATTTTACAAAAAACATCGCTTGATTCGAAGCGCCCGGGTTCATTGGGTTTTCTCCGCCAACAGTATATTGAACCAGTTCCACCCCTTTACGCTCCTGAAAATAATCCTCTGCGTCAGTGGCAATCTTGGCCACCTCATCTTGTGTTTGCCCTGGGTCCGGCTTATAGGTGGCAACCACCATTTTCTCTTCATCAGATGGAATAAAACTAACTCCGATTAAGGGTGTTAATCCTAGACTACCTACTAATAAAAGTACTGCTAAACTTATTGTGATGATTTTGTGATTCAGGGACCAGTTTAATATCCGTTTATAGGCATGTGCCAGTTTCCCTGGTTTTTCTTCATCATGATGGTGTTTTAGATTAATTCCCTTTTTGAACATCGTATGTGCCATCATTGGAACAATGGTAATCGCTACAAGCAAGGACGCCAACAACGCAAAAACAATGGTTAACGCAAAGGGTAAAAACAATTCTCCAATTTGTCCCTTCACTAGTCCTAATGGTAAGAAAACAGCTATGGTAACAATCGTGGAAGACATGATTGGAATGAACATTTCTTTCGTCGCCGAACGAATGAGATTCTTTCCTGTCAATTCTTCACCTTTTAGTGACATTCTGCGGTAAATATTTTCGATCACGACGATGGAGTCATCAATTACACGCCCAATTGCGACTGTCATCGCTCCCAAGGTCATGACATTTAAAGTAATATCCATTTGGTTTAATAATAATATCGCGATTAAAAGTGAAAGCGGAATTGAAATAATCGAAATGAGCGTTGATTTAAAACTTCTTAAAAACAGCATGATGATAACGACTGCAAATAGTGCTCCAAATAACGCTTTATTGAGCATGGTGCTCACAGACTCTTCAATCGGCTTCCCTTGGTCAAAAGTTGTTTCGAATTCGGAGCCCTTCATTTTCTTCTCAAATTTCTTAATTTCAGCTTTTACCTCGTTAGCAACTTCAACCGTGTTGGCATCGGCAGCCTTTATGACTTGAATTCCAATTGCCTCTTTGCCATTTGTCCGGGAGATCGATTCAGCACGACCCACTTCCTTTATGTCTGCAATATCCTGGAGCGTGATGGTTGGTAATTGTGGTGTCTGCTGAATGGCACCTGTATTTCCAGTCTGTGGACCTTTAGTGCCTTGGATACCTTGGGTTGCACCAGACTGCTGTGGAAATCCTGTTGCCCCTCCCTGTTGTTGCACTGGCACGACAGGGATCTTCATTTCTTTTAAATCTTTTATCGATTTAATGTTTCCTTCAACCACTACAGATTTTTCAGTATCCTTGAAGGTGTATAATCCTAATGGAAAGGTTACATCAGAGCCTTTTATTAGGTTTTGAACGGTATCTTTAGTTAACCCGTATTGTTTTAGCTTTTCTTCCTTAAAGGTTAACTGAATTTCTTTGACTTCCTGTCCAGCTATTTTAACAGATGAAACACCTTTTAATCCTTCTAATGCCGGCTGGATCTGTTTTTCAACATCCATTGTTAATTGATCTAATGACTTATTATCATTGGCAACACTTAAAGCTAGAATTGGAAATGCATTGAAGCTAATCCGAGAGATTTCCGGTTTTACAGCACCTTCGGGAAGAGTTACATCAGTCAATGCTTCCTCTACTTCTCGCTTCGCTTCATCCATATCCTTTTCGTAGGCATACTCAATTTGGATTGCCGAAGCATTTTGGAAAGAGTTTGAGCTGACAGTTTTCACCCCATTAAGGTTTTTAAGGCGCTGTTCAATCGGCTCGGAGATTTTGTCAGCTACCTGTTCCGGTGCAGCTCCAGGGTATGCTGTAGTAACGGTTACCACTGGAATGGTAATATCCGGAAGTGTTTCCAACTTCATATTTAAACCGGAATATAATCCTGCTGCTGTAATAATTAAAGTGATTAACCAAACGGCAAACTTATTTTTCAAAGAAAAATTAATGATTCGATTCATATATTCGTTTCCTTTCTTTCTCAAAAGAATTAATAATTGACTGACTGGTCATAACATTACTTACTATAAAGGAAATGACTCATTGGGTCAACGATTGTTTTTAAAATTCTTTCTGACTGATTGGTCAGGAAATTCAAAATAAAAGCAGATAGGCTTTACACCTATCCGCTAATAAATTGCCACATTTTGTTTAAGATTATTAGTCCCATTGCTTTATTCTATCAATCACCATTTCCTTCAAAGTAGAAATAAACGTTTTTTCACCCTTGAAAGCTTTTTGTTTATGCCATTCATTAAAGCTAGCAATTGTAATTAAGAATAGGCCAGCAATTAATAAATAGAACCACCACGGCATATTACCCCAATATGGCCGCGTTTGCAGGAAAACATTAAGCAATAATACCCCCGCTCCTACAAAAAAGTACGATTTAATTTGCAAGAACATCCCAGCTACCATCGAAATCATTGAGAGTGAACCTAAAATTATCGCATCATAAATGGTATTGCTTTCTAATCCGTCCTGAATTAGGAGAAGGGAAATGACAATTAATACTCCCCATTGTATAACTTTTGTTACATCCGAGAATCTGCCTTTTAAAAGAATCCTGATGAAACTTACTAAAATAATAAATGGCAGAACCTCTACCTCACGTTCCCAAAGGGACGGAATATTAAGTTGATTGATGACCGAATAATACGGTTCTAATAAGTAAACTCCCCCAAGAATAGCCATAAAAACAGACAAATTTTCGGGAACTCTTTTTCTTTGCAGCCATAATGAAGCTGCAATAAGAACACCTGGGAGCGCATGGCTCCACAAGGATTGATTTTCAATAAAGTACATCAGCCAAAAATACAAGAATGAAATAATGGTGAAACCGTCTACCTTGATTTCTTGCAGTCTCTTTCCACTATGCAATAGCTGTTTAAAAACGGTTTGACCGAGTATTGACATTAAAATACCCAAACCGCCAGTTAAAAACATTTTTTCAAGTTCATTCAAGTTACCAATAAAGGAGAATTCCGCCGTGGCTAGGAAAGCTAAAAACAAAGGAATGATTCCTAGTAAGTCCCATTTTAATTTATGCAAGTAAAATACCGTAGCAAATGCATACAAACATGTCACTATATATGGCATTCCAGAAAATGGGTACGTACCTAACAAGATTCCAATCCCGATGATCGAAAATGGGACTAAGTAATAGGCTGATCTCCTTTGAAACTCTTTACTGACCAATAGTGTGAATATAAAAATAAGACAGCTTGTAATCGGAAATTCATAGTACCCAAAATATTGAATGAAGATTTCTTCCATTCCTAATGAAACCACTATAAATAAGACTATAAAGCTTTCATACAGAAACACTTTAATTTTCCATTCATTTGTTGCTAATTTTGTACTAAGTCCAAATACAAATAATCCGACAATAAAACTGTAGATAGATTCGCTGTTATAAGCAAACCACGTAAACGCAAGAGTTAATGGATAAATGAAGTGACCTGCCCAGGCGAATGCATTGGATAAATCCAGATCCTTTTTTCGGCTAAGCATTGCGATGAGAAGCAGGATTACCGCACTTGTTGAAGCAATTAAAGAATTAACCGTTTGATCGAAGAGAATTTTTTGTGAAAGTGCGTTAATAATAGAAAAGTAAGACAAAAATACAGCAGTACAAACGAGGTAAGGAACCCATCTAGTACCTGCTTTTTTATAGAAGTAATAATACATGCCAATACCAACTAATAAAATAAGTGGCTGAACCCATAAATCATTAATCGGGCTAAACAAGGCATGTGCAATACCACAGCTGTAAATAATTTGTGAAAGATACAATGAGTGTCGAACTAAGTCTTTTTCACTCAATTTTCTCCAAACAAAACTCGACAAAAGTACGAGTAGTGCCCCAGTCGCAAAATTAACTCCATAGCCGTATTCCTGAAAATAAGATTGGGAATTTGCATTTATTTCTTCCCCAAAGGCCACAATAGATAGGCCTAATGCACTAGGCAAGACCCAAAGGGCAGTCTCCTTATAATACTTCCGAATTTCATTTTTTAGTAGTAAATAGCAATTTAACACAACTAGCAGCAGCATGACTCCTAGCTCCCACCAGTTTAAAAAAACAACTGCTAAAAAAATCCCTAATGCCATAATTGCTAATCCAACGTCTTTGGAACTATCTTTAATGATCCGAATAAATTTATTAGGTAAGACTAACCCCAAAACAATAAACAAAATAAAGCCTGATAAGAAAATGGATAATGAACCACTTAAAGGGATCATCTTTCCTAACAAAGCAAAAGCTTCATAAATACTTGAAGCCATAAAAACAGAACTTAAATACGGAAATAATGTTATTTTACTATTATGGGTTAGATAAAGAAAGTTACTGGCTATGACTAGGTAGGCAAGGACCAGCACGACTGAAGGCTCACCTGAACGTAATAGAATGCCTTCTAGACTAATATAGATAAAGGCAAATCCAGAGATGATTGCGCTTGTATACTGGAAAACTTTATTCAGAGAAAATTTATCCCCAAGTACCTTTGGTACAAAAACGATACCAAAACCAACCAATGCATAAATAATCTCACCAAAATAATCGAGGAAACTATGCTCAATTAATTGGTAAACACCAAACACTAGCATGATAGTAAAAATAAAATGATATTCCTTTCTTCCGCTTACAAACATCATCGATAAATAAATAACTGCCGTTAGAAGGAGATTGAAGCTGTATAAGACTTCGTTATCGTAGAAAAACAGCATGAATAGCGTACAAAGAACTAAATTCACTTGTACATATGGGATGAATTCTTTTGTAAACAATTTAATAGCTTCTTTGCCCTTAAATCGATGAAAGATGATGATCAGAATGGCATTAAAAAGCATTATCCCTAGATAAAAGAAATCAACTCTTAGATTAAACGATGCCATTAAAAACGCTGACCCAGCAGAGAGTGAAACAAATGTAAACCAAACAAATAATCTAGATTTCAAATTCTTTGCAATGAAAACGTAGACAAGAAGCGGAAGAAAACTACCCAGTATTCCAAGGACAAATTTTCCCTCACCATATATCGATAAATAAGTCCCTAAAAGACCAAACCATCCAAGGGAAAGGATAAAAATCGGCAGGAACAAACTACCCAGAACAATAAAGGCGAAAGCCGTTTTATCTATTTTTAATACCTTTTTTGCCAGCATTGCAATACCATAAAATAATAGCGAAACAATTGCTATGGAACCGCTTTTCATGATACTTGTCATCGATTCCCAATTACTTGTAGCTACGAATAAACCTCCAATTAGCAGGAAAATAACCCCAATATTCAGCGACCAGGTAATATTCCTTTCGCGTACCTCTTCTGGTGAAAGTGTTTTCTTTACTTTTGGGGGTTTCTTAGGAACCGTTTGTTTAATAATTGGCCCTTTCTTTTCAATAGGCCGTTGAATTTCTTCTTCGTTAAGTAAATCCAAATGGTACTGATGATGGGCATTCGCAACAATTTCGACAATTCCATCTGTTAAGTATCCTTCTTCTCTTAAAGTGAAAAGTTCCTTCCTAAAAACTTTTCTTCTCTCTTCCCTACTATTCGTCTCCATACCAATCCCCCCAACGAATTTTAATGGGCGTTTAGCCTTCTAATTTTTCATATCCGTATATTTCCACTATAGTGAAATTTTACACCATTTAGGGTTATTTTTCAATAATTTCATCCAAGAAAGTGAAAAAGCTGTGCAATTGATTGCACAGCTTTAACGCTCTTTTTCATATAATTCTGCATCGATCCATTCGTCAAGACGGATGATACTTTGTTTGGCTCTTTCAAAATCAATCTTACGGTAATGGTGCATGCCACCTTCTTCTTCATCCTTTTCGTCTGCCCACTTTACAATTTGCTGCAATGGTGTCCGGACGATATCATTCGAAGGTAAAAATGAATCTGTATGAAATAAAATGGCCAAAGCAATCGTCTTTGCTTTTATCGGATTTTCACCGAGACGAATCAATAGCTTATGCGCCCTTTCTGCTCCTTTTATGGCATGAATATCATTCTGCTTGTACAATTCATAATCCCATTTTCCGTTTTTATACCATGTATAGTGCCCCATATCATGAAGAAGACCTGCTTTGGAAGCAATATCAACATCTAAATTGTGCTCTCTTCCTAAATGAAAAGCATGATACGCTACAGCAATCGCGTGGGCAAGCCCTGAACGATTTAAATATTTTTGTGCAATATGATGTTCAAAGATATTTACTAATTTAACGTCTCGCATGTGCTCTCCCCCTGCTATGGCATATTTTTTATTTATTATATGATAATCAAAATTACTTAGCTATTTTAATATGGTAAAAAAATAAAAAAAGCCGTGAGCTTTTCTGACATAGCCCACTGCTTTTTATTTGATATTATCGTTTCATCGTTTTGATTTTCGGTAACCTGCATCCTGTGCTTCCTTTTCCGTACAAAACCAAACGATGTTATCGACTGTTGAAGAATAATATGAACCACCAGGAACATGGTAAATATGAGAATTAGCATTGCCTTTAATTTTCCCTTTACAATCCAGATTTGCTTCTTGGTCGTCGTTTGGGTTATTCTGAAAGTTGTTTTCAGGTGTGGAACCCGATGGTGATGACGAGATTTTTTCTCGGCCCCCCTGAGCAGTTGTAGAATGATACCCATCTTCCTGGGCATAATTTTCTATTGACCAAATGCCGATACCCTTTTTTTGTGCTTCTTTTTGAATCGTATAAAATTCATCTACATACTTTGTATTCGGCGCATAAATATAGGCAACACGAGCTAGTCCCTGTTCTAAAAGCATTTCATTAAACATTTTCCCATTGATATAAATGTAAGCAAGCAATCGGCCATACTTGTCACGGCCTCCACCAATTCCAGGTTCAATTTCAACCTTTGTTCCTACTGAGAGGATCTTTTTAGTGTAATTAGATGCTTCAGGTCCAAACGGCTGAACACCTAAGCGGGGATGATGCGTTTCTGGCGTATCAACACAAAGCATTCTAATCTTTTCTACTTTTCCATTTAAACCGATCTCCACCGTATCCCCATCAATATTTTTTACAATCGTGGCAGGAAGTAATTTCTTATTATCACTTTCAATGGATGAGATAGGCTCTTTTATTGTTTCAGTCTCATTTTCCTTTTTTTGTTCATCTTGCACAGCGGGAATCGTTTTTTTTGGTTGGCTCTTTTCCGTAACATTACCGCTTGTACAACCAGACAAAATGGTAAATGCGGAAATAAACAATAATAATATCAGTTGTAAATATTTACCTTTCATCAATGGTTCCCCTTTCGACTTTACCAACTCAACAGAAAAAAGAGAGAAGAAGGACTCTTCTCTCACTTTTAATTATTATCAGTAGTCTTTGTCACTTTTCCTTTTGGTCCTAAATATTCATAATCGTTAGGATTAATCGGTGTATATCCTTGCGGCTTGTAGAAGCGTAATAAGTCTTTATAAACAACCTCGTCAGACATTTGCAACTCCGTATTTACTTTATCACTAGTATCCTTACAAGCAGTTGATTGAGCCATTACCTCACCAGTTGTTGTTGAGTAGCACTTATCTTTGATTTGGATAACCTCTGGAGAGACAAAGTCACCATTTCTGAATAAAGCCCAATTGCGGTGATCTTTAGATAATAAATCTGAGCCAAACTCCATGTAATCCTTGGTATCAATTCCTAGTAGGTGTAAAAGTGTCGGACGAACGTCAACTTCACCGCCAAACTGCTTCTGAATACCGCCTTTTACGCCTGGTACGTGGATAAATAATGGTACACGCTGTAGATTAGCATTGATTGTTGGAGTAACTTCATCTACTCCAAGAACCTTTGCCATCGCATCGTTATGATTTTCAGAAATACCATAATGGTCACCATACATAACAATGACAGTATTATCATATAAGCCAGAAGCTTTTAAATCGTTAAAGAATTGCTCAAATGCCTGATCCATGTAATGAGCTGATTGGAAATACTGGTTTACAACCGTATCCCCGGTATCACCAGCAGGAAAATCAGTGTCTTCTGGGTCCATTTCAAATGGGAAATGGTTCGATAAAGAAATAAACTTTGTATAGAAAGGCTGCTTTAAACTTGTTAATAATGGCATTGATTCTTTAAAGAAAGGTTTATCCTTCATGCCATAGTTCTTAGTATTTTCATCGCTCATGCTATAGTATTCAGCATCATAAAACTGATCATAACCTAATGCTTTATACATAACATTACGATTCCAGAACGTTTTATAGTTTCCGTGGAATACAGCTGAATTATATCCATACCCCTTTAAGATAGCTGGAGTTGCTTGATAAGTGTTTTGTGCTTTATTAACAAACACTGCACCCTGTGCCATTGGATATAATGAGTTTTCCATTAAAAACTCTG
Source organism: Neobacillus pocheonensis (assembly GCF_050477905.1). Lineage (NCBI taxonomy): Bacteria > Bacillati > Bacillota > Bacilli > Caryophanales > Bacillaceae > Neobacillus > Neobacillus pocheonensis. Next base: position 25,563 of record NZ_JBCNAD010000027.1, on the reverse strand, counting down.
CATCAGAAGTTTTTCCTTGACCTGTTTGATGGTAGAAGTTTTCAAAATAAAACGTATTTTTATCGCGTGTTAAAGAGTTAAGAAATGGAGTAACTTCCTGTCCGTCAGGCATCTTGTAATTAATCATAAAGCTTTGGAATGATTCCATTGAAATATAAATAACGTTCATACCTTTAGCTTTTCCAAAGTATTCTGGGTTTGGTGCTGCGTAATTCGCTTTACGGTAGTTCTCCACATCCGTTATATCACTTGAATCAGCCAATGCCCGTTGACTTGAAGACTTGATGTTTTGAATTACATCGTAAATAGTAAAGTTATAGGCACCCAAGTACTTCACTAAATAATTTCGGTCAAAAGAACGTGTAAGAAGTTGTGGACGATCCTTTTCGGCTAACCCAAGATTAAATAAAAATGTAGTGATTGAAAATAGAAGAACAATTTTAAATGATTTTCTGTTGGTTACCGTTACTTTCTTAAACACGGTTAATGCTAAAGCAATTAAGATAAACGTATCGGTAAAATAAAAAATATCAAAGGGAGACATTAAAGAAAGTGCACTGTCTCCAAGTTGACCCGCATTTGTCTTAGTCTGCATTAAAACGGGAACTGTAATAAAATCATTAAAAAAGCGATAATAAGCTATATTAGCGTACAACAAGAAAGATAAAAGGAAGTTTGTAATAATCATGACAAGCTTTGTACGCTTTTTAAAGAGCAGTGCAATTCCAAAGAAGAAAAGCGCTGAACTTAATGGGTTAATTAATAACAAAAATTTCTGCAGGCTATTATCAATGCCTAAATTAAATTCAATTTGATATGCCGCATATGTTTTGATCCAGAATAATACAACGGCAATAGCGAAGAATGTAATATGACTGTTGCTGAATTTTTTAGGTAATCTAATTTTATTCATCTCTATAATTCTCCTCTCACTTACCAAATTAAGCTCCGGTAAACGAACCTCAATTACTATAACATAAATCTAAAAAAAATAAAAACATAAATTATCCCAATTCAAGTAAGATATGCGCAATAATTTCCTTCTTTTTTCTAACCTATTCGACAAACCGATTCCCCATTCGGCTTGGGCAAATCTTTATTTAATATCCTTTTAATCTTATGATAAATCTATGTTGGACATGACTATTTTCAATCCTCAATTATATAAGACGATTTCATTCATAATTAGTTTCATCTTTTTTATCAATTAATTACATCCAAATGGTGGAAAATTCGATATTGAAATCATTTCTACCTATCTTATACCTGAACTCATATGGATGCAATATGATATTAGTCTTAACTTTAATAATAGGGATTTTGCATGACTTTAATACTTGCTGGTTAGTCTAAATGTATAGTGAATTATATAAAGGAGAAATTAACATGCCAAGAATGAGGCCTGAATTTACCAAAAGTCCATATTTCGTTGATGAGCCTGGAAATTGGCATTTGAAACCAGGTGCTCCAAAAGAATTACAAGTTGAACTCACAAATTACCTAAATAGCCTTGAAGAAATGAATGAACCCGGTACCATTAATGGAGTTCAAATTGAACCATATGAACGATAAGTAGCGTTTTTAACCGAGTTTCTTCTATATTATATAGAGGAAAGCGGTTACATTTTTATCAATATGAAGGAGTGAGAGCATGAATGCAAATCGAGTAAAACAAATATTATCATCTTCAGCAGATATCGAGGTCAAATATAACGGTGCCTCTGTTTGGATTGACCAATTAAATGAAGATGGAAAAACGGCTACTGTCCATTTACGTGGTCCACTCGAAGAAAGAACAATTGTGGAAATAGGTGAACTGAACGAAGTTTAACTTTAGCTAAGACCAAAAATAAGGCAGGTTCAATACCTGCCTTATATCATGTCCTCATTTTCCTTATTAATGTCGCTAGGGTGAGGCTGTTCCTGTTGTACAATACTTCCAAGGACTTCTCTATTATATTTACCAGCATCTTTTCCTGCTCCAGGCGCAATATTTGCCATTGGCAGCTGTTCTAATTCTTTCCCTCTTGGCATCCTTCATCACTCCTTTCTTATAACATAACCATCTATCAGCAAATTATCTGTAAAATTGAAAAACCAGCCAGAGGCTGGATTTAATGATTATGGTTCGCAATACTATGTTTTGCTAAGAGCTGAATCGTCATATCATCCATCGGAGGATTATGAAGACCTGCTCGAACATCTCGATAATAGCGTTGTAGAGGATTTTGCAGGGATAGACTTTTAGCTCCAACGATTCTCATTGAAAGATCAACTACAGAAATAGCCGTATTGGTAACAGTAAGCTTTGCAGCCCCGAGTGCCGGACCCATTTTATCTCTTGCCTGATCATCAGATTGCTCCCATTGCTTAGCTACACCATACAAAATATACTCTGCTTGCATTAGTTTTAACTCTATTTCACCTAATTTCTGCTGAACATTAGGTAAATCAATAATCGGACCTACGATACTGTTAGGTGTATACTCCTTGGCAAATTGAATGGCATACTGCCTTGCCGCTTTGGCTATTCCGAGATAACAAGCAGGAATGTGGAGCAGCCACCCATTTGCTTTTTTACCTTCAGGGCGGACCTGATCCACAAAATACTCATCAGGAATCACAACATTTTGAAGAATTAGATCATGGCTTCCTGTTCCTCTTAATGCAATACTATCCCATGTTTCTTTAATCTCTACCCCTTTCGTTGAACGAGGTATAAGAAAGTTGCCAATTTCATTCGAATCTTTAATGGTCGCACTTACGATAAAGTAATCTAAAACAGGAGACATGGTTGTGAATGTTTTCCCCCCATTAATCACCCAGTTACTCCCGTTCTTACATGCGGTGGTTTCGGGTCTACCGCCTCTTGTGGGACTTCCTGTTTTGGGCTCTGTTGCTGCACTGTTTATTAATGAGCCCTTCATCACTTTTTCACAAATATATTTAAAAACTGACTCCTTCCAAGGCTTTTTTTCACCTAGATTAAGAAGAATTCCCATATGCCAGCCGATTGAAAGGGCTGTTGCCCCATCTCCTTCAGCGATTATTTCCTGTAAGCGAATGAATTCATAAAGGGAAATACCTTTTCCTCCATTCTCTCGTGGAATAGTTAAGGATGTATAGCCTGAATCTTTTAAATCCTGAATATTTTCAAATGGAAAGCTTCCTTCAATATCCACTTGATGTGCCTTAGTAATAAATTTTTTTGATAAAGTTCTCATTAACTCCAATCGTTCATCCATAGTTTTTAATTCATGAAAATTCATAGAACATCTCTCCAATATACCTTTGTTACATCTATAGTAACATGCTACCAATCATCTATCATTTTTTATCGTTTGCTAAAAATTAGGAGTGAGAAATTTGTCTGTTTTTGGTATAATTTCATATATAATGGCAATTGGGAGGCAACTTAAATGTGGCAAACTTTATAAAGGATTTATTTCTTCATTTTTTTATTATGATGATTATACTTTTGTCATGATGCTAAATTATGCCATTATTAGTATTCCATTCTATTACTTGAGAGATTGGTATAAACAATCTTCCCTCTCAAGAAAACTATCGATAGCGTTTCTTTTTTACTTGGTTATTTCGATTACGCGGTTTATTGCCATTTACAATTTAAATAGAAGTGATCATTTTTTTTATTTGCTATTATTTTCGATTATTTCCTATATTTCTTTAGCATTCGTTATTTATTTGATTGAAATTAATGAATTACAATTATTTTTTATGCAGAGGCTTCAACATGCAGAAAAATTAAATTCGATTAGCCAACTGGCTGCATCTGTTGCACACGAAATACGGAACCCAATGACAACCATTCGAGGATTTATGCAACTTTTAAGGGACTCAAAAAATTTAACACCCGACCATAATATGTTTGTTGGTATTTCACTTGACGAATTAAATCGTACGCAGACCATTATCGATGATTTTCTATCATTAGCACGTCCTAATACCAATGAAAATCAAATGGTTAATATCTCAATCCTTTTACGAGAAATTACTGATTTTATGCGTCCATATGCGATGATTTCAGGAACTGAGATTCTTACGGAGATAAATGATCATTTAATGATCAAGTGTAGTCCGCATGAATTTAAACAGTTAATCCTTAATTTAATGAAAAATGGAATTGAAGCGATGCCAAAGGGTGGACAACTAAAAGTAAAGGCAACCTCTGAAGGCCCTAGCATTATCATCATCATTCAAGATGAAGGTATCGGGCTCACTGAATCACAATTAAAACGACTTGGGCAGCCTTATTATTCCACCAAATCACGTGGAACTGGTCTAGGGCTTTTGATTTCTTATGATATCTTAAAGAGAATGCAAGGTAAGGTTCGGATTGATAGCAAAGAAAATGTTGGCACTAAATTTATGCTTATTATACCAAAACAGCCCCCCTATCCGATGTAATTGGGGGCTGTTTTACTCTAGATTTGCAAATCGCTCAAGATCACGATTTTCGCCAATGACAACGAGGACATCGCCATGGTCAATTTTTTTATCAGCCGAAGGTGATATATCAATTTCATTATCATGACGAATAGCAATTACATTTATATTATACTCTGACCTTAAATCTAACTCTCTTAGAGTTTTATATACCATTTTTTCTGGTATTTTAACTTCTTCAACACTATAATCCTTGGATAATTCAATAAAATTCAAAACATTGGGTGATAAAAGCTGATGAGCGACTCTTATACCCATGTCCCAATCAGGAAATACAACCCAATCTGCTCCAACTTTTTTTAAGACTTGCCCGTGCAGCTTGTTTAATGCCTTGGCAATTACTTTTTTGACACCCTGTTCCTTTAAAAGTAAAACACTTAAAATGCTTGCTTGAATGTCATTGCCGATCGCTACTATGACAGTATCGAAATTTCGAATCCCCACTGATTTCAAGGCCTCTGCATCGGTTGAGTCCGCAATTACTGAATGTGTAACATATGGATGGGAATCCTCTACCTTTTCCTCATTCACATCAATACCGAGTACTTCCTGGCCGGATTCAAATAATTTGTTCGCAATACTTATCCCAAATCTTCCTAAACCAATTACTGCGTATTGATCAGCCATATAGTTCAAAATCCTCACTGATGTAGAATTTACCCTATCATGATTTTGCCTTTCGGATATCTGAAAGCATCAGGGTTTCTCCGCATTGTTACTGCAAAAGCAATCGTTAACGGTCCGACCCTTCCTGCAAACATTGTAAAAATAATTAATCCCTTACCAACTGCAGATAATTCTGGCGTCAAGCCCATTGATAGACCTACCGTTGCAAATGCTGATGTAGCTTCAAATAATATCATTAAAAAATCTTTCCCTGATTCTGTAATGGTTAATAAGAACGTAGTAATCATAACTAAAAACAAACCGCTAATCGTGACGGTCAGGGCTTTATAAATGGTTTCATAAACAATCCGCTGACGATAAAAGATAACATCCTCTTTACCGCGAATTTGTGACCAAACTGCTCCAATTAAGGTAGTAAACGTGGTCGTTTTAATACCTCCTCCCGTTGACCCCGGTGATGCACCAATAAACATTAAGATAATAATTAATAACAGGGATGAATGCCATAAATCTCCAATATTTAAGGTATTAGCCCCGGCCGTTCGGGCTGTTACCGATTGAAACAACGATCCAAGCACCTTTCCTGAAAGTGACAATGGTTTAAGTGTTTTCTCATTTGATAACTCTAAGAAAAAAATACCGATTGTCCCGACGACCAGCAAAAATAAACTTGTCATTAGAACAACCTTTGTATGTAAAGATAATCGTTTTGACCGCCTAAATTCAAAAACTTCATTCATGACGATAAAACCAATCCCACCTAATGTGATTAACATACACACTGTTAATGTCACGGTTGGATCATCCACATAACTTGTTAGGCTGTGAAATTCACCCATTAAATCAAATCCAGCATTATTAAAATTGGAAATGGAATGAAATATTCCGAAATAGATTGCTTTTCCAATAGGCATGTCCAAAGAAAATCGTATAGCTAGCGGGACAGCCCCGGCTGTTTCAATCACTGCAGTGAAAATTAATATTCTCCTTGCTAATCGAACAATTCCTTCCATTGAAAGGTTATTTAATGATTCCTGAAGTAATATTCTTTCTTTTAAAGAAATTCGTTTACCAAGCAAGAAAGCAAAAAGCGTCGCGAAGGTCATAAACCCCAGGCCGCCAATTTGAATTAAAGATAAGATAATTAATTGGCCCAACATCGTGAAAGTTGTTCCGGTGTCGACAACAACAAGGCCGGTTACACATGTTGCAGAAGTTGCTGTAAATATAGCATTTAAAAATGACAATCCCTGTCCATTCGTTGTCGAAGCGGGTAATGTTAATAAAAGTGCACCGAATAATATGATAACGGCAAAACCCAAAACAAGAATCTTTGGTGGATCAAGAAAGCTTTTTTTGTGTGGCATAATTTTCTCCCAATCCTTGGTTTTATTCAATATTAATATTTCCAAACCCAACATTAAATATTTTTGTAAATTTGATAGAATTGTGTCTTACCTCACTGTCAATTATGAAAAATTGTTCTATAATACTCAAAGAAAAATTTTCTATGAAAGGGGGATCATAATGTATCAAGGAACAAGACAACTCTTTATTCAAACAGGAAGCCTCGTTGCGGGATTTATGGTTTGGGTGCTGATTTCTTCACTAATGCCTTTTATTAAGGAGGATATTCATCTTACTTCCACGCAAATTGCATGGGCAACAGCTGTCCCTGTTATCCTTGGATCACTTTTAAGGGTTCCTATTGGATTTTGGACGAACCGCTATGGTGCAAGATTATTGTTTTCTATAAGTTTTATCATTCTCCTTTTGCCAATTGTCTTAATGAGCTTTGCTAAAACATTATTCATGTTAATTTTGGCAGGGTTTCTTCTCGGTATAGGAGGAGCTGTTTTTTCCATTGGGGTTACTTCACTGCCAAAATATTACGGAAAAGCAAAACATGGTTTAATAAATGGAATTTATGGAGCAGGAAATATTGGTACGGCAATAACATCCTTTCTCGCACCAGTCTTAGCCAATCAATTTGGTTGGAGAACAACCGTACAGGTATTCCTGATTATCGTATTGCTTTTTGCTTTCATAAATTTTCTTTTTGGTGACCGAAAAGAAATAAAAGTGAATAATTCATTATCGGAACAAATCAAAGCAGTATATAGAAACCCAAAGCTTTGGTTTTTAAGTTTGTTTTATTTTATTACTTTCGGATCTTTTGTTGCCTTTACTATTTACTTGCCCTCTTTTTTAGTAAATCATTTTGAATTAAATAAAGTGGATGCTGGGTTACGCACGGCTGGATTTATTGCTTTGGCAACCATTTTCAGACCGATTGGGGGCTGGCTTGGGGATAAAATCAATCCTTTTCTTATCCTCATGGCTGTCTTTTTCAGTCTAACATTTGCTGGTTTTCTTTTATCATTTACACCTTCCCTGCCGATTTACTCTTTTGGCTGTTTGTTGGTCGCCTTTTTTGCAGGCATTGGAAACGGGGCAATTTTTAAGCTTGTCCCATTATATTTTTCGAAGCAAGCAGGTATTGTTAATGGAATTGTAGCTGCAATTGGGGGACTTGGAGGTTTCTTTCCACCTATAATTTTAACTATTCTTTTTAATTTTACAGGCCATTATGCGATTGGATTTATGTCTTTATCGGAATTTTCTTTAGCAAGTTTAGTTATCGTCGTTTGGCTTTATTATCAGGAAAAACTTGATATTTCTTCAAAGATAGTTAATCATGCAGTAGATGGTATCTGTGTCACTGATATAAATGGAATTATTCAAAAGGTCAACCCGGCATTTACAAAGATAACAGGTTATACACAAAAAGAAGTAATTGGCAAAACACCGAGCGTGCTTCAATCGGGTGAACATGACAACGAATTCTATAAAAAAATGTGGGATGAGTTAAAGACAAAAGGACTTTGGGAAGGCTATGTTTGGAACAAGCGAAAAAACAATGATATATATCGTGAATGGTTAACGATTACTGCAATCAAAGATGATGCAGGGGAAACTAAAAATTATGTCGGTATGTTTTTCGAAGATAATCTAGAATAAATTCAGAGATCCTCAACACGAGGGTCTCTTTTTATGTCCATTTCATTATGGATCCGAAAATATTACAACTTTTTGTCTTTGAAAGCCAGTTCACAATTCCTTCACCATTTTTGTGACGTACGTCACAAAAATCACGTTACCATTTGATTTATAGTAACAACATAAACAACAACTTAAACGACATCATAAAAAATATTTGAAAAAGGACATAGGGGGAATATATTATGGCTCGAATTAATTATTGGAATCCCGAGGATGAAAAATTTTGGAACGCAGAAGGAAAAAAACATGCTAGGAGAAATCTTTGGATCTCTGTTCCATCGTTAATGCTTGCATTTATCGTATGGCAGATTTGGTCTGTTGTAGCAGTAAGACTTAACGATATCGGTTTTCATTTTACCGAAGAGCAATTATTTACGCTTGCTGCCATTCCAGGTCTTGTTGGGGCAACACTACGATTTGTTTATACCTTTGCAGTTGGATCGATTGGTGGCAAAAACTGGACCGTAATCTCTACCGCAATATTAGCTATCCCAGCTATCGGTATTGGTTTCGCTGTTCAAAATCCAGATACTCCATTCTCAATCATGTTATTGCTTGCAGCACTTTGCGGTTTAGGCGGAGGTAATTTCTCATCTTCTTCCGCAAACATTAGCTTTTTCTTTCCAAAAAAAGAAAAAGGTACAGCATTAGGAATTAACGGCGGTTTAGGAAACATGGGTGTTTCAGTTGTACAATTTGTTACTCCATTGATTATTACTTCAGGAACTTTCGCTTTAGTCGGTGACAAACAAGTATTAGCAAACGGTCAGGGAGTATGGTTACAAAATGCAGCTTTTATCTGGGTAATCCCTATCGTTATTATGACCATTCTTGCTTTATTTAAAATGGATAACGTCCCAGGCGCGAAACAATCTGTAGCAGACCAATTTATTATTGTAAAACGTAAGCACACATGGATAATGACTGCACTATATGTAGCAACTTTCGGTTCATTTATTGGTTATTCTGCGGCATTCCCGCTTTTACTTAAATCTCAATTTCCTGAACACATCTCACTTGCCTTCCTTGGTGCGTTAGTAGCGGCGGCTGCCAGACCTGTCGGCGGCTGGATGGCGGATAAACTTGGCGGTGCAAGAGTAACAGCATATGTATTAGTCATTATGGGAATTGGAGCTGCAGGAGTTATTTACTTCTTAAATGGAAAACAATTTGCAGGATTCTTAACCGCTTTCTTGGTTCTTTTCTTTGCATCAGGAATTGGTTCTGGCTCTACCTTCCAGATGATTCCAAATATTTTCATTCCTAAAGAAGCAGCGCCAGTAATTGGTTTCTCTGCAGCCTTTGCAGCATATGGATCATTTTTCATTCCAAAACTATTCGGATGGTCTGTTAATACAACCGGTACTCCTGTAACTGCTTTCTACTTCTTTATTGGTTTCTATGTTGTCGCATTTGGACTAAACTGGTTCTTCTATCAACGAAAAGCAACAGTTTCCAAATCCGTAGTTAAACAGGTTGGATAAGTAAAAAGAGAGTCAGGCACCATTTGGTACCTGACTCTCTTTTATTATTAGTTCAATATTTTAACGGTAATTTGTTTTTTACCCCATTGAATCGCTTTTTGTTCAGATGGAATAAACACGTCAATACGATTTCCTTTAATCGCTCCTCCTGTATCAGCAGCGGTGGCAACACCGTATCCCTCAACATATACTTTACTTCCTAATGGAATAACAGAAGGGTCAACAGCAATTACCTTTGCGTTCGGGTTAGCGTTTAAGTCAACACCTGTGGCAGTTGTACCGGAACATCCTTCGCAGGAAGCCGTATAGGCTGTAGCCTTGACTGTAATTTCTTTTGTCTTTTCCGGTTCACTCACCTTAACCTCAGGCTTAGGAGCAACTTCAGGCTTAGGAGCAACTTCAGGCTTAGGAGCAGCTTCTACTGGTGCTGCTGGTTCAGCTTTAGTTACAGCAGGACTAGCTGCAGCTTCTTTTGCTGGCACAGGTTTATTTATATCCTTTTCGGTTAATCCCTCATAGATTACAAGATTTAAACCAGGATGGATTAAATCAGTATTTAATTTATTCCATTCTTTTATTTGAGGAACTGATACTTGGTAATTTTGCGCAACATCCCATAATGTATCGTCCTGTTTTACTGTATATTGTTTTTCCGTTGCAATCGTTAATACATCTCCTGGATGGATCAGGTCTGTAGAAAGGTGGTTCCATTTTTGAATGTTTTCTACTGATGTGTTATGTACTTGTGACAGATCCCAAAGGGTATCTCCTTTTTTCACAGTTAATTCTGCCGCTTGTACATTAGCGCCTACAGTTCCTGAGAGTGCAGCAACTGCGATGAATGTTTTTAGTTTACTAATCATTGTTTGTTCCTCCCATGTTCTTTCGTTGCTAACTTGTACTCATGATAACATGAAATTTTCTGAAACAAAGAACAGGGAGATGTTAATTGAATGACAAGGATGGCAATTATATTACGATAATATTTCTAAGTAACCGAATAATCTGAATAATAATATTAAAAAAATAGTGCAGTATTACTACCACACTATTTTATAACACCCTTTTTTAAATCTTCGAAATGGACACAGCACAGGCTTTGAATTCGGCTGTTCCGGAAATAGGGTCATATTCATTTAATGTTAAAACATTTGTTGGGGTTTCACTCCAGTGGAAGCTCATAAAGACAAGACCAGGTACCACTTGTTCCGTAATCTTCGCCTTTACCTCAAGCTCCCCTCTTCGCGAACGAACGTGAACAACCTCACCATCGTCGATGCCGAGAACCGCTGCATCATCAGGATGAATATCCACTGTTTCTTCGGTTTGCTTAATCTTTACTCCTGCTGCATAATGACGGGTCTGAGAATGAGTATTGTAAGACTCATAACGTCTACCAGTTGTTAACACAAACGGATATTCATCATCAGGTAATTCTAATGGAGCTGTATAATCAACCGGTACAAATGGTGATTTTTTTACAATAGGCTCAGCTTGATGGAACCTTTCATGCATAATGAAGGTTCCAGGATGATTTTCATCAGGACAAGGATAATGTATACTGTACTCTTTATCAAGCCGCTCATAAGAAATACCGCCATACATCTCCCAAGCCATTCTTCTGACTTCATCCCAAATTTCCTCACTGTTGTTATAATGCATCGGGTAACCCATTATTGTAGAAAGCTCGCAAAGAATTTCCCAGTCCTCTTTAATATTCGGATGACCCTCAACCGCTTTGCGGACCCGTTGAACACGGCGGTCTGTATTGGTATACGTTCCATCCACCTCTCCCCACGAACGTGCAGGCAAGACGACATCCGCCATTTTAGCCGTATCAGTTAAGAAGATATCTTGGACGATTAATAAGTCGAGCTTTTCAAATAATTTTTTAGTATGATTCATATGAACATCGGCAAGAAGCGGGTTTTCCCCAATAATATATAAGGCCTTTAGTTCTCCCATTTCCAAGCGGTCAAATGTACGCGTTTGTGTATCACCAGCCTGTGGATTTAGCACAACATTCCATTCTTTTTCATAACGAGCACGAAATTCCTCATTTGCTAAGCTCATTGCTCCAGCCAATTGATTTGGCAAGCAGCCCATATCTCCCGCACCTTGAACATTATTTTGTCCTCGTAATGGCATGATTCCTGTCCCTTGTTTCCCGATGTTTCCAGTTAAAAGCGCTAGATTGGCAATATCAAATACATTATTAACACCGCAGTGATGCTCCGTAATCCCTAGGGTATAGGCGATCATTGAGCCACTGGAATTTGCATACTCTCTTGCCGTAGCCACAATATCCTCGGCTGCCACACCGGTTATCGATGCCGCATATTCAGGTGTATATAATTCAACCTGTTTTTCCAACTTATCGAAGTCAATTGTAAATTGGTTGATAAACTGAGGGTTGTATAAGCCTTCCTTGAGGATGACTCGAATAAATGCGTTGATAAGGGCAATATCAGATCCCACGTTAATTTGAAGATGACGATGGGCGATTTTCACCATATCAATTTTCCTTGGGTCAATCACGATTACTTTTAGTCCTGATTTAGCCGCTTTTTTTATACGGTTTGCAATAATCGGATGGGCTTCAGTCGTGTTGGATCCCATTAACAACAAAACTTCAGCTTTATCGAAGTCTTCGAGCGTATTTGTAGGGAAACCGCTTCCAAAAACAGTTGCCAGACCGGCAACGCTAGGAGCGTGTCACGTTCGGTTACATCCGTCTATATTGTTACTTTGAATAACAGTCCTCATGAATTTCTGTGTAATGTAATTGGATTCATTAGTGCTCCTGGCACATGCGAACATGCTAATTGCATTTGGGCCCCAGTTAGTTTTGATTTCAGTTAACTTACCAGCAATGAATTGATAGGCCTCTTCCCAAGTTGCTTCCACAAGCTGTCCGGCTTTTCGAATAAGCGGAGAAGATAATCTATTTTTAGCATGCACGTATTCATAGGCAAAGGCACCCTTTACACACGTTTGGCCTTTATTTACCGGGGCTTCCTTATCTCCGCGGATTTTCATAATTTTGTTGTCCTGGACCTCTAGGACTAAACCGCAGCCAGTACCGCAGTATCCACAAATCGTTTTTACAAAGCTTGCTTCTCCCACTGTTTTCCCTCCCATAAAAACATAATTACCTATATAAACATATTAATCTATTTATTACGAATGTAGATTTATTTTTTTATAACTTTTTGACATTTTTATGAATGAAGATTTTGGATATAAAAAAACGAGAGATATGCTCTCTCGTTTTTAAGCTGTTTTAGCCGGCAATAGAATATTAAAAGTAGTTCCTTTATTTGGTTCACTTTCAACGAAAACTTTACCGTTATGACTTTCAATAATTTTGAAACTTACCATAAGTCCTAAACCATTTCCTGTCTTCTTGGTTGTATAAAATGGTTCTCCTAGCTTCTTTAGTTTATCCTTAGGAATTCCGACACCAGTATCTTGAATGGAAATTTGTACGTTATTTTCATGAATAAGAGTCCTAACATGCAAATCCCCGCCATTTGGCATTGCTTCAATTCCGTTTTTAATAAAATTTAAAAATACCTGCTTTAAGCGGTTTTCATCACATTCAATTTGGATGATTTCCTGATTACAATCAAAAGAAAGGTGGACATTTTTCTTTCTTGCTTCAAACTCCAATAATGAAACAACGTTTTTAATAACAGGAACAACATTTTTTTCTTCTAACTCGACTGCCTTTGGTTTTGCTAGCACCATAAAATCTTCAACGATAGTGTTAACCCGTTCGATTTCATCGAGAATAATGTTTAAAAACTCCAATCGTTCCGGATCACTTTCATCTAACTGCAAAAATTCGGCATAACCCTTCATTGAAGTAAGCGGGTTACGAATTTCATGGGCAACTCCTGCTGCTAATTGTCCCACGGCTGCAAGCTTATCTTGACGATGGAGAACTTCTTCGGTTTTCTTTCGTTCCGTAATATCATTTCTTATAGCTAAATATTGGTATGGTTTCCCTTGATCATTTACAAATGGAATAATCGTAGTATCTACCCAGTAAAAAGTTCCATCCTTTGCTTTATTGCGAATTTCTCCCTTCCATACCTTGCCTTCGCCAATTGTTTTCCAAAGATTTTTGAAAAACTCCTTAGTATGATAACCTGAATTTAAGACACGATGATCTTGTCCGATAATCTCTTCACGACTGTATTTTGAAATTTCACAGAACTTATCGTTTACACTGGTTATTTTTCCTTTAGCATCTGTAAATGCAACAATCGAGGATTGATCCAAGGCAAATTTAATATCATTATTTTCCTTGATGGTTTCTTTTAGATGCTCCTCAGCTTGTTTTCGATTAGAAATATCTGTTCTAATTGCTACATACTGATAAGGCTTCCCTTTACTATTCAAAAATGGAACAATCGTTGTATTGACCCAATAAAGTGTCCCATCTTTAGCGCGATTACAAATTTCACCTTTCCACACCTTGCCTTGACCAATCGTACTCCAAAGGTCCTTAAAGAAATCCTTTGAGTGAAAACCGGAGTTGATAATTCGATGATCCTGACCAATTAATTCCTCACGGCTATACTTGGAAATTTCACAGAATTTCTCATTTACAGTAGTAATTTTTCCTTTCTCATCCGTAATGGCCACAATGGAGGATTGATTAAGAGCAAAGGTTATATCCCTTACTTCTTTTGTTGATTCTAAAAGATTTTTTTCAGCTAATTTTCTTTGTGAAATATCCGATCGAATCGCGATGTATTGAATCGGCTTCCCTTTTCTGTTTAAAAATGGAATAATGGTCGTGTCCACCCAATAAAAAGTGCCATCCTTTGCTTTATTTCTAATTTCTCCACGCCAAATCTTCCCAGATTGAATGGTTTTCCATAAGTCCTGGAAAAACTCCTTTGAATGGTAACCTGAATTTATGACCCGATGATTTTTCCCAATGATTTCGTCCTTAGAATACTTTGATATTTCTTCAAATTTATCATTAACATAAACGATTGTTCCATAAGGATCTGTAATAGCCACTATTGTTGAAGCATCAAGTGCTGCTTTAATGTCCTTTAAGTTTGTATCAGAAGCCGCCAGCTGTTTACTTATTAAAGTACTAGATACAATCAGTCCTCCGATAATAAGTACGGATATAAATATCACCAGATAAATGAAAAAAGAACTGTCAGTGTTTGAAGTATTCACTAATTCATTCGATTTACCAAATATGGTGGCCTTCTTTAAAAGGGCATTCCCTACAGCTATCGAACCAGAGATAATGATGGCACTAACAGGTTTTAACCAGACCAGATTCCCATATATGTAGCTTTTTGTAGGAAAAAGGAGTGATAATGAAAATAAAAAGGATGAAAAAATTAATAAACCAGAAAAAATAAATAAAAGAAGATTGTATTTTATCGTTATATTCATTGCATAAATCCCAATAATATGAATAGCAATAACAGCAAGTGTTAAAAGTAAACTTCCTATAAATAAATGATAAAATCGAATTTTCTTATCGAAAAATGGAATAAAAGCCATTCCTGTAAAAGCTACTCCAATAAAAATGGAAAGAATGGTAAGCGGAATATGATAGCTGGCTAACAAATTTGTATCGGCTGCAATCAGCCCCATAAAATTCATTACCCAAATCCCAATGCCCATCGACAGTGTTCCACCAAGAAACAGCATCCGCTTATTTTGATCCGACGATCGAATTAATATAAACATATCTAATGCTGTATATGAAGCCATTATGGTTAAACCAATAGCAATGATAAAGAAATAAGGGTGAAATGTTCCCACTATTGCATTCATTAACAAGCATCTCCCCAATATCTAGTCTTTTTCTACTATGATTGTAATGTAAAGCAATCGATTATGGAAGTATGAAATTTAGAAAGCTCTTTTTTAGCTTATTCTAACCAATTTTTTTCCTT
Source organism: Neobacillus pocheonensis (assembly GCF_050477905.1). Classification (NCBI taxonomy): domain Bacteria; kingdom Bacillati; phylum Bacillota; class Bacilli; order Caryophanales; family Bacillaceae; genus Neobacillus; species Neobacillus pocheonensis. Next base: position 9,983 of record NZ_JBCNAD010000027.1, on the reverse strand, counting down.
ACATGAACGTAACCTTCTTTATGAAAATCAGAAACCGTGATAAAAGACTTATTTTTAAAATTGTGCAAATTTTTTTAAAAAAGGTCTACACATTTTCGTTTTTTTTGTTTATACTGTACTATAACAAAACGAAAATTATTAAACTGTATTAATAAAGGAGGAGTATTAATGTTAGTGAGTCCAGTTGAGTTTTTTCGTAATTTGCCTAAAAAGGAATGTCCAGAATGTGGTCAGCATATGGAGGAACAGGCTGAATCTTATTTAATGGAATGTGATCGTTGTTTGTCAAAAAAAGAGGAATAATTTTTTTGCACACACTGTACTATAACAATAAAAATATTTAATATATTGTATTACCAAAGGAGGAGATTTACATGTTAATGAGTCCGGTTGAGTTTTTTCGTAATTTACCAAAAAAGCAATGTCCTGAATGCGGTCAACATATGGAGGAGCAAGCTGAATCTTATTTAATGGAATGTGATCGCTGTTTATCCAAAAAAGAGGAATAGAATGAAAACTCTCCACAGCTGGAGAGTTTTTTCAATTTATTCATTAATTACATTTTGAATTAAAAATATGTAAGCATAAAGCAATTTCCTGAAGCAAAAGCTGTAGATAAGGAGTTGATTCAAATGACGAAAAAAGAAGATTATCTGACTACAGCTCCAAAAGAAAAACTTAGTACTGTTAATACAGGTGCAGTTTTTCCTAACTTAAAAAATGTTCCTGGTGACTCAGTTGACGAACATGAGGCCCTTGAGGAAGCTAATACCATTCTTGCCGAGGGCGAGATTGGCCAGCAAAATGAAAATCTTTAATATAGAAAAGACTGTCCATGCTTCTTAGACAGTCTTTTTACACAACCATTTTTATATTTTAGGAAGCTCACGTATTTCCTGTGCCATTTGATTACCACACATTGGACATAGTAAATCATCCGTAACAAAATCTTTTCTCATCCAGCCAATACATGAATCATCCATACAGGAGTAAATCTCAGTATCCACTAGGATTGTTTCAATTTCTTCGTCTTTTGCTCGTTTACCATAAAAAATTGGAACCGCCTCCTTTTTTTATAGTATGTCCTAAAAAATCCCTTTCATAGCGATAAAATATTTTTATAAGGGGGTATAAATCAATATGAAAGCAAATTCTAAACACGTTACTGTGGCTGGAACAGATATAGAGGAAGTGAAAAGGTTAAACGCGCAATCAGGCCTTAGCTATAATGAAGTAAAACAGCTGTTAGCTCAACAATATTTGAAAAACAAATGAAACGAAGCCTTCCTGAATCGGAAGGCTTTTTTAGTTATTCTGTATAATCAATCGTAATATTTTCCTCGTGCCTCTTTGAAAAAATTTTACTTTTCTTACGGTTTTCCTTTGATTGAAAAATAATATCAAAGTCGTAATCATCTGGATATAACTCATTCGCTGGGATATAGAGCTTAAGTCTTTTATGGTTTATAGACACTTTCTCCCCTTTGATTTGGACCATATAATTCCCATGAGGATCAGGCCCCGCATAGATGATGCCAAATTCATTCGAAGGTGATACCTTAACATTGTCACCTTGTTGATAAACAGGAATCTCCAGATCTGTTTTCGGTGCTTTCTTATGGTTCTGATATTTATTGATGATTACCTGCTTCTCTAATTCCTTAAGCTTCCATGGATCGGTTATCGTGGTTGAATAGTTTTTTTCTTCCTTATAGGTAATATGGTGTGCTCTGTCAATTATTTTCGGATGGATGCCGAGCTTTAGAGCAATGGCAAATGCCTGACTCTCCCCTCCTCTACCTATATTTAAGCGGTACGTTGGGCTAAGTGTGTTTAGGTCAAACTCCATTGAACCATTTATAAAACCTGTGTGATTTTCAGCAAATTCCTTAATTTCACTATAGTGAGTGGTTGCCAGGATGATAGCCCCTTTTTCATAAAGAGTTTCTAGAATCGCTGTCGCAAGTCCCATCCCTTCACCTGGATCAGTACCTGAGCCAAGCTCATCTAATAATGTTAACGTACGGTTATTTGTTTCCTTGAGAATTTCAATGATATTGACGATTCTTGAACTAAATGTACTTAAATTTTCTGATATACTTTGCCCATCACCTATATCCACCAAAATCCGTTCGAAAATACATATATTACTTCCTTCCGTTGCTGGAATATGAAGCCCGCATTGCACCATTAAGGTTAAAAGACCGACAGTTTTGATTGTAACCGTTTTTCCGCCTGTATTTGGACCCGTTATTACTAATGCTTTTTGATTATGACCTATTTCAAATGATAAAGGTACAGCTTTCTTACCTAATAATGGATGCCTTGCTTCTATAAGTTTAATTTCATCCGATTCATTTACCAGCACCTTACAAGCATTAATAGAACGGCAATACTTGGCTTTGGCAAATAAAAAATCATAATGAACCATGATCTCCATAGCAAGACGGATTTGCTGCTCTTTTTCTTCGACTAAACCAGTTAAATAGGTTAATACTTTTTGTACTTCGATCTCTTCATCAGCATGAAGCCAGGAAAGTTGATCCTGATATACACCCATTTCTTCTGGTTCCATAAAAAGAGTGGAGCCTGAAGCTGAAGTATCAAGCACTGTACCTTTTATTTTGTTTCGATATTCCTTTTTAATAGGAATGACATATCGCCCATTTCGTTGGCTTATGACATTCTCTTGTAGGTAAGTCTTATATTTGTTTGAGCGGATTAACTGCAAGCTTTTTTCTTTGAGTCGCTCCTCTTGGATAGCAATTTGTTTCCTGATTTTTAGCAATTCTTTACTTGCATAATCGTCCACCCTGCCATTTCGGATACAGCGAATAATTTCACCAGCTAATTCAGGTATTTCGTCGATTACATCCACATAGGCAGAAACTCTTGGAGCATAGAATTCTTTATCCGTCATGTATCTTTTCATTTTTCTACAGCAATCCAAAAAATCATAAAGCTTCGATAGTTGTTCTGGTCTTAATGCTACACCTTTATTCATGTTATTCATTAACTGCTCCATTCCATCCATACCATGAACCGGAACACTTGCACTTTTATTCAATATCTCGACCGCCTCTGAAACTTCATCAAGCCATGCCTCAATTTGTTTTTTATTAGTTGATGGAGCAAGTTGATCGATTTTTTCCTTTCCCTCTTTCGTTAACGCATATTGAGCAATAGTTTCCTTTATTTTCATAATCTCCAACGATTTAAAAGTATGCTGATTCAATTTATTAACCTCCCAAATATTAAAATAGCCGCAATGAACAATGTCATTGCGGCTAAAAATAAAATGAGTTTCTCTACTCATTTTGCATACGGAAATTACCCCAAAATAAAAAACTGTCTACACGAGTGTACACAGCAACATTGGTAAAAAGATGTATGCTTATGTTTGCCCATTGTTCTTAACTTCATTCCAAAACATACTTAAACAAGCTTTTTCACTAATCGCGAAAAAACTGGTAGTAAATCGAAATGAAAATATCCAATTGATTGGATTAGTTAAGAACGACACCTAACATAAAACATACTCCTTCTTTTTTGAAAAGTAGAATTCTTCTAAAGAATACGATATTTGGAAGGTGATGTCAATATTAGCATGACAAAATGGGCTTAAAGTAAATATGGGATTATGTATGGAATCACGAACGATGTTAACACAGCTGCAATACCCATCGCTGCCCCGGCTACCGCTCCTTGAATCTCCCCTTCTTTTACTGCCTCTGCCGTTCCAATTCCATGTGCAATGGTTCCTATTGATAGTCCTCTGGCAAAGGGATGATCTATCTTAAACCACTGAAGGAATTTTAGACCAAACATTGCCCCAATCATTCCAGTAATTATTACAACAGCTGCAATAAGCGATAGATTCCCGTTTACTATTTTCCCTATTTCTGTTGCAACCGGCACCGTTACCGATTTAACAGTAAAGGAAAGGATAATCACCTTCGAAAAATGAAAGATTTTTGCTAATATAACCGCAGATAAAATGGTCATAACCGATCCGAAAAATAAGCCAATAAAAGCAGCACTCAAGTATTTAGAAAGAATGTCACGATTTTTGTAAATGGGTAATGCCAATGCCACGGTTGCCGGCCCTAGTAAAAAGGTCAACATGTTTTTTGCAGGGACATATTCATCGTAGGAAACATGTGCCATCAATAATATGGCAATAATGATAACCGTACTTAAGAACACGGGATTCGTTAATGGTGATTGATATCTTTTCGATAAAAACCTTGTAAATAAATAGACAAGTACCGTTATGAATAAATTAAAGAGCGTGATCATGGTCATGAACCTTCACTTTGCCCTTCTCTTTTTTCATTATAACGAATTGGGTAGCTTTCCCGGCAGATAACAGTCCTATTAATGCACTTATTATTAGTACCAATAGAATGGTAAATCCTTGTTTTAAAAAAATATCCCCAAGAGTCATAAGTCCTATTGAGATTGGTATGAAAAAAAAGCCTAGGTGTTTTAACAGCCATCCAGCAGACAGTTCAACTTGTTCGATTTTAATCCATCCCATCGATAGGAAGGCTAAAAGTAGAACAATCCCAATTACATTTCCTGGTATTTGCAAGTGAAAAAAACGGGATAATTGATTACCGATTTGATAAAAGACTATGAGTATGATCATTTGAAAGGAAAATTTCCATACCTGTTTCATTTTTTCCCCACCCATCTGCCTATAATTGAAACAAATGAAGTCTTATTATTCAAAAAATTAATAATAATATTCAAGTATATAGCATTAACCTCCCTTTCGCATTAGTTTTGTTCACAAATTATCCATATCTTTTTTCGTTAAACTTCTTTATCTTAATGATAGGAGGGATACGAAATGAAAAAGATTTATCTTATATGCGGTTTAGCGGTGTTCCTTGGTATTACCGCGGGAATTTCATTTTTCCTTATTCGTGATGCAAACGCTAAAATACCAGCGGATATTACCCTAATTAACCAAAATAAAGACTCTTATAATTTTGGTAAAGATAAAACAAAATTAAAACTTGTCGAGTTTATTTACACCCATTGTCCTGACATATGTCCAACCACAACACAAAAGATGGTGGATTTGAAAAAAGATTTAGTTAAAAAGGGAATATTCGGAAAGGATATTGAATTTATAACGGTTACCATTGACCCTTATCGTGATACACCGGAAATCTTAAAGAGTTATATGGATGGTTTTGAAATACAAAACGATGAAAACTGGCAGTTCTTAACTGGGGACAAACAACAAATAAAAGCGGAACAGCAAAAAATCAAAAAAGTCACGGAAGCATTGCAATTCCAATACAAAGACCCGGGAAATGGCCAATTTATTCACTCCACCTTTACTTACTTAGTGGATGAAAACAACAAATTTATTGAAAAATTTCCTATGGGGAAAGATTTTAACAAACAAGAAGTATATGACAAAATCATAGATGAAATAGAATAATAAAAAAAGCGGTTAGTCCCACAGGATTAATCGCTTTTTATTACCTAGTTTCCTATTTAATTCACGGATGAAGGGAATTTTTTTATTTGCTGTAGAGATAAAAGGTAATTGGACTTTGGTTTTGTTAAACTCGCTTTAATCCCTGCTTTTTTTAATTTGTTAACGAGTTCAGTAAGCTGTTTTTTTGCCATACTTTTCACCTTCTTTAAAACTTCTTAAACCAATTCTACAACAAATTTATGAATAAAGTGTGAAAACGGGAAAAATTTTTTAGAAAATTTTTCTTACACAATATTTCTCTGCAATTGAATTCGCTCTTCCACTCTATTAATGATATAATTAAAAGATATTTTTGTTTTGGAGGATGTTTTAAATATGATTACCGTAAGTAATGTAAGTTTAAGATATGGAGACCGGAAATTATTTGAAGATGTAAACATTAAATTTACTCCTGGAAATTGCTATGGTTTAATCGGAGCAAATGGCGCCGGTAAATCCACTTTTTTGAAGATTTTATCAGGCGAGATTGAATCTCAAACTGGTACAGTACAATTAGGCCCAAATGAACGAATGGCCGTTTTAAAACAGAACCATTTTGAATACGAAGAATTTGAAGTATTAAAGACCGTTATTATGGGTCATACGAGACTCTACGAAGTGATGCAGGAAAAAGATGCGATTTACATGAAAGAAAACTTTACCGACGAAGACGGCATGAAGGCTGCTGAACTTGAGGGTGAATTTGCTGAATTAAACGGTTGGGAAGCGGAACCAGAAGCAGCTATTCTTTTAAAAGGGCTTGGTATTGGTGAAGACCTTCATTATAAAAAAATGGCTGAGTTAACTGGTTCTGAAAAGGTAAAAGTTTTATTGGCTCAGGCCTTGTTCGGCAGACCCGATGTTTTACTTTTGGACGAGCCTACGAACCACTTAGATATCAAAGCAATCCAGTGGCTAGAGGATTTCTTAATTAACTTTGAAAATACCGTTATCGTGGTATCCCATGATCGTCATTTTCTTAATAAAGTATGTACCCATATTGCCGATTTGGACTTTAGTAAAATTCAAATTTATGTTGGGAACTATGATTTCTGGTACGAATCAAGCCAGTTAGCATCAAGAATGGCATCCGATGCCAATAAAAAGAAAGAAGAAAAAATTAAAGAACTGCAAAGCTTTATTGCTAGGTTTAGTGCGAATGCCTCTAAATCAAAGCAGGCAACTTCTCGGAAAAAGCTGTTAGACAAAATTACTTTAGATGATATCAGACCATCATCACGCCGTTACCCTTTCGTGGGATTTACTCCTGATCGTGAAATTGGGAATGATTTATTAAGGGTGGAAGGCTTATCAAAAACTATTGATGGTGTTAAGGTCCTTGATAATATCAGCTTCTTTATGAACAAAGGAGATAAAATCGCTCTCGTTGGCACTAATGAACTTGCCAAAACGACACTTTTCAAAATATTAATGGGAGAAATGGAAGCGGACAGTGGTACTTTTAAGTGGGGAATTACCACGTCACAAGCTTATTTCCCTAAGGATAACTCCGAGTATTTTGAAAACAGTGACTTAAATCTTGTTGATTGGCTTCGTCAGTTCTCTCCAAAAGATGATAGTGAAAGCTTCTTACGTGGATTTTTAGGAAGAATGCTATTTTCAGGCGAGGAAGTATTAAAGAAAGCAAGTGTCCTTTCCGGAGGGGAAAAAGTTCGCTGCATGCTCTCTAAAATGATGCTAAATGGAGCAAATGTGCTTCTACTTGATGAACCAACAAACCACCTTGATTTAGAATCAATTACTGCGCTTAACAATGGACTGATTAATTTTAAGGGTTCGCTTGTTTTTGCTTCCCATGACCATCAGTTTATTCAAACAATTGCAAACCGAATTTTTGAATTAACTCCAAATGGCTTAGTTGATAAGCAAATGACTTATGATGAATACCTTGAAAACGATGAGATTCAAAAGCAAGTAGCGGAAATGTATAAATAAAACTAATGGGCGCCACAATGATGTGGTGCCCTTTTTCCTTTACATTCTTTTCTGCTTTCTTCTTGAAGATGGCTCTTCTCTCGAACCAGTTTCAGTGGTAGTTGTCCCCTGCCCTTCTACTTGTGGAGAGTTAAGCCCAATTGTGGATGGATCAGCTTTACGTTTACTACGTTTACCCATTTAAAACACCTCCCATTTTAGCTTTTGGAAGATTATCGTAACTTATGCGGAATATTTCCTTGAAACTTAGACATGATAATTTACAGGAGGAGGTGTTTTGTATGGCAAAAATTGGAGTAGAACAATCTCTTACAAATATTTCACAGGTACTGCGTGAAAAAGGGTATGATGTCGTCGATTTAAAGCAGGAATCAGACGCTCAAAACTGCGATTGCTGTGTCGTTTCCGGTCTTGATTCTAACGTAATGGGAATGCAGGATACCACGACAAAAGCTTCGGTCATTGATGCGAACGGACTGTCTGCAGATGAAGTATGCCAACAGGTTGAAAGCAGACTGCAATAATCATTTTGAAAGACTAAAGGATTTCACTTTAGTCTTTTTTATTCTTCTTTTTTCGCCTGAATGTTTACTTTCGGGCTCTTTTCTGTTGAACGCTTTACCTTTATTTCATTTGGAATCTTTTCTTCTTTTTCCTCTTCCATCAAATGTGGGGTAAATTCGCTTCCATAAGTAGCACCTATATTCAGCTTTCCCTTTAATTCTTTAATTCCGAGTTGTCCAAAATTATTATTTAGCTCATATTTGTCCAAAATGATTTTTTCTATATTAATTTTTTCAATTATAATTGGCGGATCGTTTTTGCTCCCGTTTGTATCAGCTGGATTTTGGTCTTGGATTGTTTGCAGCGATTTTTTCATTTCTTCCAGACTCTTTTCTAAGGATATCAATTTTTTCTTTAATTCCTTTTCGTAATCATTTTTACGGAATATGGGGAATAAATCTTTTAATGACATGCTCACAAACGCTCCCTTATTTCCTGCCTTACTTTCATTTATATGGGGAAATTCGTTTAACATGTCCACTTGGATCAAGGAGGTAGGAAAAAAATGTTCTTTATTCCAACAAAAGTTAACCTTGGGGTCATTAAAATCACAGGAGTTGGTCTGGGCTCAACCTTCACAATCGGAGGTGCACAATTAATATCACGGAATAACACGAACAAGAAAAACCAAGGATTCGGGCAGCAATTAGCTGATTTTTCTACTATATCATTGCCCATTCATAGTGTTGACGATGCTGATATTCTAGACGCCATTATTTTTCACAGTTAGTCAATTGGAATGATTTCACCCTTTTCAACGAATCGTTGGTAGCTGACTATCAATAGACCATTCCAAAATTTAGCATGCAACTCGTTCGGAGCGACTGTATCCGGCAAGGTAATCTGTCGCAAAAATTCACCGTAAAACCTTTCTGTATAGGTCTTTTTTAATTGTGGATGAATTGGTGAAGCTACGCCCTTAATGGTCAAAATGTTGCCATTTAACCCTAATTCTATATTTTCTTTCATTACACCAGGTAGTTCGATCAGGACAATGACTTCACTTTCACCTTCTAATATATCGATTATAGGAAAGGTGCGTAGCTGTTTTTCCTCCTGGCCTGTCTTTCTGTTTATATTTAAACCATCATTAGGAGTATTAAATTGCTGATCGTTCATCATAAATTGTTTAGTAAACTCCTGATCAAAAATATTGTTCCAGAAATCTCCACCCTGCATATTTTTGGCAAGATCCATCCATTGTTTTAACTTATCCATATCCATATTTCCACACCACCTTCGCGCTTATTTCCATCATACTATTCATTTATAGAAATTAATCCAACTTTTCTATATACCTCATAAACATTTCAGAACCGCATATATTTATAAGCAAGTATGAGGAGGGAGATATAATGCCAACTCCAGTTCCATATATTAATATAAATATCTTTATGATTAAAATTAATTCCTTTGAAAATGCTTCTGCAGTAAATATTGGTCAAAACCTTTTGGCAGAATGGCATAATTCTGATAAAAAAAATCAAGGCTACGGACAAAATTTTGGAGATTGTAGTGATTTTGTTGGAACAAGAAGTTTTGTCGATGATAAAGATCAAATTGACTCTCCAACCTCCTTCGACTCTCAACCTATTAATACCGTAAAGGAGTGAGCGCTCTTGTTATTTGCCCCAATGGTAGTCAATTTACTTGGATTCAAAGTTAATATCGTCGACCAGGGCTCAAATATTGTGATGGGACCGAATCAACAGCTCGATTTATTTGTTTCAACAAAACGTAATCAAGGATTTGGCGAGTTAAACGGCGACGTTTCTACTGTCAATATTCCTATTCAAGCAGTCACTGACCAAGATGTCATTGATAGTGCTTCTGCAAAAAACAGTGTCGTGTAGACGTTAACCAAAAAAAACCATGAAAAGGAGTCTAATCCTTTAGACTAACCTAAAAAAATGAGACACTATAAAACACCTTCGAAATGGTACACTTAATAAAAGTGCTAAATCGG
>NZ_JBCNAD010000026.1:0-57358 GCF_050477905.1 Neobacillus pocheonensis | reverse complement strand
CACCCGTTCCCATACCGAACACGGAAGTTAAGCTTCTCAGCGCCGATGGTAGTTGGGGCAGGCGCCCCTGTGAGAGTAGGACGTTGCCAGGCAGATGAAAGACAACCTTAAGTGGTTGTCTTTTTTTGATGATTTTTTGAAGTGTAAAGTAAACCGCCTGAAGTGTCCCATAGATCGCTTCTATGGGACAAAACACCAAGCCAAATCACCCGAAGTGTCTCATAGATCGCTTCTATGGGACAAAACACCAAGCCAAATCACCCGAAGTGTCTCATAGATCGCTTCTATGGGACAAAACACAAAGCCAAATCACCCGAAGTGTCTCATAGATCGCTTCTATGGGACAAAACATCAAGCTAAATCACCGGAAGTGTCCCATAGACCACTTCTATGAGACAATTCCCCAAACCAAGCCAAACCAAACCACAAACAGTCCCAAAGTCTGAGCATAATTCCATTTCCAATTTTGAAATCAATCCGGAAACACCCTTACGAACACAAACAAAATAAAAACATAAATAAATTCACACGTTTCCCAACCGCAGAATTTGGAGAAAATCATTAGTAGCGAATCGTTGCATCTACATAAAAAAATGAGTATAATTTATGTCAAATATAGTCAAAGTCAGAACCACCAAAAGGGGGTGGGAAGATGAGAAATATCTCCGATATTATTGAAAAATATTTGAAGCAGGTTTTAGAAATGAGTGACGAGGACCTCGTTGAAATCAAACGAAGCGAAATAGCTGACAAATTTCAATGTGTTCCTTCCCAAATCAATTATGTCATCAATACCCGCTTTACCATTGAAAGAGGATATATTGTGGAAAGCAAGCGGGGAGGCGGTGGATATATCCGGATTATGAAAGTCCAATCCCATGATTTGGCCCATCTTATTGATCACTTACTATCGCTGTTTCAAAATCGAATTAGTCAAACAAGCGCTGAAGATGTCATCCTGCGACTTGTCCAAGAGGAAATCATCACCACCAGGGAAGCGAAAATCATGTTAAGTGTTATCGACCGATCTGTTTTATACATTGATCTTCCACACCGGGATGAATTAAGGGCGAGAATGCTAAAAGCTATGTTAACATCTTTAAAATATAAATAAGCTAAAAAATCACGCTGCTGGAGAGGTGATAATATGATTTGCCAAGAATGTAACCAAAGACCTGCAGCACTTCATTTTACAAAAATCATTAATGGTGAAAAAACTGAAGTGCATCTTTGTGAGAAATGTGCTCAGGAAAAAGGTGAAATGTTTATTTTTAATGGAGAATCAGGTTTTGCATTTAATAATCTGTTAGCTGGCTTATTAAATATCGACCCTTCTTTTAAAAAGCCTAACCAAAGCCCGTTTCATCAAGAGGAAATCCTGCAATGTGATCACTGCTCCATGACATTTCCTCAATTTTTAAAGGTGGGCCGTTTTGGATGTGCACAATGCTATGAAACCTTTAAAGAACAGCTTAAACCTGTTTTGGGCCGCCTTCACAGTGGCAACTGGTCACATAACGGAAAAATTCCAAAACGAATTGGCGGCGGAATTTATCTTCGAAAGCAATTAGATGAACTGAAACACGCACTCAGAGAGTCCATCATCAATGAAGAGTTCGAGAAGGCTGCTGAGATACGTGATGAAATACGCAACTTAGAGAAACAATTAGCAGGCAGCCAAGAGGGAGGGGAATAACGACGTGTCACTCGAACGTTTTCTTAATCAAGCGGTCAGCTCCTGGATGAATGCAGAAGGACCTGATTCCGATATTGTCCTAAGTTCACGAATCCGCTTGGCCCGAAATTTTAATGAATATCGATTCCCTACTTTATTTTCACATGAGGAAGCGAAAAGGATCATTTTAGAAATAGAAGAGATTTTAAACAATTCGCGACTCCACAAATTTGACCAAATGGAATTGTTGAAAATTGACCAAATGCAGCCACTTCAGAAAAGAGTTTTAGTAGAAAAGCATTTAATCAGCCCTCATTTAGCGGAAGATTCACCATATGGTGCAGTTCTATTAACCGAAAATGAAGAAGTTAGTATTATGATTAATGAAGAGGATCATATCCGAATTCAATGCTTGTTCCCAGGCTTGCAATTATCTGAGGCTTTGGATGCTGCAAATGAAATTGATGATTGGCTTGAAAGTCATATCCAATATGCCTTTGATGAAAAACACGGCTATCTAACAAGCTGTCCTACCAATGTAGGAACAGGCCTCCGTGCTTCTGTAATGATGCATTTACCAGGGCTAATGTTGACGCAGCAGATTAACCGTATGATTCCTGCGATTCATCAATTAGGACTTGTTGTGAGAGGGATTTACGGCGAAGGCAGCGAAGCCCTGGGGAATATTTTTCAAATCTCCAACCAAATTACATTAGGTAAATCGGAAGAGGATATCGGCCGTGACTTAATGGCGGTTGTCAGCCAGTTAATTTCACAAGAAAGGTCGGCGCGCGAAGCATTACGAAAGACTTCTAACATACAATTAGAAGACAGGGTGTTCCGCTCATTGGGCGTGTTATCTAATAGCCGAATCATTGAATCAAAGGAAGCTGCAAAGTGCTTATCCGATGTTCGGCTTGGAATAGATATGGGGTATATCAATGATATGCCAAAAACGATTTTAAATGAATTAATGATATTAACACAGCCGGGATTCTTGCAGCAATATGCCGGCGGACCGTTAAGACCCCATGAGAGAGATATCAGACGTGCAGCATTAATCAGGGAACGATTAAATTTGGAGAAAGAAAAAATAGGTGAGGAGTGAGAGTATGATGTTCGGCCGTTTTACTGAGAGAGCACAAAAGGTTTTAGCTTTAGCACAGGAGGAAGCGATTCGTCTTGGACACAACAATATTGGAACAGAACATATTTTATTAGGGTTAATTCGTGAAGGAGAAGGAATCGCAGCAAAAGCCCTTTACGGTCTTGGATTAGGTTCTGATAAAATCCAAAAAGAAGTTGAAAACTTAATTGGCAAAGGACAAGAGACGTCTCAAACGATTCACTATACTCCTAGAGCAAAAAAGGTCATTGAGCTTTCCATGGATGAGGCACGTAAATTAGGCCATTCCTATGTGGGTACAGAGCATATTCTCCTTGGGTTAATCCGTGAAGGAGAAGGGGTTGCCGCCAGAGTTCTTAATAATCTTGGTGTCAGCCTGAATAAAGCACGTCAGCAGGTCCTTCAATTATTAGGAAGCAACGAATCAGGCGGACATCAAGGCGGTGGGGCAGTCAGTGCCAATACCCCAACTCTTGATAGCCTTGCTCGTGATTTAACAGCAATTGCAAGAGAAGGCAGTCTCGACCCTGTGATTGGCCGCAGCAAAGAAATTCAGCGTGTCATTGAGGTCTTAAGTCGTCGGACAAAAAATAACCCTGTCCTAATCGGTGAGCCTGGTGTTGGTAAAACAGCAATTGCTGAAGGGCTTGCCCAACAAATAGTTAATAATGAAGTTCCGGAAATTCTCCGTGATAAGCGCGTCATGACGCTTGATATGGGAACCGTTGTTGCGGGAACAAAATATCGAGGTGAATTTGAGGATCGTTTGAAAAAAGTCATGGATGAAATTCGCCAAGCAGGCAATATTATTTTATTCATTGATGAGCTTCATACTTTAATCGGAGCCGGCGGTGCAGAAGGTGCAATTGACGCATCTAATATTTTAAAACCATCGTTAGCCCGCGGAGAGCTACAATGTATTGGGGCTACGACATTAGATGAATACAGAAAATATATTGAAAAAGATGCGGCGCTCGAACGACGCTTCCAGCCGATCCGTGTTGATGAACCGACGGCAGAAGAATCCATTCAAATTTTAGAAGGTCTACGTGACCGATACGAAGCCCACCATCGTGTTTCAATTACCGATGAGGCAATTGAAGCAGCCGTTAAGCTGTCTGACCGATATATTTCCGACCGATTCTTGCCTGATAAAGCGATTGATTTAATCGATGAAGCAGGTTCGAAGGTACGTCTTCGTTCTTACACTACTCCTCCAAATTTAAAAGAATTAGAGGTAAAGCTTGAAGACGTAAGAAAAGAGAAGGACTCAGCCGTTCAAAGTCAAGAATTTGAGAAAGCAGCCTCCTTAAGAGATACGGAACAGCGCCTTCGTGAACAACTGGAAGAAACGAAGAAAACTTGGAAAGAAAAACAAGGCAAGGAAAATAACGAAGTAACCGTTGAGGATATCGCGAGTGTTGTTTCTAGCTGGACGGGAGTACCTGTTTCGAAACTTCAGCAAACGGAAACAGCAAAGCTATTGAATTTAGAGGAAGTTCTTCATTCACGGGTGATTGGTCAAGAGGAAGCGGTTATTGCAGTCTCCAAAGCTGTTCGCCGTGCGAGAGCAGGGCTAAAAGATCCGAAGCGTCCGATTGGTTCCTTTGTCTTCCTTGGACCAACTGGGGTCGGAAAAACAGAATTAGCACGGGCTTTAGCCGAAGCGATGTTTGGCGATGAGGATGCGATGATTCGGATTGATATGTCAGAGTATATGGAAAAGCACTCTACATCTCGTCTTGTCGGTTCGCCTCCAGGATATGTCGGCTATGAAGAAGGCGGGCAATTAACTGAGAAAGTACGCCGGAAACCATATTCCGTAATCCTCTTGGATGAAATTGAAAAGGCTCATCCGGATGTGTTTAATATTCTGCTTCAAGTCCTTGAAGATGGACGTTTAACCGATTCTAAAGGAAGAACGGTTGATTTCCGTAATACTGTTTTAATCATGACCTCCAATGTCGGGGCAGAAGCATTAAAGCGAAACAAGTATGTGGGCTTTAATATTCAGGACAGCGCACAGGATTATAAAGATATGAAAGGCAAAGTGATGGAAGAATTAAAGAAAGCCTTCCGTCCTGAGTTCTTAAACCGTATCGATGAAATTATTGTCTTCCATGCACTTGAGAAGAAGCATCTCGACGAAATTGTGACACTGTTATCCGATCAATTAGTTAAACGCTTAAAGGAGCAAAATATTTCAATCGAATTAACGCCTGCAGCCAAAGGCAAAATTTCAGAAGAAGGGTACGATCCAGAATATGGAGCAAGACCGCTTCGCCGTGCGATTCAAAAGCATATTGAAGACCGCCTGTCTGAAGAATTGCTTAAAGGTACATTATTAACAGGCCACCATGCTATAATTGATGTGAATAATGGGGAATTTGTTGTAAATTCAGCTGAGAAAACTAGCTTAACAAAATAAATTGAAATAAGTCTGCAAAAAGATAACAGTAGTTACTAGTAGAGGTACACGTGAATAAAGACCAGCCGTGTACCTCTTTTTCATTTTTCGGCTATTAGAAAGGTAGAATTAATAATGGCAAAACGGAAAACAAAGTTTATGTGTTCAGAGTGCGGTTATGAATCCCCAAAATGGATGGGAAAATGTCCAGGGTGCGGTTCGTGGAATAAGATGGTCGAGGAAGTAGAAGTAACAGGAGCAAACCGAAGGGGAGCATTTGCTCATTCCCAGGGAGGATCTGCAATTCTTTCTAAGCCGACCCCGATTACCTCCATTGAAATGGTAAGTGAGCCAAGAATCCTTACTGACTTAAATGAATTAAATAGGGTCCTGGGCGGCGGCGTCGTGAAAGGTTCATTAGTATTGATTGGCGGAGACCCGGGAATCGGAAAATCGACTCTTCTGCTGCAGGTATCTTCCCAGTTAGCCAATAAAGGAAATCCGGTTTTATACATATCTGGTGAGGAATCATTAAGGCAAACGAAACTTCGTGCCGAGCGGTTAGGGATTACCTCTGAAAATCTGCTCGTCTATGCGGAAACAAATCTTGAGGAAATTAATCGTACGATTGATGGTACGAATCCGAGTTTTGTTATTATCGATTCCATTCAAACTGTCTTCCATCCGGATATTACCTCGGCACCGGGGAGTGTTTCTCAGGTTCGTGAGTGCACCTCTGAACTAATGAGAATTGGCAAAACGAAGGGAATTGCGATTTTTATCGTTGGGCACGTCACAAAGGAAGGTTCGATTGCAGGCCCAAGGCTATTAGAACATATGGTGGATACGGTCCTTTATTTTGAAGGAGAAAGACACCATACGTATCGGATATTACGGGCAGTCAAAAACCGCTTTGGCTCCACAAATGAAATGGGTATTTTTGAAATGAAAGAATTTGGTCTCGAAGAAGTTGAAAACCCATCGGAAATTTTCCTCGAGGAACGGTCGCGAGGGGCAGCAGGCTCCACGGTGGTAGCTTCGATGGAAGGGACACGCCCCGTCCTAGTGGAAATCCAGGCTTTAATCTCACCAACAAGCTTTGGAAATCCACGAAGAATGGCCACAGGAATTGACCATAACCGGGTGCCGCTATTAATGGCAGTCCTCGAAAAACGGGTGGGGATGCTTCTGCAGAATCAGGATGCTTATTTAAAGGTAGCGGGCGGGGTAAAATTGGATGAGCCAGCGATTGATCTAGCTGTTGCTGTTAGTATTGCTTCGAGTTTTAGAGACAAACCGACAAGGCCGACTGATTGTATTATCGGTGAAGTCGGGCTGACAGGAGAGGTTAGAAGGGTATCTAGAATCGAGCAGCGTGTTCAGGAAGCTGCGAAGCTCGGATTTGAGCGGGTCATCCTGCCTGCTAATAATTTAGGTGGCTGGAGCGGTCCAAAAGGAGTCGAATTAATTGGTGTTTCCTCTGTTAGCGAAGCACTAAAAGCAACGTTGGGGGAGTAATAGATGGATCATAAAAAACTTGGAGAGCAGACTGTCAGTGATGTTTTACAGCTTATTGCACCGGGTACACCCCTTCGTGAAGGAATAGATAATGTCCTTAGAGCGAATACAGGGGGACTCATTGTTATTGGGTATAACGAAAAGGTGAAAAGTATTGTCGATGGCGGTTTTGAAATTAACTGTCCTTTTTCGCCAAGCTTCTTATATGAATTGGCCAAGATGGATGGTGCCATTATTCTTAATGAAACGGGTAGTAAAATTCTATTTGCTAACGCTCAGCTTGCGCCAGATTCAGATATTACCTCATCCGAAACAGGAATGAGGCACCGAACAGCTGAAAGAGTTGCCAAACAAACGAAATCGCTGGTCATCGCGATTTCTCAACGGAGAAATGTGATTACCTTGTATCAAGGGAATTTCCGTTATGCCTTAAAAGACATAGCAGTCATTTTAACGAAAGCAAATCAAGCGATTCAAACACTGGAAAAATATAAGACCGTGTTAGAACATAGTATTACAAATTTAAGCATTTTAGAGTTTGAGGAATCCGTTACATATAATGATTTTTTACTAGTTCTTCACCGGTTTGAAATGGTTTTAAAAATAAAAAATGAACTATTGACCTTTCTTTATGAGTTGGGAACAGAGGGACGCCTCATTCGCTTGCAGATGAATGAAATTTTGACAGAACTGGAAGAGGCAATCATGTTTATTATCAAGGATTATGCCTTCGACAGAGAAGTGAAAGCAAGAGACGTCCTTCAAAGGATGCAGGTTTTGGCGAACAGCGGCACAATTGAAGATATGGTGTTATTAAAGATGATGGGTTATCTCGGTTATGTTCATTTAGATGAAAATAAAAATCCCCGCGGTTATCGAATTCTAAATAAAATCCCTAGGCTGCCTGCCATCATTATTGAAAATCTAATCAGCAGTTTTGAAGAGCTTTCCAATATTATTACCGCTACCGTTGAAGAACTCGACGAAGTAGAGGGGATTGGCGAGGTCCGAGCCAAGAAAATTAAAGAAGGATTTAAATTGATTAAAGAGAGGCTCTATACAGATCGTCATTTATAATTGGTAATTATTTGACACAAAAAATTTCCAGTGCTACCCTATGAGGAGTAAGAATTGAACATCACAAATAGATTTCAAAACCTTTACAATTTGGAAAAATAATCATCAATTCAAGGTTTCAATTTTACGAATATGTTTATAATGAGTAGAGGAGGTGAAGGAATGTTAAAACGAATTGTGCAGGCTTGCTTCCTCATAATGGGTGGTACGCTTGGGATCTTGTTTTTACCGGAATTGTTCAATTTACTTCATATTAACGACATTCCAATTATTAATAATTCTTATGTTACTGCTATTTTAGGTGCTATTATTTTTTATCTTATTACCTTTTGGGCAGTAGACCATGTGTTTAATTTTATCACTTGGGCTGAAGATTCATTAGTGAAAATTCCTGTTACGGATGTGCTTTTTGGTAGTTTGGGGCTGATATTTGGGCTGCTGGTTGCCTTTTTAATTGGCTTTGCCCTTAACGCGGTACAAGTGCCGATTTTAAATGCAGTTGCGCCAATTTTATTGACGCTTGTGTTTGGTTATCTCGGCTTTCAAGTTGGCTTTAAAAAGCGGGATGAGCTTTTAGGTCTTTTTGGCAAGGGTAGCAGCAAGAAAAAGTCAGCCGAAGAAGAAAATGAAAAAGAAGCGAAGCATCCTCTGAAAATATTAGATACAAGTGTCATCATTGATGGACGCGTGGCTGATATTTGTCAGACAGGATTTTTGGAAGGGACGATTGTCATTCCCCAATTTGTTCTTGCGGAATTACAGCATATTGCGGACTCTTCTGATGTGTTAAAGCGTAATCGTGGCCGAAGAGGTCTGGATATATTAAACCGAATTCAAAAAGAACTTGCCATCAAAGTAGAAATTTATGAAGGTGACTTTGAAGAGATTAGTGAAGTAGATTCGAAATTGGTGAAGCTAGCGAAAATAACGAATGGTATCCTAGTAACCAATGATTTTAATCTTAATAAAGTATGTGAATTACAGAATGTCTCTGTGTTAAACATTAATGATTTAGCTAATGCCGTCAAACCGGTGGTTCTTCCAGGGGAGGAATTGACCGTTCAGGTGATTAAGGATGGGAAAGAATATCATCAAGGTGTTGCTTATCTAGATGACGGAACGATGATCGTCGTCGAAGAAGGCAGAGAATATATCGGCAAAAGAATTGAGGTACTTGTGACGAGTGTCCTTCAAACCTCTGCAGGCCGAATGATATTTGCAAAACCGAAATTATTAGAAAAAGCTTTGTAGAAATAGAATGGGGTTAGAATATGACCTACCAAGTCATTCTCCCGGCTGCCGGCCAGGGAAAACGAATGGGAGCAGGGAAAAATAAGCTGCTTCTCACACTTAATGAAATTCCAGTACTTATCCATACATTAAAGGTGTTTGAAGAAGACGAGGCTTGCGATGGCATCATCTTAGCAATTAATCCGCAGGATGAAATGGAGTTTAAGGCGCTGCTAAAAGAGCACACCATTAACAAAGTCATCGAATTAGTTCCTGGTGGAAAGGAACGACAGCATAGTATCTATCATGCGCTGAAAACAGTGAAAACCGCTGATGTGATTCTTGTTCATGATGCTGCCCGGCCTTTTATCCGAAAAGAGCATATCCATCGGTTAACGGAAAAAGCGGAGGAAACAGGGGCCGCGATTATCGGGGTGCCAGCGAAGGACACAATGAAAAAGGTTCAGGATGGTAAAGTTGTCGAAACTGTCGAACGTTCAAGCTTGTGGGCTATACAAACCCCGCAAGCTTTTCGTATTTCGCTGTTAAAAGAGGCTTATGAACAAGCCGAAAAGGATGATTTTGTTGGAACAGATGATTCCAGTTTGGTAGAACGTCTCGGATACCCGGTTGCCATGGTCGAGGGCGATTATGACAATATTAAACTGACGACACCAGAAGACTTATTTTTTGCAGAAGCAATTTCGAAGAAAAGAAATTCATAAAGGGGTTTTGTTGATGTTTCGAATTGGTCAAGGCTTCGATGTTCATCAATTAACAGAGGGGCGTCCGCTCATTATTGGCGGCATTACCATCCCATACGAAAAGGGCTTATTAGGTCATTCCGATGCGGATGTGTTATTGCATACGGTTTCTGATGCCTGCCTCGGAGCGATTGGAGAGGGGGATATCGGTAAGCATTTTCCCGATACCGACCCGAATTTTAAGGATGCAGACTCTGCGAAGTTGATGGAGCATGTCTGGCAGTTAGTAAAAGAAAAGGGCTATGAGCTTGTCAATGCTGATTGTACAATTATTGCGCAAAAACCGAAAATGGCTCCCTATATTGAGCAAATGCGGGTACGGATTGCTGAATTGCTGGAAGCAGAACCAGATCAGATCAATGTAAAAGCGACAACGACCGAAAAACTTGGCTTCACCGGAAGAGGAGAAGGTATTGCCTCCCAAGCAGTAGTTTTATTGAAAAAGAAATGATAAAATAAGCAGTTGAGAAAATTAAATAGAGAATTGTCTAGCTCCAGCGCCTAGGGGCTCGGGGTCATAAGCCAATCCGTCAGGAAGGTTAAAGAGCAACCTTCCCGCCGGCTCGTCTTATGCCTGGCTACAGAAAGCTAACGCTTTCTGTACGCATTAAGGGAGAATTAGTCGATTTTCAATCGACTAATTCTCCCTATATCGCCCCTGGGCAAGGCGCTTGCGCTTTTCTAATTGGAGGCATTATAGCTATGTCAAACGAAGTTCGTGTAAGGTATGCGCCAAGTCCGACTGGACATTTACATATTGGAAATGCCCGTACAGCGTTATTTAATTATTTATTCGCACGCAATAAAGGCGGGAAATTTATTATTCGGATTGAAGACACCGATAAGAAGCGGAATATTGCGGGCGGTGAAGAAAGCCAATTAAAATATTTAAAATGGCTTGGAATGGATTGGGATGAAAGCGTTGATGTCGGCGGCGAATACAGCCCATACCGTCAATCTGAAAGAAATGATATTTATGAAACCTACTTTAATCAATTACTAGAAAATGGCCATGCTTATAAGTGTTACTGTACAGAGGCTGAGCTTGAAGCAGAGCGGGAGGAGCAAACGGAACGTGGCGAAACACCTCACTATTCCGGCAAATGCCGTCATTTGACCCCGGAAGAGCGCCAGCAGCTCGAAAGTGAAGGCCGTGAGCCAAGCATTCGCATCGCCGTTCCTGAAGGAAAAACCTACAACTTTGATGATATGGTCAAAGGGGTTGTTTCTTTTGAATCGGAAGGGATGGGCGACTGGGTCATCGTTAAAAAGGATGGAACGCCGACCTATAACTTTGCCGTTGCAATCGATGATCATTTAATGGAAATCTCCCATGTTCTTCGTGGAGATGACCATATTTCGAATACTCCGAAGCAGCTGATGGTTTATGAAGCATTAGGCTGGGAACCGCCTATCTTTGGACACATGACTCTAATTGTGAACGAAAGCCGTAAAAAGTTAAGCAAGCGTGATGAATCGATTATTCAATTCATTGAACAATACGAGGAATTAGGCTATTTGCCTGAAGCGTTATTTAACTTTATTACTTTGCTCGGCTGGTCACCTGCTGGTGAAGAGGAGCTATACTCCAAGAATGAATTTATCGAGATTTTTGATGCGAATCGTCTGTCAAAATCACCTGCTTTATTTGATAAACAAAAGCTTACTTGGATGAACAATCAATACATGAAAAAGATAGAAGTGGACCGGGTTGTCGAACTGGCACTGCCTCATTTAATTAAAGCAGGGCGCATCAATGAAAACCTGACTGAAGAAGAACGAAAATGGGTGCATGGCTTAGTTGCTCTTCTGCAAGAAAAAATGAGCTTTGGCGCCGAAATTGTTGAACTTTCCGATATGTTCTTTACAGATGAGGCGGTATATGAGGAAGATGCAAGGGACATACTGACAGGTGAGCAAGTTCCAGAAGTATTAAAGGCATTCTCTCAAGAACTCGATCAGCTCGAAAGCTTCGAGGCTGAGGGCATTAAGGCAGCCATGAAGGCTGTTCAAAAATCCACTGGTCAAAAAGGGAAAAATCTGTTCATGCCAATTCGTGCAGCGGTAACAGGGCAAACCCATGGACCAGACCTCCCGCAGGCGATTGAACTTTTAGGTAAACAAAAGGTTCAAATGAGAATTAATAAAATTATTAGTTAACATTAGAGACAAAATGTAATATAGTATAAGAAAGAATTTCATAGTTATAAAGCGACGAAGAGGAAAAGTAGAAAATTGATGCTTTTAAGAGAGAACCATCACCGGCTGAAAGTGGTTTAAGCCTCTCATTTTTTGAAATGCACCTCTGAGCCCCATGTCGAAAGAGTCAACTCCAGTAGATTTGGGCGGAACAATTCCGTTAACAAGTAAGAGTGAGACTAGTAAGTGTTTTAGATTACAGTCTAATCAGAGTGGAACCACGCATAAGCGTCTCTGTCGTTAAGACAGGGGCGTTTTTTATTTACACAAAAACAAGGGGGAAATGGCGATGTTTAAAAGAATGAAGGAGGATATTGAAGTTGTTTTTGAGCAAGACCCAGCGGCACGAAGCTATTTAGAAGTGGTTCTAACGTATTCAGGCTTACATGCGATTTGGTGGCATCGAGTAGCCCACGCACTCTTTAAACGGAAATTATTTTTCTTAGCCCGGGTTATTTCACAAATCAGTCGCTTTCTTACAGGAATTGAAATCCATCCTGGGGCAAAAATAGGCAGGAGATTTTTTATCGATCACGGAATGGGAGTAGTCATCGGGGAAACATGTGAAATCGGGGATAATGTTACTGTTTTCCAAGGGGTTACGCTCGGTGGTACTGGTAAAGAGAAGGGAAAGAGGCATCCTACTATTAAGGATAATGCGCTTATTGCTACCGGTGCAAAAGTATTGGGATCGATTACGGTTGGGGAAAATTCAAAAATTGGTGCTGGTTCAGTCGTGTTAAAGGAAGTACCGCCGAACTCAACGGTTGTAGGGGTGCCGGGGAGAGTCGTTATTCAAGATGGGAAGCGGATTGGTAAAGATTTAAATCATTGTGACCTGCCAGATCCAGTTGCTGATCGTTTACGGGAAATGCAATATGAACTAAACCAGTTAAGAGATCAACTGGATGATTTGAAGGAAGAAAGGATAAAAGTCAATGGCCATTCAACTTTATAATACACTAACACGTAAAAAGGAAGACTTCATTCCTCTTGAGGAAGGAAAAGTAAAAATGTATGTTTGTGGGCCGACGGTCTATAATTATATCCATATAGGCAATGCCCGCCCAGCGATTGTGTTTGATACGGTGCGCCGCTATTTAGAATTCCGTGGTTTTGCTGTACAGTATGTATCGAATTTCACAGATGTCGATGATAAATTAATCCGTGCTGCCAATCAATTAGGAACGGATGTCCCAACGATTGCAGACCGTTTTATCAATGCTTATTTCGAAGATGTTTCGGCGTTAGGCTGCAAAAAGGCAGATGTCCATCCGCGGGTTATGGAAAATATGGATATCATCATTGATTTTATTAGTCAATTAATTGAAAAAGGCTACGCTTATGAATCCGAAGGAGATGTATATTTCCATACACGGAGTTTCGACGAATATGGCAAACTTTCTCATCAATCGATTAATGATTTGCAAGTTGGCGCAAGGATCGAAGTCGGCGATAAAAAGCAGGACGATTTAGACTTTGCCTTATGGAAAGCGGCAAAAGAAGGGGAAATCTATTGGGAAAGCCCATGGGGAATCGGCCGGCCAGGATGGCATATTGAATGCTCGGCAATGGCGAAAAAATATCTTGGCGAAACGATTGATATTCATGCAGGCGGACAGGATTTAACCTTCCCGCATCACGAAAATGAAATAGCTCAATCGGAAGCACTATCAGGTAAATTGTTCTCCCGCTACTGGATGCATAATGGTTACATCAATATTGATAATGAAAAAATGTCCAAATCACTTGGTAATTTCGTCTTGGTGCATGACATCATCAAGGAACATAATCCACAAGTACTACGGTTTTTCATGCTATCGGTGCATTACCGTAATCCTATCAATTACAGTGTGGAATTGTTAGAAAGTACAAAGGCGGCCTTCGATAGGTTGATGACCTCTTACAAAAATCTAAAACATCGCAGAGAAGCAAGTACGGATTTAACTCATAATAATCAAGAATGGCTTGAAAAAATTGCCGCGTCCCGCGAACAGTTTATCGAAGCGATGGATGATGATTTTAATACAGCGAAAGCTATTTCTGTTCTGTTTGATCTTTCAAAGCTGGCCAATTACTATCTTTTAGAAAAAACAACAGCTGTGGAAGTAATTGATGCATTTACAAATCAATTTGAAGACCTTTTCTTGGTGCTGGGTCTGACAATTGAAAAAAAAGAAATGCTTGATGAAGAAATTGATGCCCTAATCGAACAACGCAACCAGGCAAGGAAAGACCGCAACTTCCAATTGTCTGACCAAATTCGCGACCAGTTGAAGGATATGAACATTATTCTAGAAGATACACCGCAGGGTACTAGGTGGAAAAGAGGCTAATTCATGCTGCACTATGAACATTCAATCGATGTCAAACAATTGAATAGTCTCGCACTTGCCTACATGGGTGATGCCATTTTTGAAACATATGTAAGGCGTCACCTATTGTTCCTCGGACAAGTTCGACCTCACCAGCTGCACCGCGCCGGTACCAGATATGTCTCCGCAAAAGCGCAGAGCCAAATACTTTTTCGAATGATGGATGACGGTCTTTTATCAGAAGAAGAATTAGCGGTCGTGATGCGCGGCAGAAATGCCAAGTCTGGAACCGTTCCAAAAAACACGGATGTCCAAACCTACCGCTACAGTACAGCTTTTGAAGCATTAATGGGCTACTTATACTTAAGGGAAAATATTGCTCGTTTAGAGGAACTCATTCAAAAGGCATTTTTATATGTTGATGAAAAAAGAAAGGAGGAAAAAGAATGAACCAGGAATACATCATTGGAAAAAATCCAGTTATTGAAGCACTGAAATCTGGAAGAGATATTAATAAAATTTTAATAGCAGAAGGTTCCCAGCGTGGTCAGATGTCACAGGTTACCCAATTAGCGAAAGAAGCGAATGTAATCGTTCAATTTGTCCCGAAGAAAAAAATTGACCAAGTCACGGATCAAAATCATCAAGGTGTCCTTGCTTATGTGGCAGCTTATCAATATGCCGAAATGGATGATTTGTTTACAGCAGCAGAAAAGAAAAGTGAACCTCCTTTCTTTTTATTGCTAGATGAAATTGAGGACCCCCACAACCTCGGGTCGATCATGAGGACGGCAGATGCTGTCGGAGCCCATGGAATCATTATTCCGAAGCGCCGGGCAGTTGGCCTTACGGCGACCGTAGCGAAAGCCTCGACGGGAGCAATTGAATATATCCCTGTCGTTCGAGTTACCAATATGGCGCGAACAATTGATGAATTAAAAGAACGCGGCGTTTGGATAGCTGGTACAGATGCAAAGGGGAAACAGGATTATCGGCAAATGGATGGCACGCTGCCGCTTGGTTTAGTGATTGGCAGTGAAGGTAAAGGAATGGGCCGGCTGATCAGAGATAAATGTGATTTTCTCATTCATTTGCCTATGGTAGGAAAAGTCACTTCCTTAAATGCTTCTGTTGCGGCTGCCTTGCTTATGTATGAGGTATATCGAAAACGTCATAGTCTAGAGGGATAGCCATGGATATCCTGCTTGTTGACGGATACAACATAATCGGAGCTTGGCCGGAACTTAGAGCACTAAAGGACCGGGACCTGCCAGCGGCAAGAGATCGTTTAGTGGAGCAGATGGCAGAATACCAAGCTGTTTCTGGTTACCGTGTAATTGTTGTATTTGATGCTCATTATGTACAAGGAACCGAAAAAAAATATAAAAATCATCAAGTAGAAGTAATTTTTACCAAAGAAAATGAAACAGCTGATGAGCGGATTGAGAAAATGGCGATTAGTTTAAGTAATCGGAGAACGCAAATCCATGTGGCAACTTCCGATTTTACCGAGCAATGGGCTATTTTTGGACAAGGGGCCTTAAGAAAATCCGCTCGAGAGCTGCTTATTGAAATGTCATCAATTGAAAAGGGGATTGAAAAAAAAGTAAAGAAAATCCAAGATAAAAAACCTGTCTCCAAAATATCGATTAGCGAAGAAATGGCGGAAATTTTTGAAAAATGGCGCAGAGGGCAAAAATGAGCGTTGGAATTTAATAGATTCTTATGTATAATAATACTATCTATGCTTGTTCGGTGGAGGGGATCTACTTTGAGTACGGACTTCGGGACAAAAATCAATGATGAATTTTTTCGCATGGAAGACGAAGAAATTGTCGATTTAGTGCACCAAGGTGATAGTGAAGCATTGGATTATTTAATCCACAAATATCGTAATTTTGTGCGTGCGAAAGCAAGATCCTATTTTTTAATTGGAGCCGATAAAGAAGATATTGTGCAAGAAGGAATGATCGGCCTTTATAAAGCCATTCGTGACTTTCGTGAGGACAAGCTTACCTCATTCAAGGCCTTTGCCGAGCTGTGTATTACTAGGCAAATCATTACAGCGATTAAGACGGCCACAAGGCAGAAACATATTCCGTTGAATTCCTATGTTTCTTTGGACAAGCCTATCTATGATGAAGAGTCAGACCGGACCTTAATGGATGTGTTGTCTGGTGCTAAGGTGTTGGACCCGGAAGAATTAATCATTAATCAAGAAGAATTCGACCATATAGAAGTTAAAATGACAGAATTATTAAGCGATTTAGAACGAAAGGTTTTGGCCCTTTATCTGGATGGCCAGTCCTACCAAGAAATATCAGAGGAACTAAATCGTCATGTTAAATCCATCGATAATGCCCTGCAGCGTGTGAAGAGAAAACTGGAGCGATACTTAGAAATTCGTGAGTTTTCCCTTTAATTGAACCTGTAGCTAAATTATGTCGTAATTTTGAATCCGCTATCAGAGGATATTGACAATAATTTGGGCTCATGTTACATTTTTAGGGATAAAAAAGATGGGTGAAGGTGCCTTCATATGAGCAAAAAAGTTATACTTGCCTGTGCCGAGTGCGGCTCACGCAATTATTCAACCGGCGGCAATCAGGCTCAATCAGATAGATTAGAATTGAAAAAATACTGTAAGACTTGCGCAACCCATACAATTCATCGAGAAACAAAATGATTTTGATAGATTTTGCAGTGCCACATAAGATAGTTGGGGGTTACAGAAATGCAACGCATAAAGAAATTCTTTAGTGATATTTTACGTGAAATGAGAAAAGTCAGCTGGCCAAAACGCGGTGAGCTTACTCGTTCTACCATTACTGTTTTATCAACGGTTGTCTTCTTTGCAGCATTCTTTGCTGTACTAGATTTAGGAATTTCCAAATTGATTCGGTTAATTCTTGAATAATAAAGTATACTTCATGGTATAATGGTGATTAATAAAGGAATTTTTAACTAAAACCCGTATTGCGGGTTTTTTAATTTGTCTAGAAATAGGGAGGGACGGACGTTAGTCCTCTTAAATGGAAAAAAATTGGTATGTTGTCCATACTTACTCGGGTTATGAAAATAAAGTAAAGGCCAACTTAGAGAAACGTGTGGAATCGATGGGAATGTCGGATAAAATTTTCCGCGTTGTCGTTCCGGAAGAAGAAGAAACAGAAATCAAAAATGGTAAGAAAAAGGTCGTAAAACGAAAAGTTTTCCCTGGGTATGTGTTGGTTGAAATCGTAATGACGGATGATTCATGGTACGTCGTGCGTAATACACCGGGCGTAACTGGATTCGTCGGTTCTGCAGGTTCAGGGTCAAAACCAACTCCATTGCTACCGGAAGAGGTAATAGTATTATTGAAGCGCATGGGTGTAGACGAAAAACGAGTGGATGTTGATTATGAAATCGGCGAAACCGTCCGCGTAAAGGAAGGTCCATTTGCTAACTTCACTGGATCTGTTGAAGAAATGGACAAGAACCATTCTAAGCTTAAAGTTCTTGTAAATATGTTCGGCCGTGATACCCCGGTAGAACTTGATTTTACACAAATTGAAAAATTATAATGTAAAAAAACTTGAAATCAATTTTAAAAAATGTTAATATTTCATAGGTCAGTATGTCTCCGTATTGGAGACAAGACTTTTGTCAAGTTCTTTGTATTTATATAAAGACTAATTGCCTGAGTGGGAGGGGTAAAACCCCATTAACCACATCACGGACTTTAAGGAGGTGTGTCTCGTGGCTAAAAAAGTAATTAAAGTTGTTAAATTACAAATCCCTGCTGGTAAAGCAAACCCTGCACCACCAGTTGGTCCTGCACTAGGTCAAGCCGGTGTTAACATCATGGGATTCTGTAAGGAATTTAACGCTCGTACAGCAGATCAAGCTGGATTGATCATTCCTGTTGAAATCACGGTATTTGAAGACCGTTCATTTACATTTATTACGAAAACTCCTCCTGCTGCCGTTCTTTTGAAAGTAGCAGCTGGAATTCAGTCTGGTTCAGGCCAGCCTAACCGTAATAAAGTAGCAACAGTAAAGCGTGGTACAGTACGCGAGATTGCGGAACAAAAAATGCCTGACCTTAACGCAGCTAGCGTTGAAGCAGCAATGCGCATGGTTGAAGGTACTGCACGCAGCATGGGTATCGTAATCGAAGACTAATCCATGTAAAACTGGTTGTTTGTAATGAGGGTTGCGCGTTAATTATACTCGCAGCCCTTATTCGTGGGAGAATAATTCGCTAAAACCACAATTTAGGAGGAAATTAAAATGGCTAAAAAAGGTAAAAAGTATCTAGAAGCTTCAAAGCTTGTAGATCGCACAAAAGCTTACCCAATTGCAGATGCAATTGAACTTGCTAAGCAAACTAACTTTGCAAAATTCGATGCGACTCTTGAAGTTGCTTTCCGCTTAGGCGTTGATCCTAAGAAAGCTGACCAACAAATCCGTGGTGCAGTAGTACTTCCGAACGGAACTGGTAAAACTCAGCGCGTATTAGTATTCGCGAAGGGTGAAAAAGTGAAAGAAGCAGAAGCAGCTGGCGCTGATTTTGTAGGCGATACTGAATACATCAACAAAATCCAACAAGGTTGGTTTGACTTTGATGTAATCGTAGCAACTCCTGACATGATGGGTGAAGTTGGTAAACTTGGTCGTGTATTAGGACCAAAAGGTTTAATGCCAAACCCTAAAACTGGTACTGTTACATTTGATGTAACTAGAGCCATCAATGAAATCAAAGCAGGTAAAGTTGAATACCGTGTTGACAAAGCTGGTAACATCCACGTGCCAATCGGTAAAGCATCTTTCGAAAACGAAAAGCTTGTTGAAAACTTTACAACTGTATTTGAAACTATGTTAAAAGTTAAACCTTCTGCTGCAAAAGGTACTTACATGAAGAACGTTACTGTTACTTCAACAATGGGACCTGGCGTAAAAGTAGATCCTTCTACAGTAGCAGCTAAGTAAGGTGAAACTTCGATCAGCGATAGCTGATTGTTAGTTGAACCAATCGGGCATTTACGGGCAGTTGAACATTGCTTTGTATACCTGAGGATTAACTTTACTGCCCGTTAATGCGGGACAATTTTTACCAATTGACAATTAAAACAACATCTTATACAATATATTATGTTGTTTAATATTATAAACATTTGTACTGTAGACAGCAGGTGCCGCTAGGCTTAATTTCCTGCCGAGGTAGAGCGAATAGATTCAGCTGAGTTGTTCAGTTGTTATATGCTGCCTCCATGTCATAGATCGATATGGAGGCTTTTACTTGCCTGGTATAAATGTAAAAAATACAGGAGGTGTAAAGATGAGCACTGCAATCGAAGCAAAAAAACATGTTGTTGAAGAAATTACAGATAAATTAAAGAACAGCGTATCAACAATCGTTGTTGATTACCGTGGTCTTACAGTTGCTGAAGTAACTGAACTTCGTAAACAACTTCGCGAAGCTGGTGTTGACTTCAAAGTTTACAAAAACACGATGACTCGCCGTGCTGCTGAAGCTGCTGAGCTTGCTGGCTTAAACGATGCCCTTACAGGTCCTAACGCAATCGCGTTCAGTACTGAAGATGTTGTGGCACCAGCAAAGATCTTAAATGATTTTGCGAAAAAGCATGAAGCGCTTGAAATTAAAGCGGGTGTTATCGAAGGTAATGTTGCGACTGTTGAAGAGGTTAAAGCTCTTGCTGAACTTCCTTCACGCGAAGGCTTACTTTCTATGCTACTCAGCGTACTACAAGCTCCAATCCGCAATCTTGCTCTTGCTACAAAAGCTGTGGCGGAACAAAAAGAAGAACAAGGCGCGTAAGTTAATCTTAACGCTCAACTAATAAAATCGAACGAAAACTAAGGAGGAAACAAATCATGACTAAAGAACAAATCATCGAAGCAGTTAAAAATATGACTGTTTTAGAACTTAACGATCTAGTAAAAGCAATCGAAGAAGAATTCGGCGTAACTGCTGCTGCTCCTGTAGCAATGGTAGGCGGAGCTGGTGCGGCTGCTGTTGAAGAAAAAACAGAATTCGACGTAATCCTAGCTGGCGCTGGAGACCAAAAAATCAAGGTTATCAAAGTTGTTCGTGAAATCACTGGTCTTGGTCTTAAAGAAGCAAAAGATCTTGTTGACAACACTCCAAAGCCTGTTAAAGAAGGCGTTTCTAAAGAAGATGCTGAAGCTATCAAAGCTAAGCTTGATGAAGTTGGAGCTAACGTTGAAGTTAAGTAATTTTTCTATAAAAAAGCTCGCTGTATAAGCGGGCTTTTTTTGACTTCCTCAAAGTTAAACTTTGAGAATTGTCTAGCTTCAGCGCCTAGCCCCTCGAGGTTTCTTGTCGGGGCTGACCAAGGCGCTTCCGCATTTCAAATTCCTCAGGAGGTGAGTCTACATGTCTGAACATTACTATTCTCGCACCCAAAAGGTTGAAAGTGATCCGAAATATTGGGATTTTACGCTCAAGAACCATAACTTCCGATTTAAAACGGACAATGGTGTCTTTTCGAAAAGAGAAGTAGATTTTGGTTCACGGTTATTGATTGAGTCTTTTGCTATCCCAGAAGTGGACGGGTCCATTCTTGATGTAGGTTGCGGATATGGCCCAATCGGCCTATCAATTGCTAAAAGTCATCCTGAACGATTTGTACATATGATTGATGTGAATGAGCGTGCGATTGAATTAGCAAGAGAGAATGCGGTGCTAAACCGAATTGAGAATGTGAACATCTATGAAAGTGATCGGCTGCTAAATGTAAATGAAAATACATTTGCTGCCATCTTAACAAACCCGCCAATACGAGCTGGAAAAAAGACGGTTCATGATATTTTTGAGCAAAGCTTTGAACATCTTGTGATGCAAGGGGAGCTTTGGGTAGTTATTCAAAAGAAGCAAGGTGCACCATCCGCATTTGAAAAGTTAAAAAATATATTTTCCCATGTAGAAACTATTGACAAGTCGAAAGGTTATTTTATCATAAAGGCGATAAAATAGTTGACTCGGATATGTCGTTGTGGTAGCATTATAAAATGCCATCATAATATTTACCGAATTATTCCTTAAAATACTTATTTTTTAGTATAAAAACGGGATAAGAAGGAAATGATGACAAAATAATAGTCAAAATGTGAAAATGTGGTTTTTGAGCAAAAAACCCTTTTTCTTTTTGTCTTATAGAAAGGCTTAAAATTCCGTTCTATAAGATGTAATAGATTATTTTAAATAACGCTTGATTTGAGGGGTGAATCAGTTGACAGGTCAACTAGTTCAGTATGGACGACACCGCCAACGAAGAAGTTACGCGCGAATCAGTGAAGTTTTAGAATTACCAAATCTAATCGAAATCCAAACCTCTTCCTATCAATGGTTTCTTGATGAGGGATTGCGTGAAATGTTCCAGGATATTTCACCGATTGAAGACTTTACTGGTAACCTATCACTAGAATTTATTGATTACAGTCTTGGCGATCCAAAGTATTCTGTTGAAGAGTCAAAAGAACGGGACGTTACATATTCTGCTCCATTGCGTGTAAAAGTACGTCTTGTAAACAAAGAAACAGGCGAAGTAAAAGATCAAGATGTCTTCATGGGTGATTTCCCGCTCATGACAGAAACAGGCACATTTGTGATTAATGGTGCAGAACGCGTTATTGTTTCACAATTAGTGCGCTCACCGAGTGTTTACTTCAGTGGCAAACTTGATAAAAACGGAAAAAAAGGGTTTACAGCAACTGTAATTCCGAACCGCGGCGCTTGGCTGGAGTATGAAACAGACGCCAAAGACGTCGTATATGTCAGAATAGATCGTACTCGGAAACTGCCCGTTACGGTTCTTTTGCGTGCACTTGGGTTCGGCTCTGATCAAGAAATCATCGAATTGATTGGTGATAACGAATATATTCGTAACACACTTGAAAAGGACAACACGGAAGGTGTAGACAAAGCATTGCTTGAAATCTACGAACGCCTCCGTCCAGGTGAACCACCGACCGTTGATAACGCTAAAAGTTTGTTGGTTTCGCGTTTCTTCGATCCAAAACGCTATGACCTTGCAAATGTAGGTCGTTACAAGATCAATAAAAAGCTTCATATTAAAAATCGTTTATTCAACCAACGGTTAGCAGAATCGCTTGCTGATCCTGAAACCGGCGAAATCATTGCTGAAAAGGGATTAGTTCTTGATAGGAGAAACCTTGACAGAATTATACCTGCTCTTGAAAAACACATTAATTTCAAGAACTTTAATCCTGTTGGCGGTGTAGTGGACGAAGAAATTACCCTTCAGGGCATTAAAATTTATGCTCCTGGAGATGAAAATGAGAAAGTCATTAATGTACTAGGCAACGCTTATGTTGCTGAACCAATTAAAAATATTACTCCAGCGGATATTATTGCCTCAATCAGCTACTTCTTTAACTTGCTGCATGGAGTAGGCGATACCGATGATATCGACCATTTAGGTAACAGACGTCTTCGTTCTGTTGGTGAACTATTGCAAAATCAGTTCCGTATTGGTTTATCACGTATGGAGCGTGTTGTTCGTGAAAGAATGTCGATTCAAGACACGGCAACAATCACACCACAGCAATTAATTAATATTCGTCCTGTGATTGCGTCTATTAAAGAATTCTTTGGAAGTTCGCAATTATCTCAGTTCATGGATCAAACGAATCCGTTAGCTGAATTAACACATAAGCGACGTCTATCTGCATTAGGACCTGGTGGATTAACGCGTGAGCGCGCAGGGATGGAAGTTCGTGACGTTCACTATTCCCACTATGGCCGTATGTGTCCGATTGAAACACCAGAAGGTCCGAATATTGGATTGATTAACTCTTTATCATCATATGCGAAGGTAAACCGTTTTGGATTTATCGAAACGCCGTATCGTCGTATTGATCCAGAGACTGGAAAGGTAACTGGACGCATCGATTACTTAACTGCAGATGAAGAA
Source organism: Neobacillus pocheonensis (assembly GCF_050477905.1). NCBI lineage: Bacteria > Bacillati > Bacillota > Bacilli > Caryophanales > Bacillaceae > Neobacillus > Neobacillus pocheonensis. The sequence goes on along the minus strand of NZ_JBCNAD010000026.1, from coordinate 34,084 downwards.
GATCTCTATGTAGTGGCCCAAGCCAATTCACGGCTTGGTGACGATGGTTCATTCCTTGATGAAGAAGTCGTTGCCCGTTTCCGCGGTGAAAACACGACAGTAAAACGTGAACGAATTGATTATATGGACGTATCACCAAAACAGGTTGTTTCTGCGGCGACTGCGTGTATTCCGTTCCTTGAAAATGATGACTCGAACCGTGCCTTGATGGGTGCGAACATGCAGCGTCAAGCTGTACCACTTATGCAACCGGAAGCTCCACGGGTAGGAACAGGTATGGAATATGTATCTGGTAAAGACTCAGGTGCTGCGGTAATTTGTAAGCATGAAGGTATCGTTGAGCACGTGGAAGCCCGTGAAGTTTGGGTTCGCCGTATTAATGTGGTTGACGGACAAGAAGTGAAAGGCGATCTTGATAAATATCGCATGTTAAAATTCATTCGTTCCAACCAAGGAACATGCTACAACCAGCGTCCAATTGTTGCAGTTGGAAACCGTGTTACTAAAGGAGAAATTCTTGCTGATGGTCCTTCAATGGAGCTAGGTGAGCTAGCGCTTGGACGCAACGTCCTTGTTGCCTTCATGACATGGGATGGTTATAACTATGAAGATGCGATTATCATGAGCGAACGTCTTGTTAAAGATGATGTTTATACTTCCATCCATATCGAAGAATACGAATCAGAATCTCGTGATACGAAACTTGGGCCAGAGGAAATTACCCGTGATATTCCAAACGTTGGGGAAGATGCCCTTCGCAACTTGGATGAACGCGGTATTATCCGTACTGGTGCTGAAGTTAAGGACGGAGACCTTCTAGTTGGTAAGGTTACACCTAAAGGGGTAACAGAACTAACAGCCGAAGAACGCTTGCTTCATGCTATTTTTGGTGAAAAAGCCCGTGAGGTTCGTGATACTTCCCTTCGTGTTCCGCATGGCGGCGGTGGTATTGTTCTTGATGTTAAAGTCTTTAATCGTGAAGATGGCGATGAACTGCCACCAGGAGTGAATCAGTTAGTCCGCGTTTATATCGTGCAGAAACGTAAAATCTCTGCAGGGGATAAAATGGCAGGACGTCACGGAAACAAAGGGGTTATCTCGAGAATTTTACCTGAAGAAGATATGCCGTATCTGCCAGACGGTACACCAGTTGATATCATGTTAAATCCATTAGGGGTACCATCACGTATGAATATCGGTCAGGTGCTTGAGCTTCATCTTGGTATGGCAGCACGCTACCTTGGCATTCATGTTGCATCACCTGTATTTGACGGCGCTCGCGAGGAAGATGTTTGGGGCACGATTGAAGAAGCTGGAATGGCACGTGATGCGAAAACGGTACTGTATGATGGACGTTCCGGTGAACCGTTTGATAATCGTATCTCTGTTGGTGTTATGTATATGATTAAATTAGCCCACATGGTTGATGATAAATTGCATGCCCGTTCAACTGGACCATACTCACTTGTTACGCAGCAGCCACTTGGCGGTAAAGCTCAATTTGGCGGTCAGCGTTTCGGTGAGATGGAGGTTTGGGCTCTTGAAGCATACGGTGCAGCCTATACACTTCAAGAAATTCTTACAGTGAAGTCAGATGACGTTGTTGGTCGTGTGAAAACATATGAAGCCATCGTAAAAGGCGAAAATGTTCCAGAGCCAGGAGTACCTGAGTCGTTCAAAGTATTAATTAAAGAGCTTCAAAGCTTAGGTATGGATGTGAAAATCCTATCCGGTGATGAAGAAGAAATTGAAATGCGTGATACGGAAGATGACGATGACTTACAGCAAGTCGATACGTTAAACATTGTTCCTGATGCACAAAGCTTTGAATCTGAAAAGGTTGGTTCAAAAGAATAGACTTTCAAGCTAAAAGCGCACAACACAAGTGTGTGCGCTTTTAGCTTTTATACTTCGTAATTAGAGGGTAAAACCTGGAGATCGAAAGGGAGGTAGGCCCCTTGCTAGACGTTAATAATTTTGAGTATATGAAAATTGGTCTTGCTTCACCGGATAAAATCCGTTCATGGTCATTCGGAGAAGTGAAAAAGCCAGAAACCATTAACTATCGTACGTTGAAGCCTGAAAAGGACGGTTTATTCTGTGAGCGTATTTTCGGTCCAACAAAGGACTGGGAATGTCATTGCGGAAAGTACAAGCGCGTCCGTTATAAAGGTGTTGTCTGTGACCGATGTGGAGTAGAAGTTACAAGAGCAAAGGTTCGCCGTGAACGTATGGGTCATATCGAACTAGCTGCACCTGTTTCTCACATTTGGTACTTTAAAGGAATCCCAAGCCGGATGGGTCTTGTGTTAGATATGTCCCCTCGTGCATTGGAGGAAGTCATTTACTTTGCTTCCTACGTTGTAACAGAATCCGGTGACACAGCTCTTGATAGAAAGCAGTTGCTGTCTGAAAAAGAATATCGTGCATACCGTGAAAAGTACGGAAACAAATTCCAAGCTGCCATGGGTGCAGAAGCGATTAAGAAACTTCTTTCCGATATCGATTTGGAGAAAGAAGTGGATAGTTTAAAGGAAGAATTAAAAACAGCACAAGGTCAACGCCGTACTCGTGCCATTAAACGACTTGAAGTGCTGGAAGCATTCCGTGGTTCCGGTAACGAGCCATCTTGGATGATTCTTGATGTTCTTCCAGTTATCCCGCCAGAATTACGTCCAATGGTTCAATTGGATGGCGGCAGATTTGCAACATCTGACTTAAACGATCTTTACCGTCGGGTTATTAACCGTAACAATCGTTTGAAGCGTTTATTAGATCTTGGAGCACCAAGCATTATCGTTCAAAACGAAAAGCGTATGCTACAAGAAGCTGTTGACGCCTTGATTGACAACGGTCGCCGTGGCCGTCCTGTTACAGGTCCAGGTAACCGTCCGTTAAAGTCGCTTTCCCATATGTTAAAAGGAAAGCAAGGCCGTTTCCGTCAAAACCTGCTTGGAAAACGTGTTGACTATTCAGGACGTTCCGTTATTGTTGTAGGCCCTAACTTGAAAATGTATCAGTGCGGTCTTCCGAAAGAAATGGCTCTTGAATTGTTCAAGCCGTTTGTTATGAAGGAATTAGTTGAAAAAGGCTTAGCGCACAACATTAAATCAGCAAAACGTAAAATTGAACGAGTATCCCCAGATGTTTGGGATGTACTTGAAGATGTTATCAGAGAGCATCCGGTTCTCTTAAACCGTGCCCCTACTCTGCATAGATTAGGAATTCAGGCATTTGAACCAACACTAGTTGAAGGGCGGGCAATTCGCCTCCATCCACTTGTATGTACAGCATACAATGCTGACTTTGACGGTGACCAAATGGCTGTTCACGTACCACTTTCATCGGAAGCACAAGCAGAAGCCCGTCTTTTAATGCTTGCTGCGCAAAACATCTTGAACCCTAAAGATGGTAAACCGGTTGTTACTCCTTCCCAGGACATGGTATTAGGGAACTATTACTTGACTCTTGAACGTGAAGGTACAGTCGGCGAGGGTATGGTTTTTAAAGATACAAACGAAGCAGTCCTTGCCTATCAAAATGGTTATGCCCACTTCCATACACGTGTTGCTGTACATGCTGGATCATTAGGAAATGAAACTTTTACAGAAGAACAAAATAATAAATTATTAATCACAACGGTTGGTAAGCTTATTTTTAATGAGATTCTGCCAAAATCATTCCCATATATCAATGAACCGACTAGACACAATTTAGAAGTTGAAACACCTGCAAAGTATTTTGTAGAAAAAGGCGAAGACATCAAAGCCAAAATTAAAGATATGCCTTTGGTTGATCCGTTTAAAAAGAAAATTCTTGGAAATATCATTGCTGAAGTATTCAAGCGTTTCAAAATAACTGAAACGTCCAAAATGCTTGACCGTATGAAAGACTTAGGATTTAAGCATTCAACAAAAGCTGGTATTACTGTTGGTGTGGCGGATATCGTCGTACTAGGAGAAAAACAAGAAATTCTTAAGGATGCACAAAGTAAAGTAGACAACGTCATGAAACAATTCAGACGTGGTTTAATTACCGAAGATGAGCGTTATGATCGTGTTATTGCCATCTGGAGTGCGGCTAAAGATACTATTCAAGGTAAATTGATGAAATCGTTGAATAAAACGAACCCAATCTTCATGATGTCTGATTCAGGTGCCCGTGGTAACGCTTCTAACTTTACTCAGCTTGCTGGTATGCGTGGTTTGATGGCCAACCCGGCTGGACGAATCATTGAGTTACCGATTAAATCAAGTTTCCGTGAAGGTTTAACGGTATTAGAGTACTTTATCTCTACACACGGTGCGCGTAAAGGTCTTGCCGATACCGCTCTTAAAACAGCTGACTCTGGTTACTTAACACGTCGTCTCGTTGATGTTGCACAGGATGTTATTGTCCGTGAAGATGACTGTGGAACTGATCGTGGCTTTACGATCAGTGCATTAAAAGATGGTACGGAAATCATTGAAGGATTGGATGAACGCTTAATTGGCCGTTATGCTCGTAAGGCTATCAAGCATCCTGAAACAAATGAAGTACTAGTTCCTGAAAACGGATTGATTACGGAAGATTTAGCCGAGATTATTGTCGGAGCAGGAATTGAAACAGTAAAAATCCGCTCAGCCTTTACATGTAATACTCGTCATGGGGTATGTAAAAAGTGTTATGGCCGTAACTTGGCAACTGGTCAAGAGGTCGAAGTGGGCGAAGCAGTTGGTATTATCGCTGCTCAATCCATCGGTGAACCGGGTACACAGTTAACCATGCGTACGTTCCATACAGGCGGTGTTGCTGGAGACGATATCACGCAAGGTTTACCGCGTATCCAAGAGATTTTTGAAGCCCGTAACCCTAAAGGTCAGGCGGTTATTTCGGAAATTGATGGTGTTGTTGTCGGCATTAATGAAGGCCGCGATCGTCAGCATGAAATCGTTGTTCAAGGCGAGGTTGAATCACGGACCTATAATGCACCGTACACAGCACGCTTAAAAGTGGCAATTAATGAACAAGTTGCCCGTGGTCAGGAATTAACCGAAGGTTCGATTGATCCAAAAGAGTTAATCAAAGTAAAAGACGTGACATCTGTCCAAGAATATTTATTGCGTGAAGTACAGAAAGTTTACCGTATGCAAGGGGTAGAAATTGGCGATAAGCACGTTGAAGTAATGGTACGTCAAATGCTGCGCAAAATTCGTGTCAGTGATGCAGGTGAAACAGAGGTACTACCAGGTACACTTCTTGATATTCACCAGTTTACTGATGCTAACGAAAAAGCATTATTGGCTGGCAAAATGCCTGCAACAGGACGTCCAGTTTTACTTGGTATTACTAAAGCATCTCTCGAAACAGATTCATTCTTGTCAGCAGCGTCGTTCCAAGAAACAACAAGAGTTCTTACCGATGCGGCGATCAAAGGCAAGCGCGATGAATTACTCGGCTTAAAAGAAAATGTTATCATCGGTAAGCTTGTACCTGCTGGAACTGGTATGCAACGCTATCGCAAAGCAGAACCAGTCCTAAGAGATACAACTTCTGAAGAAACCGTAACTGTTGATTAAAAATAATTTAGTACGGTATCTGCCCTATGGCAGATACCGTATTTTAAGAAAAAAAATCAAATGTGTTGTTGACATCTTATTATGAAGGTGTTACTATATCAAAGGTGCTCCTATTCACCTGATACTTTGGAGGATATGCGGCTTTATGTCTTATGAAAAAGTATTACAGGCACAAAAGACCATTATAGGAACTAAACAAACAGTGAAAGCACTTAAGGAAGGAAAAGTCCAAGAACTATTTATCGCAACCGATGCTGAACCGAAGGTAACAGCAAAGGTTATAGAAGAAGCCCTTGGGTTAGACGTTCCGATCCAATATGTTGATTCGATGAAAAAACTCGGAAAAGCATGCGGGATTGAAGTGGGTGCGGCAGCTGTTGCAATTATCCGTTAAAAACTGTTTTTGTAGATAGAGTAGTCTGCAAAAACTTTGTTTTTGCAAAAAAATGAACCACCTGGATGTGTGGGCTTACAAATAATGAAGGGAGGAAAAATTCATGCCTACTATTAACCAATTAGTGCGCAAGCCTCGTCAATCTAAAGAGGAAAAGTCAAAATCACCTGCGCTAAATAAAGGTTACAACAGCTTCAAGAAATCACAAACAAATGTATCTTCACCACAAAAACGCGGTGTATGTACTCGTGTTGGTACAATGACACCAAAGAAACCAAACTCAGCGTTACGTAAATATGCTCGTGTACGTTTGACAAATGGTATCGAGGTGACTGCATACATTCCTGGTATCGGCCACAACCTTCAAGAGCACAGTGTTGTTCTTATCCGTGGAGGACGTGTAAAGGACTTACCGGGGGTACGTTATCACATCGTACGTGGAGCGCTTGATACAGCTGGTGTTAACAACCGTATGCAAGGCCGTTCAAAATATGGTACTAAGAGACCAAAAGCAGCTAAGAAATAATTCTTTTATAAATAGAAGCTTCGTTGAAAGGAGGAAATTACATGCCACGTAAAGGTCCTGTAGCAAAGAGAGACGTGTTACCAGATCCGTTATATAATTCAAAGTTAGTAACTCGTCTAATCAACAAAATGATGATTGACGGTAAAAGAGGTAAATCTCAAGAAATTCTTTACTCTGCATTCAACACAATCCGTGAGCGTTCTGGTAAAGAACCAATGGAAGTATTTGAAGCAGCGATGAAAAACATTATGCCAGTATTGGAAGTAAGAGCACGCCGTGTAGGTGGTGCGAACTACCAAGTACCAGTTGAGGTGCGTCCTGACCGCCGTACAACTCTTGGTCTTCGCTGGTTAGTTAACTATTCACGTCTTCGCGGTGAAAAAACGATGGAAGAGCGTTTAGCTAACGAAATCATGGATGCAGCTAACAACACTGGTGCATCTGTTAAGAAGCGTGAAGATACACACAAAATGGCAGAAGCAAACAAAGCGTTTGCTCACTATCGTTGGTAATTTAACCTTCAATATAAAAACTTTCATACTAGGAAGGAGAAAGACCCAATGGCAAGAGAGTTCTCCTTGAACAACACTCGTAATATCGGTATCATGGCACACATTGATGCTGGTAAAACGACGACCACTGAGCGTGTCCTTTATTACACTGGTAAGATTCATAAAATCGGTGAAACACATGAAGGTGCATCTCAGATGGACTGGATGGAGCAGGAACAAGAGCGCGGAATCACAATTACTTCCGCTGCAACAACTGCACAATGGAAAGGCCACCGCGTAAACATCATCGACACTCCAGGACACGTAGACTTCACAGTTGAAGTTGAACGTTCCCTACGTGTACTTGATGGTGCAGTAGCTGTCCTTGATGCACAATCAGGCGTTGAGCCACAAACTGAAACAGTATGGCGCCAAGCAACAACTTACGGTGTACCTCGTGTTGTTTTCGTAAACAAGATGGACAAAATCGGAGCTGACTTCCTATATTCTGTAGGAACAATTCACGACCGTCTTCAAGCGAATGCACATGCTATCCAGTTGCCAATCGGTGCTGAAGATCAGTTTGAAGCAATCATTGACCTAGTGGAAATGAATGCTGTATTCTACGGAAATGACTTAGGTACTGATATTGAAGTACGTGAGATTCCAGAAGAATATCGCGCTCAAGCTGAAGAATACCGCGAAAAGCTAGTTGAAGCAGTTGCTGAACTAGATGAAGAGTTAATGGAAAAGTACCTTGGTGGTGAAGAAATCACTAAAGAAGAACTTAAAGCAGGGATTCGTAAAGGTACCGTTAACGTTGAATTCTACCCAGTAATTTGTGGATCTGCATTCAAAAACAAAGGTGTTCAGTTAATGTTGGATGCTGTAATTGATTATCTTCCATCTCCATTAGATGTACCTGCAATCAAAGGTCATGCTGTTGATGATGAAGAAGAAGCAATTGAACGTCATTCAAGCGATGAAGAGCCATTCTCAGCTCTTGCATTCAAAGTTATGACTGACCCTTATGTTGGTAAATTAACGTTCTTCCGCGTTTACTCTGGTACTTTAGAATCTGGATCTTATGTTCAGAACTCAACTAAAGGCAAGCGTGAGCGTATCGGACGTATCCTGCAAATGCACGCAAACAGCCGTCAAGAAATCTCTAAGGTTTATGCCGGTGACATTGCTGCTGCAGTAGGTTTGAAAGATACAACAACTGGTGATACTCTATGTGACGACAAAAACCCTGTTATCCTAGAGTCTATGCAATTCCCTGAACCAGTTATTCAACTTTCTGTTGAACCAAAATCAAAAGCTGACCAAGATAAGATGACAACTGCACTACAGAAGCTACAAGAAGAAGATCCGACTTTCCGTGCACATACTGACCAGGAAACTGGACAAGTAATCATCGCTGGTATGGGTGAACTTCACCTAGATATCATCGTTGACCGTATGCGTCGTGAATTCAAAGTTGAAGCTAATGTAGGTGCGCCTCAGGTTGCTTACCGTGAAACTTTCCGTGCTTCTGCGCAAGTAGAAGGTAAGTTTGCACGTCAATCTGGTGGTCGTGGACAATACGGTCACGTTTGGATCGAATTCTCACCTAACGAAGAAGGAAAAGGATTCGAATTTGAAAACGGTATTGTCGGTGGTGTTGTTCCTCGTGAATACATCGCTCCAGTTCAGGCTGGTCTTGAAGATGCTCTGCAACGTGGTGTTCTTGCTGGATATCCATTAGTTGATATTAAAGCAAGACTATTTGACGGATCATACCATGATGTTGACTCCTCTGAAATGGCGTTTAAAATTGCCGCTTCAATGGCTCTTAAAAATGCTGCTTCTAAGTGTCAGCCTGTAATCCTTGAACCTATGATGAGAGTTGAAGTTGTTATCCCTGAAGAATATCTTGGTGATATCATGGGACAAATCACTGCTCGTCGTGGACGTGTAGAGGGTATGGAAGCTCGTGGTAATGCTCAGGTTGTTCGTTCAATGGTTCCACTTTCAGAAATGTTTGGTTATGCAACAGCTCTTCGTTCAAGTACACAAGGTCGCGGCGTATTCTCTATGCACTTCGATCACTACGAAGAAGTACCAAAGTCGGTTTCTGAAGAAATCATCAAAAAAAATAAAGGTGAATAATTGATTTCTACCTTTATATCAAGTATAAATACTATTGTAAGCTATGGTTACTATGAAGATAGATTCGTCTATCTTCATAAACCCATATATACTTAATTATTTCTTTTAAATTAAAGGAGGATTTCCTAATGGGTAAAGCTAAATTCGACCGTTCAAAGCCACACGTAAATATTGGAACAATTGGTCACGTTGACCACGGTAAAACAACTTTAACAGCTGCTATCACTTCTGTTCTTGCAAAAACTGGTAAAGCAGAAGCTCGTGCATACGATCAAATCGACGGTGCTCCTGAAGAAAGAGAACGTGGAATCACAATCTCTACTGCACACGTAGAATATGAAACTGATGCACGTCACTATGCACACGTTGACTGCCCAGGACACGCTGACTATGTTAAAAACATGATCACTGGTGCTGCGCAAATGGACGGCGGTATCCTAGTTGTTTCTGCAACTGACGGTCCAATGCCACAAACTCGTGAGCACATCCTTCTTTCTCGTCAGGTAGGCGTACCTTACCTTGTTGTATTCATGAACAAGTGTGATATGGTTGACGACGAAGAATTACTTGAATTAGTTGAAATGGAAATTCGTGATCTTTTATCAGAATACGACTTCCCTGGTGATGACACTCCAGTAATCAAAGGTTCTGCTCTTAAAGCATTAGAAGGCGATGCTTCATGGGAAGAAAAAATCTATGAACTTATGACTGCTGTTGATGAGTGGATTCCAACTCCAGCTCGTGACACTGACAAGCCATTCATGATGCCAGTTGAGGATGTATTCTCAATCACAGGTCGTGGAACAGTTGCTACAGGACGTGTTGAGCGTGGTGTAGTTAAAGTTGGTGACGTAGTTGAAATCGTAGGTTTCACTGAAGAGCCAAAATCTACTACTGTAACAGGTGTAGAAATGTTCCGTAAGCTTCTTGATTTTGCTGAAGCTGGTGACAACATTGGTGCTCTTCTTCGTGGTGTTGCTCGTGAAGAAATCGAGCGTGGACAAGTTTTGGCTAAGCCAAAATCAATCACTCCACACACAAAGTTCAAAGCACAAGTTTACGTTTTAACAAAAGAAGAAGGTGGACGTCACACTCCATTCTTCACTAACTACCGTCCACAATTCTATTTCCGTACTTCTGATATCACTGGTATTTGTAACCTTCCAGAAGGTACTGAAATGGTTATGCCTGGCGACCACATTGAAATGACTGTTGAGCTAATCGCTCCAGTTGCGATCGAAGAAGGAACTAAGTTCTCAATTCGTGAAGGTGGCCGTACAGTAGGATCAGGTTCAATCACTGAAATCACTGAGTAATCAATTACCTATATAAAAAGCAGATGGGTGACGATCCATCTGCTTTTTTTGTTTGCACATTAGTTAGCTGGGCTATGGGACAGTTTTAAGAGTTGGAGTGTTAGTTTTGTCCCATAGAACCTGTCTATGGGACATTTTCGTGTGTTTGAGGAACAGTTTTGTCTCATAGAACCAGTCTAAGGGACATTTTAAAGTGTTTGAGCACTAGATTTGTCCCAAAGCGCTTGTATAAGTGTTCGATCCTCAACTATATGTCTTAATATAGATTAGTTTCTTCTATTATATATAAACACAAATTGATTTAATATTTTGAGTATAAAATTAGGAGAAAACTGGAGATTGAATTTAACTATTGAAATCAAAATCTTGAGCCGCTATAATAGAAAAAGTGTTCAGCACAGAAACATAAAAAAATAATCGTAATTAATGTTGCGTTTGCTTTATGTTTTATGTATAATAGACAATGTTGGTCTTTGACTGCGATGAGGTGGAAGGTTGCTGACACACCCGGCCGCTTTGCCATGGCGAGTGTGTGGGAAATTTTCACTGAGAATGTCTATTTTAAAAATAGGCGAATAAAGGAGGGAAAATAATGGCAAAACAAAAAATTCGTATCCGCTTAAAAGCATATGATCACAGAATTCTTGATCAATCTGCAGAAAAAATCGTAGAAACAGCAAAACGTTCAGGTGCGGCAGTTTCAGGTCCGATCCCGCTTCCAACTGAAAAATCTGTTTACACAATCCTTCGTGCAGTTCACAAGTACAAAGATTCTCGTGAACAGTTCGAAATGCGGACACATAAGCGTCTAATCGACATCGTTAACCCAACTCCACAAACAGTTGATGCGTTAATGCGTTTAGATTTACCATCTGGTGTAGATATCGAAATTAAACTTTAATCAAAATAAATTAACAATTTTACAGGAGGTGTGACTTAAATGACCAAAGGAATCTTAGGAAGAAAGATTGGTATGACTCAAGTATTTGCAGAGAACGGCAACTTAATCCCTGTAACTGTTGTTGAGGCAGCTGCTAACGTTGTACTTCAAAAGAAGACTGTTGAAACTGATGGGTATACTTCAGTTCAAGTTGGATTTGAAGACAAACGCGAGAAGTTATCTAACAAACCAGAAAAAGGCCATGTTGCTAAAGCAAATACTGCTCCTAAGCGCTTCGTTCGTGAATTCCGCGGAGATGACTTAGCAGCACTTGAAGTTGGTCAAGAAGTCAAAGTTGATATTTTCGCTGCAGGCGATATTGTTGATGTAACAGGAATCTCAAAGGGTAAAGGTTTCCAAGGTGTAATCAAGCGCCACGGACAATCTCGCGGCCCAATGGCTCACGGTTCTCGTTATCACCGTCGTCCAGGTTCAATGGGACCAGTTGCTCCAAACCGTGTATTCAAAGGTAAATTATTACCAGGACGTATGGGTGGAGAGCAAGTTACAGTTCAAAATCTTGAAATCGTAAAGGTTGATACTGAACGTAACTTACTTTTAATCAAAGGTAACGTTCCAGGAGCTAAAAAAGCATTACTTAAAATTAAAGGTGCGGTAAAAGCATAGTCACTTTTTAAGAAAGGAGGAACAAAGGAATGCCAAAGGTAGCATTATTAAACCAAAACGGATCACAAGTTGGTGATATCGAGCTTAATGAATCAGTTTTTGGTATTGAGCCTAACCAACACGTATTATTTGAAGCGATTGTTATGCAAAGAGCTTCTTTACGTCAAGGAACTCATAAAACTAAAATTCGTTCTGAAGTAGCAGGCGGTGGCCGTAAGCCATGGCGTCAAAAAGGAACTGGCCGTGCTCGTCAAGGGTCAATCCGTTCTCCACAATGGCGCGGAGGTGGTACTGTATTCGGTCCAACACCACGCAGCTACAGCTATAAATTACCTAAAAAAGTTCGTCGTTTAGCGATCAAATCTGCATTATCTTCTAAAGTTCTAGAAGAAAGCATCTTAGTATTAGAAAGCTTAAACGTTGAAACTCCAAAAACAAAAGATTTCAAAGCTGTTTTAAACGGTCTTTCTGTTGAGAAAAAAGCACTTATTGTTACAGCTGACCTTGATGAAAATGTAGCACTTTCTGCTCGCAACATTCCTGGTGTAACAGTAGTAACAGCTGATGGAATCAACGTATTAGATGTTGTGAACCATGATAAATTAATCATGACTAAAGCAGCGGTTGAAAAAGTAGAGGAGGTGCTTGCATAATGGATGCACGCGATATCATTAAGCGCCCCGTTATCACTGAGCGTTCTACTGACCTAATGGCTGAAAAGAAATATACGTTCGAAGTTGATGTTAAAGCTAACAAAACTCAAGTTAAAGATGCTATTCAAGAAATCTTTGGCGTTGAAATTGAAAAAGTAAACATCATGAACTATAAAGGTAAATTCAAGCGTATGGGTAAATTCGGCGGTTACACAAACAAACGTCGTAAAGCAATTGTAAAACTAACAGCTGACAGCAAAGAAATCGAATTCTTTGAAAGCTAAAATCTAACGAGAAGAGGAGGGAAATAAAATGGCGATTAAAAAGTACAAACCTACCTCCAATGGTCGTCGCGGAATGACTAGCTCTGATTTCGCTGAAATCACAACTAGCACTCCAGAAAAGTCTTTATTAGCTCCATTAACAAGAAAAGGCGGCCGTAATAACCAAGGTAAGTTAACTGTTCGTCATCAAGGTGGCGGCCATAAGCGTCAATATCGTTTAATTGATTTTAAACGTAACAAAGATGGCATTCCAGGACGCGTTGCCACTATCGAGTATGATCCAAACCGTTCTGCAAATATAGCATTAATCAACTATGTGGATGGAGAAAAGCGTTATATCTTAGCTCCTAAAAATCTACAAGTTGGCAATGAAGTAATGTCTGGCCCTGAGGCAGATATTAAAGTAGGTAACGCTCTACCATTAGCTAACATCCCTGTTGGTACAGTAGTACACAACATCGAATTAAAGCCTGGTAAAGGCGGTCAATTAGTTCGTTCTGCTGGAACAAGTGCACAAGTTCTAGGTAAAGAAGGAAAATACGTTTTAGTTCGTTTGAATTCAGGCGAAGTTCGTATGATTCTTGCTGAGTGCCGTGCAACTATTGGTCAAGTTGGTAACGAACAACATGAACTTATTAAAATTGGTAAAGCAGGTCGTTCTCGTTGGTTAGGCAAACGCCCAACTGTTCGTGGATCTGTAATGAACCCTAACGATCACCCACACGGTGGTGGTGAAGGACGCTCACCAATCGGACGTAAATCACCAATGTCTCCATGGGGTAAACCAACTCTTGGATACAAAACTCGTAAGAAGAAAAACAAATCAGATAAATTTATCGTACGTCGTCGTAAAAAATAACGGGACTTTACTACGGTTCAAAGATAGAACCGTAGAACAGTCACGAAGGGAGGTACCTTCATGGGTCGCAGCTTAAAAAAAGGACCATTCGTTGATGATCATTTAATGGTTAAGGTCGAAAAATTAAATGAAACTGAGAGCAAGCAAGTTGTTAAAACTTGGTCTCGCCGTTCTACGATTTTCCCACAATTTATCGGCCACACAATCGCAGTTTATGATGGTCGCAAACATGTGCCTGTATATGTAACTGAAGACATGGTAGGTCACAAACTTGGAGAATTTGCTCCAACTCGTGCTTACAAAGGCCATGGTAATGATGATAAGAAAACAAGACGTTAAGAGAGGAGGGCATCCAAATGCAAGCTAAAGCTGTTGCAAGAACAGTTCGTATTGCTCCTCGTAAAGCACGTTTAGTCGTTGATTTAATCCGAGGAAAGCAAGTTGGTGAAGCTGTGGCGATTTTAAATCTCACTCCTAAGGCTGCTTCTCCAATCGTGGAAAAAGTATTAAAATCCGCTATGGCAAACGCTGAGCACAACTATGAAATGGACGTTAACAGTCTAGTTGTTACTCAAGCATTCGTTGACGAAGGACCAACCTTAAAACGTTTCCGTCCTCGCGCAATGGGCCGTGCTAGCCAAATTAACAAACGCACATGCCACATTACAATCGTATTAACAGAAAAGAAGGAGGGATAAGCTGTGGGTCAAAAAGTAAATCCAGTCGGTTTGCGTATCGGAATCATCCGTGATTGGGAATCTAAGTGGTACGCAGGTAAAGACTTCGCTGATCTTTTACACGAAGACCTTAAAGTTCGTGAGTATATCACGAAACGTTTAAAAGATGCTTCTGTTTCTAAAGTAGAAATCGAACGTGCTGCTAACCGTGTTAACGTAACGATTCATACAGCTAAGCCTGGTATGGTAATCGGTAAAGGCGGTACAGAAGTTGAAGCACTTCGTAAAGCATTAAATCAACTTACTGGCAAACGAGTTCACATCAATATCCTTGAAATCAAGAGAGCTGATCTTGATGCGAAACTAGTTGCTGAAAACATTGCTCGTCAATTAGAAAACCGTGTATCTTTCCGTCGTGCACAAAAGCAAGCTATTCAACGTGCTATGCGCGCTGGTGCGAAAGGTATCAAAACACAAGTATCTGGTCGTCTTGGCGGTGCAGATATCGCTCGTGCTGAACACTACAGCGAAGGAACTGTACCTCTTCATACACTTCGTGCAGATATCGACTATGCTACTGCTGAAGCAGATACCACTTATGGTAAGCTAGGCGTTAAAGTATGGATCTATAAGGGAGAAGTCCTTCCTACTAAGAAGAAAAATGCGGAAGGAGGCAAATAATCATGTTATTGCCAAAACGCGTAAAATATCGCCGTCAACACCGTGGTAAAATGCGTGGTAACGCAAAAGGCGGAACTGAAGTAACTTTTGGTGAATTCGGCCTACAAGCTATGGAAGCTTCTTGGATTACAAATCGTCAAATCGAAGCAGCCCGTATTGCCATGACACGTTACATGAAACGTGGCGGTAAAGTTTGGATTAAAATATTCCCACATAAGCCTTACACTGCTAAGCCTCTAGAAGTTCGGATGGGTTCCGGTAAAGGTTCACCTGAAGGATGGGTAGCTGTTGTAAAGCCTGGAAAAATCATGTTTGAAATTGCTGGTGTTTCTGAAGAAATCGCACGTGAAGCACTACGTCTTGCAATGCACAAACTTCCAGTAAAATGTAAGTTTGTAAAACGAGAAGAAATTGGTGGTGAATCAAATGAAAGCTAATGAACTTCGTGACCTTACCACTGCTGAAATTGAACAAAAAGTAAAATCTCTTAAAGAAGAGCTTTTCAACCTACGCTTTCAATTGGCGACAGGACAACTAGAAAACACTGCTCGCATTCGTGAAGTACGTAAAGCGATTGCTCGTATGAAAACTGTTGTTCGTGAAAGAGAAATCAGCGTAAACAAGTAAAACTAGAGAGGAGGTTCACAGATGAGTGAACGTAACCAACGCAAAGTTTACACAGGACGCGTGGTTTCTGACAAGATGGATAAAACCGTTACTGTTCTTGTTGAAACATACAAAAAGCATCCTTTATATGGTAAACGCGTTAAGTACTCTAAAAAGTATAAAGCTCATGATGAGCAAAACCAGGCAAAAACTGGCGATGTAGTTCGTATCATGGAAACTCGCCCACTTTCAGCTACTAAACGCTTCCGTTTAGTCGAAGTAGTAGAAAAAGCCGTTATTATTTAAATGTTCGGATAAGCTTCAATCCGAAGGGAGGTTACACACATGATTCAACAAGAATCACGTTTAAAAGTTGCTGACAACTCTGGTGCTCGTGAAGTACTAACGATTAAAGTTCTTGGTGGCTCTGGTCGTAAAACTGCTGGTATTGGTGATGTGATCGTTTGTACAGTAAAACAAGCAACACCTGGTGGCGTTGTTAAAAAAGGTGATGTTGTTAAGGCTGTTATCGTTCGTACGAAAAGCGGTGCTCGCCGTCCTGATGGATCTTACATTCGTTTCGATGAAAACGCATGTGTAATCATCAAAGATGATAAGAGCCCACGTGGAACACGTATCTTCGGACCAGTTGCCCGCGAACTTCGCGATAACAACTTTATGAAAATCGTTTCTCTAGCTCCAGAAGTATTATAATTTAAATTCAATTGCCTTTAAGGAGGTGCGAACAGATGCATGTAAAAAAAGGTGACAAAGTAAGAGTCATCTCTGGTAAGGATAAAGGTAAAACAGGTGTAATCCTGGCTGCTTATCCTAAAGATAGCCGTGTATTGGTAGAAGGTGTGAACGTTGTTAAAAAACACTCTAAGCCTTCTCAAGTGAATCCACAAGGCGGCATCATCAGTTTTGAGGCTCCAATTCATGTATCAAACGTAATGCCTATCGATCCTAAATCAGGTAACCCGACTCGTGTAGGTTACACTACGGTTGATGGCAAAAAAGTACGCGTAGCAAAATCCGGTGAAGTTTTAGATAAATAGTTTAAATTAAGAAGGGAGGTACTCACATGAACCGCCTAAAAGAAAAGTTTGTTAAAGAAGTTACTCCTGCTCTAATGAGCAAGTTCAACTATAAATCAATTATGGAAGTTCCTAAAATTGAAAAAATCGTTGTAAATATGGGTGTTGGTGACGCTGTTGCAAATGCAAAAGCACTTGATAATGCTGTTGAAGAATTAGCAACCATCACTGGACAAAAACCACTTATTACTCGTGCGAAAAAATCTATTGCTGGCTTCCGTCTACGTGAAGGTATGCCAATCGGCGCAAAGGTTACTCTTCGCGGTGAGCGCATGTACGAATTCTTGGATAAATTAGTTTCTGTTTCTTTACCTCGTGTACGTGACTTCCGTGGTGTTTCTAAGAAAGCTTTCGACGGTCGCGGTAACTATACTTTGGGTATTAAAGAACAATTAATCTTCCCTGAAATTGATTACGATAAAGTAAGCAAAGTTCGTGGTATGGATATCGTTATCGTAACGACTGCTAACACTGATGAAGAATCTCGTGAACTTTTAACTCAATTTGGAATGCCATTCCAAAAGTAATCGCTAAATAAGGGAGGCGAAAACGTGGCTAAGAAGTCAATGATTGCGAAACAAAAACGCACGCCTAAATATGCAGTACAAGAGTACACACGCTGTGAACGTTGCGGCCGTCCACACTCTGTATATCGTAAATTTAAGCTTTGCCGTATTTGTTTCCGTGAATTAGCATACAAAGGACAAATTCCTGGTGTTAAAAAAGCTAGCTGGTAAACAGCAGAGTTGTGGAAGGAGGTAAAAATAATGGTCATGACAGATCCAATTGCAGATATGCTTACTCGCATTCGTAATGCGAACATGGTGCGTCACGAAAAGTTAGAAGTGCCTGCTTCTAATATGAAAAAAGAAATCGCTGAAATTTTAAAGCGTGAAGGTTTCGTACGTGACGTTGAATTTATCGAAGACAATAAACAAGGTATCATCCGTATCTTCTTAAAATACGGTACAGGTAATGAGCGTGTAATTACTGGTCTTAAGCGCATAAGCAAGCCTGGACTTCGTGTTTACGCAAAATCTACTGAGGTACCACGTGTTCTTAACGGTCTTGGTATCGCTCTAGTTTCTACTTCACAAGGTGTTATTACAGATAAAGAAGCTCGTGCAAAACAAATCGGCGGAGAAGTTTTAGCATACGTTTGGTAATCGAGTTTTTGAATGAATGGAGGTGCACTAAATGTCTCGCGTAGGAAAAAAACCTATTGAAATCCCAGCAGGTGTAACAGTTACTGTGAACAACAGCACTGTTACTGTAAAAGGACCAAAAGGCGAACTTTCTCGTACTTTTAATCCTGATATTACAATCAATGTTGAAGAGAACGTTGTAACAATTACTCGTCCTTCTGATGTGAAAGAACACCGCGCATTGCACGGAACTACTCGTGCGGTGATCGCGAACATGGTTGAAGGTGTTTCCAAGGGCTTTGAAAGAGGTCTAGAATTAATCGGGGTTGGTTACCGTGCGCAAAAGCAAGGTACTAAGCTTGTACTAAACGTTGGTTACTCTCATCCAGTTGAAATCGAACCTGAAACAGGTTTAGAAATCGAAGTACCTGCTAACACAAAGATTATTGTTAAAGGTACTGATAAAGAACGTGTTGGTGCATTAGCAGCCAATATTCGCGGAGTTCGTCCTCCAGAGCCGTATAAAGGCAAAGGAATCCGTTACGAAGGCGAGTTTGTTCGTCGTAAAGAAGGTAAAACTGGTAAGTAATGCCGCATAGGTAAACGAAAGGAGTGACGTAAATGATTACGAAGCAAGATAAAAACGCTACTCGCAAGAAAAGACATGCTCGTGTTCGTGCGAAACTTAGCGGAACTTCTGCTCGTCCACGTCTAAATGTGTTTCGTTCTAATAAACACATTTATGCTCAAATTATCGATGACATGAATGGAGTTACTTTAGCAAGTGCTTCTACAAAAGAAAAAGACTTTAGTCTTGAATCTACTAGCAACGTTGATGCTGCAAAAGCGGTCGGTGAATTAGTCGCTAAACGTGCGGTAGAAAAAGGGATCTCTGCTGTTGTATTTGACCGTGGAGGATACCTATACCATGGACGTATTCAAGCATTAGCTGATGCTGCCCGTGAAAACGGCCTACAATTTTAATAGACAAAGGAGGGACACTTAAAGATGCGTCGTATTGATCCAAACAAACTTGAACTAGAAGAACGCGTAGTTACGGTTAACCGTGTTGCGAAGGTTGTTAAAGGTGGACGTCGTTTCCGTTTCTCTGCACTTGTCGTAGTGGGAGACAAAAACGGTCATGTCGGCTTCGGTACTGGTAAAGCTCAAGAAGTACCTGATGCAATTCGTAAAGCAATCGAAGATGCAAAGAAAAACTTAGTGGAAGTACCAATGGTTGGAACTACTGTTCCTCACCAAGTAATTGGACGTTTTGGTGCTGGTGAAATTCTTCTAAAACCTGCTTCTGAAGGTACAGGAGTTATCGCTGGTGGTCCAGTTCGTGCGGTTCTTGAATTAGCTGGGGTAGCTGATATCCTTTCTAAATCATTAGGCACAAACACTCCAATTAATATGGTACGTGCTACAGTTGATGGTTTAAAACAATTAAAACGTGCTGAAGACGTAGCGAAATTACGTGGTAAATCAGTAGAAGAACTGTTAGGATAAGGGGGGAATTCAAATGGCGAAACTATTAATTACCCTCAACCGCAGCGTAATTGGTCGCCCTGAGGACCAACGTGCAACAGTTACAGCGCTAGGTTTACGTAAATTAAATCAAACAGTTGAGCATCAAGATAACGCTGCGATTCGCGGTATGATCAATAAAGTTGCTCACCTTGTAACAGTAAAAGAACAATAATTAATTGTTTTCTTTCATAAGGAGGTGCCAATATGAAACTTCATGAATTAAAACCTGCCGAAGGTTCTCGTCAAGAGCGTAAACGTTTAGGTCGTGGTATCGGTTCTGGCCAAGGTAAGACTGCAGGTAAAGGTCATAAAGGTCAAAACGCCCGTTCTGGCGGCGGTGTACGTGTTGGTTTTGAGGGTGGTCAAACACCTTTATTCCGTCGTTTACCAAAACGCGGATTCACAAACATCAGCCGTAAAGAATACGCAATCGTGAATCTTGATTCTTTAAACCGCTTTGAAGAAGGTACAGAAGTTACTCCAGAACTTCTTATCGAATCAGGCGTTGTAAGTAACGAAAAAGCAGGAATTAAAGTTCTTGCTAAAGGGAACGTTGAGAAAAAGTTGACTGTTAAAGCTCACAAATTCTCCTCTGCCGCTAAGGAAGCGATCGAAGCTGCTGGTGGAACTACTGAGGTGATCTAATGTTCCAGACAATCTCCAATTTTATGCGCGTGGGTGAGATAAGAAAGAAGATTATTTTCACCCTTTTAATGTTAGTCGTATTTCGACTAGGTACATTTATTCCTGTACCGAATGTAAATGCTGAAGTTCTTGCTAATCAAGATAAGCTAAGTGTATTCGGTATCTTAAATACCTTTGGCGGTGGAGCGTTGAAACAATTCTCCATCTTTGCAATGGGTATCATGCCGTATATCACTGCTTCGATTATTATTCAGCTTTTACAAATGGATGTCGTTCCGAAGTTTACGGAATGGTCCAAGCAAGGGGAATCAGGGCGTCGTAAGATTGCTCAATTCACACGCTATTTCACTGTTGTGCTTGGATTTATCCAAGCATTAGGTATGTCATATGGCTTTAATAACTTAGCCAGTGGCCAATTGATCGAAAATCCTGGAATTGGAACCTATCTTCTGATTGCTGTTACATTAACTGCTGGTACATCTTTCTTAATGTGGTTAGGTGAGCAAATT
The DNA here is from genome assembly GCF_050477905.1 of Neobacillus pocheonensis. NCBI lineage: Bacteria > Bacillati > Bacillota > Bacilli > Caryophanales > Bacillaceae > Neobacillus > Neobacillus pocheonensis. Next base: position 13,395 of record NZ_JBCNAD010000026.1, on the reverse strand, counting down.
ACTTCCAAAGGTGTTGGAAATGGTATTTCCATCATTATCTTCGCGGGAATTGTTGCTGCTATTCCTAATACTGCTAATCAGATTTATGTTCAACAGTTTGAAAACGCAGGAGAAGCATTGTTCCTACGTATTGTTACCGTAGCGTTAATTGTATTGGCTGTTATCGCAATTGTTGTTGGGGTTATTTTCATCCAACAAGCAACACGTAAAATTCCAATTCAATATGCGAAACGCGTTGTAGCAGGACGCAATCCTGTAGGTGGCCAATCCACTCACATGCCGTTAAAAGTTAACGCAGCCGGCGTTATTCCTGTTATCTTTGCAGTTTCATTCATTGTAACACCAAGAACAGTTGCTTCATTCTTTCCAACTAATGATGTAACGCTTTGGATTACAAAAGTATTCGACTATTCTCATCCAATTGGGATGACTCTTTATGCAGCTTTGATTATCGCGTTTACTTATTTCTATGCCTTTATTCAAGTTAACCCTGAACAAGCAGCGGAAAACTTACAAAAGCAAAGCGGCTATATTCCGGGAATCCGTCCTGGTAAGAGCACGCAAGAATACTTAACACGCGTATTATATCGTTTAACTTTTGTTGGTGCGATCTTCTTATCGGTCATTGCAGTACTTCCTGTTATTTTTATAAAAATAGCAAACTTACCGCAAACGGCTCAAATCGGCGGAACAAGCTTACTTATCGTTGTCGGTGTTGCACTTGAAACGATGAAACAGCTTGAAGCACAACTAGTTAAACGTCACTATAAAGGTTTTATCAAGTAAAAGGTTTTGGGGACCTATGGGCCCCTGAAACCAAATATAGCACGAGGGGGGAACACGTGTGAATTTAGTATTAATGGGGCTTCCGGGTGCCGGAAAAGGCACTCAAGCTGAAAGAATCGTCGAGCAATACGGCATCCCTCATATCTCAACTGGAGATATGTTCCGTGCAGCGATGAAAGAAGGTACTGAACTAGGATTACAAGCTAAATCTTTCATGGACAAAGGTGAACTTGTTCCTGATGAGGTAACAATCGGCATTGTTCGTGAACGATTAAGCAAAGATGACTGTCAAAATGGCTTTTTGCTAGATGGCTTTCCTAGAACTGTACCTCAGGCAGAAGCGTTAGAAAACTTACTAGTTGATTTAGATAAAAAGATTGACTATGTAATTAATATTAACGTAGACAAAAGTATTTTAATGGAACGTTTGACAGGGCGTCGGATTTGTAAAGACTGTGGATCAACCTATCATTTAGTTTTTAATCCTCCAGCTCAAGAAGGCAAGTGCGATAAATGTGGCGGGGAGCTTTATCAACGTGCAGATGATAATGCAGAAACTGTTCTAAATCGTTTAGACGTCAACATCAAACAACAAGAACCATTACTTACTTTTTATAAAACAAAAGGCTATCTCCGCACAATTGATGGTCAACAGGACATCCGTAAGGTATTTGTTGATATTGAGCAATTACTTGAGGGTTTACGTTAATGATCGATGGCAATACCGGGCGAACGACTCTCGAACATCTCTTAAAAAGAAATCAAAAGTATGTGGGAGAAAATGGCTTTTCTATTGTACCGAGTATGTAAGACCGAGAGTTGGGCAAGACTTACATGAGGACTTTTAAATTCCTTAAAATGTAGAATTTAGTTGCGGACAAGTGACGCATAATATGTTAAAATTTTAAGGTTGCTATTGATGTACGAATGAGAAGAATTATATTACATTTTCGAATACTATTTTTGATGATGAGAAGGGAGACGAGTTGATGGCTAAGGATGATGTAATTGAAATTGAAGGTAAAGTCATTGAAACTTTGCCAAATGCGATGTTTAAGGTAGAATTAGAAAATGGTCATACTGTGCTAGCTCATGTTTCTGGTAAAATCCGAATGCACTTCATTCGCATTCTTCCAGGTGATAAAGTTACTGTAGAGCTTTCTCCATATGACTTGACACGCGGAAGAATTACTTACCGCTTCAAATAATTCGCTTGCACTCCGTACTACTAAGGAGGTTAGGATAATGAAAGTAAGACCATCTGTTAAACCGATCTGCGAAAAGTGCAAAGTTATCCGTAGACGCGGAAAAGTTATGGTTATCTGTGAAAACCCTAAACATAAACAAAAACAAGGTTAATCATTGAAGGAGGTGCGCTCATTATGGCACGTATTGCTGGTGTAGATATTCCACGTGAAAAGCGTGTAGTTATCTCTTTAACTTACATTTATGGTATTGGTAAAAATACAGCACAAAAAGTATTAGCTGAGGCTGGCGTTTCTGAAAATACTCGTGTGCGTGATTTAACAGAAGACGAATTAAACAAAATCCGTGACATCATCGACAAGTTAAAAGTTGAAGGTGATCTTCGCCGTGAAATTTCTCTTAACATTAAGCGTTTAATGGAAATCGGCTGCTACCGCGGATTACGTCATCGTCGTGGTTTACCGGTTCGTGGACAAAATACGAAAAACAACGCTCGTACACGCAAAGGTCCTCGTAAGACTGTTGCGAACAAGAAGAAGTAATCGGCAAAGGAGGTTATTTAAATGGCACGTAAAACTAATACACGTAAGCGTCGTGTTAAAAAGAATATTGAATCAGGTATCGCTCATATCCGTTCAACTTTCAACAATACGATCGTAACTATCACTGATGTTCATGGTAATGCAATTTCTTGGTCAAGTGCTGGTGCGCTTGGATTTAAAGGTTCTCGTAAATCTACTCCATTCGCAGCGCAAATGGCAGCTGAAACGGCAGCTAAAACTTCCATCGAACATGGTATGAAAACTTTAGAAGTTACAGTTAAAGGACCTGGTGCAGGACGTGAAGCTGCAATCCGTGCTCTTCAAGCTGCTGGTCTTGAAGTAACTGCTATTAAAGACGTTACTCCAGTTCCTCATAATGGATGCCGTCCACCAAAACGTCGTCGCGTATAATTTTTCTGTATAGATTTCGAATCATATGTCTATAATGGGATATGATATAATTTTTGAAAAAATACAGAAGAATTATTCCAGTTGTTGTGCACAAAACGGGAACGTAAACATGGGGGAATATCGGTTAGCAATACTCACTAATCGAGTTTCGACGTTTTGAAGGAGGGTTAATGGATGATCGAAATAGAAAAACCAAAAATCGAAACGGTTGAGATCAACGATGATGCCAAGTACGGCAAGTTCGTCGTCGAACCACTTGAGCGTGGATATGGTACCACTTTGGGTAACTCCTTACGTCGTATCCTATTATCTTCACTCCCAGGTGCCGCTGTTACATCGATTCAAATCGATGGGGTACTTCATGAGTTCTCAACAATTGAAGGCGTCGTAGAGGATGTAACATCCATCATTTTAAACATTAAAAAATTAGCTTTAAAAATCTACTCTGATGAAGAAAAATCACTTGAAATTGATGTACAGGGTGAAGGACCTGTCAAGGCTAGCAGCATTACTCATGACAGTGATGTGGAGATTTTAAATCCAGACCTTCATATTGCGACATTGGCTTCAAATGGACATCTTCGCATGCGTTTAACGGCTAGACGTGGACGTGGATATACACCGGCTGATCAGAACAAGAGAGAAGATCAACCAATTGGTGTTATTCCAATTGACTCAATCTATACGCCAGTTGCTCGTGTGGCATTCCAAGTAGAAAATACTCGTGTTGGCCAAATGTCAAATTTCGATAAGCTTACGCTTGATGTTTGGACAGATGGAAGCACTGGGCCAAAAGAAGCAATTGCTCTTGGTTCAAAAATTTTGACCGAGCATTTGAATATTTTCGTTGGATTAACTGACGAGGCACAAAATGCTGAAATCATGATTGAAAAAGAAGAAGACCAAAAAGAAAAAGTTCTAGAAATGACTATTGAAGAACTCGATCTTTCTGTTCGTTCTTATAACTGCTTAAAGCGTGCTGGCATCAACACTGTTCAGGAATTAGCTAATAAGACTGAAGAAGATATGATGAAAGTTCGTAACTTAGGCCGTAAATCACTTGAAGAAGTGAAGGCAAAACTAGAAGAGCTTGGATTAGGCTTACGTAAAGACGACTAGTCAATTGCGGAGCAAATAATCCGTTTAATGACTTCAACAAAGGAGGGAACCCTTCATGGCATACAGAAAGTTAGGACGCACAAGTGCACAGCGTAAAGCTATGTTACGTGATTTAACTACAGATTTAATTATCAACGAGCGCATCGAAACAACAGAAACTCGCGCGAAAGAACTTCGTGTGACTGTTGAAAAAATGATCACTCTAGGTAAGCGCGGCGATTTACACGCTCGTCGTCAAGCTTCTTCTTACGTACGTAACGAAGTTGCTAATGCTGAAAATGGTCAAGATGCTGTACAAAAACTTTTCGCTGATATCGCTCCACGTTACTCTGAGCGTCAAGGTGGATACACTCGTATTATGAAACTTGGACCTCGCCGCGGTGACGGTGCACCAATGGTTATTATCGAGTTAGTTTAATACCTTTTAACAGACAACAAGGGCGCTGGACAGTTTACAATCAAACTTGTTCTTTGCCCTTTTTCTGTAAAAGCAAATTTTATATTTTAGTTTTACCAAGCCAAACGAGTGTTATGATGAGCGTAACTTCACTTATTGTGAAGCGGATGATTCTTTCCCGGAAAGAACATTTAGATTCTTTTTTACGTCTCGTCTAGCTCATGCACCTCCTCCCATTTCTATTATAGAAATCCCTTTTTATCGCAGCGTCTGAAGCGCAGTGCTGCCAGGGGCGAGGTGCAGGCTTTTTTTGTATGTAAAAGAATTTTGAGCGTAGATCAGACTAGCTGAGAGGAGAGTCAAGTGGTGAAAAAGTCAATTGTATCTCTAAAAGAAGTATCCTTTCAATACGATTCACAGGAACGCTATGCCTTAAAAAGTGTTTCTTTTGACATCTATGAAGGTGAGTGGCTTGCCATCGTCGGTCATAACGGTTCAGGGAAATCAACTATGGCAAAGTTATTGAATGGCTTGCAGTTTCCGATGGAAGGGGAAATTATCGTTGGTGACCTTGAGTTGACCGAGGAATCCATTTGGGATATCCGTAAACAAATTGGCATGGTATTTCAAAATCCTGATAACCAATTTGTCGGTACCACTGTTCAGGATGATGTGGCTTTTGGTTTAGAAAATCATGGCATTCCCAGAGAAGAGATGGTCCAGAGAGTTGAGGATTCTCTCAAAAAGGTAAAAATGGATCAGTTTCTATATCAAGAGCCCCACCATCTATCAGGCGGACAAAAGCAGCGGGTAGCCATTGCAGGAGTTCTCGCCTTAAGACCGTCTATTATTATTTTAGATGAAGCCACTTCGATGCTCGATCCTAAAGGCAGAGAAGAAGTGCTAGAGACGGTAAGAACCTTAAAGGATGAAAAGCTGCTCACCGTTATCTCGATTACGCATGATTTAGACGAGGCTGCCAAAGCTGACCGAATTATTGTAATGAATCAGGGAGAAGTGTTTCGAGAAGGAACTCCGGAAGAGATATTCTCGATGGATGAGCAATTGATTCAATTAGGGCTTGATATTCCCTTTTCAGTTAAAATGAGTAAAGCATTCCGTCAACAAGGGATTGACCTTTCCAAGCACTATTTATCAGAAGAAGAGTTGGTGACAGAGCTATGGACATCTCGCTCGCGCATGTAGAGTACCGATATCAAGCAAATACTCCATTTGAGAGACTTGCCATCAAAGATGTATCTATCGACATTCCCTCGGGCACCTATATGGCTCTGATTGGGCATACCGGCTCAGGTAAGTCAACCGTCCTGCAGCACTTGAATGCCCTCCTGCAACCGACAGAGGGAATGGTGAAAATTGGTGACCATGAAATTAAAGCTAAGACAAAAAATAAAAATCTCAAGCCAGTCCGTCAAAAGGTTGGGATTGTGTTTCAGTTTCCTGAGCATCAACTGTTTGAGGAAACAGTGGAGAAGGATATTATTTTTGGACCGCTTAATTTTGGAGTTTCCGAGCCAGAAGCAAAACAGCGGGCCCGTATCGCCCTTAAACAAGTCGGTCTAAGTGAAGAAATCCTAGGAAAATCTCCGTTTGATCTTTCAGGCGGACAAATGAGACGCGTGGCTATTGCCGGAGTACTGGCGATGGAGCCTGATGTACTTGTCTTGGACGAGCCTACAGCTGGATTAGATCCACGCGGCCGTAAAGAAGTTATGGATATGTTCTATCAACTTCATCAGGAAAGAGGTCTTTCCACAATATTAGTCACTCACAGTATGGAAGATGCAGCTAGGTATGCCGACCAAATTGTGATTATGCAGCATGGCATGGTAGCTAAAAAAGGAACGCCCGAGGAGATTTTCTCTAATCCCGTTGATTTAGTGCAAATGGGTCTTGATGTTCCAGAGGTGGTTCGCTTTCAGCTAAAGCTTGAGGAAAAGATGGGGCATACTTTAGATAAAATTTATCTCTCCATTGATGAGTTGTCTTCTGCTGTATCAGACTTTTTAAGCAGAGGTGTCCGCTCATGATGGAAAAAATGATATTTGGCCGATATGTACCAACTGATTCGATTATTCATAAAATGGACCCACGTTCTAAATTGATCATTATCTTTTTATTTGTTTGTATTATTTTTCTTGCAAATAACTTGCTAACCTATGCACTTATAGGCATTTATACTTTTTTAATGCTTGGTTTATCGAAGATCTCTATTCGTTTCTTATATGGCGGTTTAAAGCCGGTATTATGGCTTGTTCTATTTACCTTAGTACTGCAACTTCTCTTTACAAAACAAGGCGATTTACTATGGGAAGTTGGCCCTTTGAAGATCTATGAGGGAGGCGTTCGCCAAGGAATCTTTATTTCTTTAAGATTCTTTTTCTTAATATTAATGACGTCATTATTGACGTTAACCACCACGCCTATTGAGATTACGGATGGACTTGAAACACTGCTGCATCCGTTAAAAAAGGTGCGTTTTCCTGTCCATGAAATGGCGTTGATGATGTCGATCTCCTTACGCTTTATTCCCACGCTCATGCAGGAAACAGACAAAATCATGAAGGCACAAATCGCTCGGGGAGTGGAATTTGCAAGCGGACCTTTTAAAGAGCGAATCAAGGCGGTCATTCCGCTCTTAATTCCTTTGTTCGTTAGTTCATTTAAACGGGCGGAGGAACTCGCCATTGCCATGGAAGCAAGAGGCTATCGCGGCGGTGAAGGGAGAACGAAATACCGCCAATTAAGCTGGCAAATGGCGGACACCCTGCAACTGGTTATGTTGTTTGTCTTATCGGTCTTCTTATTCTTATTACGATCATAATGAGGCGAAACCATGCAAAGATATAAATGTGTTATATCCTACGACGGTTCTGGTTTTTCTGGTTATCAGGTACAGCCTAATAAGCGGACTGTACAATTAGAATTAGAAACCGTTTTGGCAAAAATGCATAAGGGTGAACAGGTGAAGATAGCCGGTTCGGGTCGAACAGACGCTGGTGTTCATGCGAAGGGGCAGGTTATTCATTTTGATTCGTCACTGCCTATTCCTGAGGATAAGTGGGAGATGGCGTTGAATTCAATGCTGCCGGCGGATATTTCGGTGCTTTCAGTTGAAAAAGCTAGTGAGTCCTTTCATGCCCGTTTTGATGCGACTGGGAAAGAATACCGATATCAGCTGCTCCTTTCTGTTAAACGTGACCCATTTCAGCGGAATTTTGTCTATCAGTACCCCTATCAGTTGGATATTGACGCAATGCAAGAAGCAAGTAAATATTTCCTTGGGACCCATGACTTTACGAGTTTTTGCGCTTCGAAGACGGAAGTAGTGGACAAGGTTAGAACGATTGAAATCATTGATTTTGTCTTAGATGGCGATCTGCTAACGATTCGTTTCATTGGAAATGGCTTTTTGTATAACATGGTTAGGATATTGGTAGGAACATTATTAGAGGTAGGGTCAGGTGAGCGCAAGCCTGCTCATTTAGCAGATATATTGGCAGGAAAAGACCGCCGCTTCGCTGGTAAAACCGCACCTGCTCATGGGTTGTATCTTTGGGAAGTTTTTTATAAATAATTTTATTTAAATATTTTTCTGTAAGTTAAACAGTGCCCGTGAAGGGTTGAAGAAGCCGGGGACGATCACTCTGGGATGCTGAACTGTGCCCGTGTAAGGGAAAAGCCGTTAAATAAAAGGGATTTTTAAACAGGTTTTAATAAATAAATAAAAATCTCTTAAAACAACCTAACCTGGTGTAACATTTCCTTGACATTTTCACGATGACTATTTATTATATTATATGTGTGTGTTTTTAATCCCACGATTAAGCCCCGGAAAGTCTTCATCGTGATTGAAAATATGTGATTTGAAAAATTAACCGCACAAGGGCAATCCGTCGTTCATTCCCGGAACAGAATCGGACACTGGATGCTTTGATGGTGCGAAAACAATAACCTTTAACGGAATTAATTAGGAGGGAAACTCATGCGTACAACGTTTATGGCAAATGCCAACAATATCGAGCGTAAATGGTACGTAATTGATGCAGAAGGCAAAACTCTTGGTCGTCTTGCTTCTGAAGTAGCATCAATTTTACGTGGTAAAAACAAACCAACTTTTACACCACATGTTGACACTGGTGATAATGTAATCATTCTTAACGCTTCTAAAGTAGAATTAACTGGTAAGAAATTAACTGACAAGATCTACTACCGTCACACTAATCACCCAGGTGGTTTAAAGCAAAGAACAGCTCTAGAAATGCGTACAAACTATGCTGAGAAAATGATCGAGCTTGCTGTTAAAGGCATGCTTCCGAAGAATTCTCTTGGTCGTCAAATGTTCAAAAAATTACACGTATACGCTGGTGCAGAACATCCACACCAAGCACAAAAACCTGAAGTTTACGAACTTCGCGGTTAATTAAGAGGGAGGGAATTAACTTGGCACAAGTTCAATATATTGGTACTGGTCGTCGTAAGAGCTCTGTCGCACGTGTGCGCTTAGTTCCAGGTACAGGTAAAATTGTTGTTAACGGTCGTGAAATCGAAGATTATATCCCATTTGAAGCTTTACGTGTTGTTGTAAGACAACCATTAGTAGCTACTGAAACAGTAGGCAGCTACGATGTTCTTGTAAACGTAAGCGGCGGTGGATACACTGGTCAAGCTGGCGCAATCCGCCACGGTATTGCTCGCGCATTACTACAAGCTGACCCAGAATTCCGTCCAACATTAAAGCGCGCTGGATTATTAACTCGTGATGCACGTATGAAAGAGCGTAAGAAATACGGTCTTAAAGGTGCTCGTCGTGCGCCTCAGTTCTCAAAACGTTAATTATCAACATACAAAGGCTCCCAACCGATTTGGTTGGGAGCCTTTTGTTTGTTTATGCATGGGCCTGTGCTAAATCGAAGCTGTTTGTAGAACTTTAGACTCTCTTTTAAAAACAAGCATAAACACTAGAAACGTAATGAAGGCAATTATAGCATTGTATAAAAAGACATCCCTCATTCCCACGTATTCACTGAATACTCCCCCGAGGATACTTCCAAGGATACGGGCGACACCTAAACTGATTAATCCGTTAAATGTCTGTCCAGAGGCCTTCAGTTCGTTGGGCACTTCTTCGTTTATGAAAATAGCCATCGTAACCAATAATACGATAACAATTACCCCATGAAGCATTTGAATCGGCAGGACCATATAAGGGTTATGAACATAAAACATCAGCAGCCACCTGATCGCCGAAAGAACGCTGTACCAAGGAGGATTTTAGGAATTCCCAATCGTTCCACGATTTTGTGTCCAAAAAGCAAGAAAGGAAGTTCACTGATAGAAGAGAAAACCATGGACCATCCAAGTAAAGTATTATCGGCCCCCAGTTCCTGAAAGTAGATTGGAAAAAAGGCATAGTAATATCCTAGTGTAATTTGGATAAAAAAGTTTAACAGCATAAACAGCATTAGTTTTCGATTTTTTAAAAGCACAAGAATTGAAACTTTCTTGCCTTGGGACTGATATCCCTTTATCTTTGGCAGTTTAAAACAGATGAAAAAAGTGAGCAGCATAATCAAACAATAGGCGTTAAAGATACTATCAATATGTTTTTTTGCAATCATCCCAAAGGCTACGGACATCAGAGCAAAACCTATTGTGCCAGCTAAACGAATTGGACCGAAATTCCATTTCGTCCGGGACAAATATTCCAATGTGATCGCATCACTTAAAGGATAAATAGATGCTTGGAAAAATGTTGTGACACATATGACTATTAACAAATAGCTGTATAGATCAGATAATGGAAATAGCAGTACTGTAATCCCGCTTCCCAATAGCAGAATTTGCAGGACCCTGTTTTTACTTCCCGACCGGTCTCCAACGCTTCCCCAAACTGGCTGGGCCAATATGGCAACCAATGGACCGAAACTCAAAAGTGTGGCAATGGATGTTTGAGTTAGTCCGATCCCCTTAAGGTAAACGGGTAAAAAGGTTTGGAAAATGGCACTTCCCATATAAGCAATTCCATATAGACCTAAAAATAAAAGATAAATTCTCGCCGATTTTTCCTTCAAGATGGTTCACCCCGATTTATTTGCAGCAAAGACCACGGCTTTTCACAAACCTAATTATAATAAACCCTCCACTATGTTCTAAAATGGAGGGTTTGTGCTATTCCCGGGAGTTTATGCTGTTTGTTGTTTTCCAGCGTCTTGTTTTTGTTGTTCTTGCTCCTGGTTATAGGCAATACGGTCTGCTGATTTGAAAAATGGATAGTAAATGGCCGCTGAAATGATGATTTGTATAATATTCAGAACGGCACCCTTCCATCCGCTCACAAGGAAACCTGCGATAACTGGTGGAGTTGTCCATGGAATATTCGTTCCGTTTGTATACGGTACCAAACCGGATAACATGGAGAAATAAGCAACTACAGCCAGGACAAGCGGTGTTAGAATAAATGGAATAACCATAATTGGGTTCAATACGACTGGAAGACCAAAGATGATTGGTTCGTTGATGCCAAAGAACCCAGGCCCAATGGATAATTTTCCTAGCGCTTTGAACTGACTTGATTTTGAAGCAAATAAAAGCAATAAGGCAAGGCCAAAGGTTCCTCCAAATCCACCAATCTTCATGAAGTTCGCATAGAACTGGAAGTTAATAATGTGCGGCAATGTTTCACCTGCTGCAAATGCATTCGCATTTTCGGCAGTTAAGGTAAGCCAAATTGGTTTCATAATCCCGCTTATTACATTGGAACCGTGGATCCCAAAAGACCATAAAGTTCCCTCGAAAATAGTGGAAATTAACATTGCCGGAAGTGTACTGCCCAAGCTTGTTAACGGTAGTTGCAGATAGTGGAAGATGAATGCTTGAACCGTTGCGAAATCTGTTAAGGAAAACACGATGCGGATTAGATTAAAAAAGATAATAACAAATAGTCCTGGGATTAGTGCAGAGAAGGAGCGGGAAACATTCTCGGGAACGGAATCCGGCATTTTAATTCTCCAGCCTTTTTTATCAACAAAACGAACAATCTCAACCGTTAATACGGCTGTAATCATCCCAAGGAAAAGACCGCTGGCACTTAGATTTGATGTCGGGATCCCGAAGCCTCCGTCTTTAAATTCTAACGTCGGTGTTAAAAGCAGGAAGGCAACTACGGATAATGTGATACAGGTAATGCTGTCCAGCTTATAGGTTTTTCCAAGACTTCTGGCCATTGCGATGACCACATAAATAGTCATGATGCTCATGGTTACATCATATGGAACCTTGAAATAGCTTGGCCAGTTTTCTCCAAGGATAGATGCCATGAATTCCGGATATCCTGTAATCGGAAGGTTTGCAAGCAGCAAGAAGAACGATCCAATGATGAGCAGGGACATGACCCCGAACAATCCATCTTTAATTGCAGTAATATACCTATTGCTGTCAAGCTTGAAGGCAAGCGGTGCCATTTTGCTTTCTAAAACTTCCATGAATCTCTGCATACGTAAATCCCTCTTTTCTAAAATGTTTGGTAGAAATCATTCGATTTCTAATATTCAGTTAACTTTTAGTAAACTACTCAATGGCCATCTAACAACAGCTTAATTTGAAAACGCTTCACTTTTTAAGCAGATATTTTGCCGTTACTAACGGAAAAAATCACCACTGAAAACAGAGTGTTTTATTTGAGTAACTCATTACTTTTTATGGAAATTGTTACTTTGTGTTTTCACTTGTATTTACGAATTTTGTGGAGCTACACTTTCAATAATAGGAGACTTTCACTTCCTTAAGGACCTAGGGTTCTTTAATCATTCTCGACAATAGGGAAAAATGGCTCGTTTTTTCGTATCGCTAGTCGATATATGTTGCAAATAAGCGTGATAACCTTCATAGTTAATAGTAAAAGGAGGTGCGATATGCGACGTGATATACAACCGAATGAAAGAGCTTTCTCCTCTAAGGAAGCTGCTGAAGAAGTGGGAATTGCAACACCTACTGTTCGAAAGTATGGCCAAATCTTAGAGCGCAACGGATATGAGTTTTTAAAAGATGGCGATCGCCGTATATTTGTTCAATCTGACATCGAAGCGCTTGTAGCGTTACGCGATACAGACAAGCCCCTTGACGATACGGCGAAGGACCTTGTGCATCAACAACTAGAAAGATTGGAAGAATCCAATCAAAGTGAGATTGTGGTAGCCGATACATATGAAAAATTACCCCAAGACCCCAATCAATTAAAAGAGGTTTTAAAGTTTTTAGTCAATGAGCTGGCGGCCACACGAGAAGTGAATATACAACTAACAAACGATATGTCGCAGCTTAAAACCCAGGTTTCTAGGCTCCAGCAGGATCATCATGCTATCAGTTCAAGTATTGCGAATTCTGCTCAAAAAACGAATGCAAAAATTGAAAAATTAACGGAACAACAAAATACCCATTATGAATCACTGCTGAAACAAGAACAACAAAGTAACGAACTCTTACAAAATGAAATTCAAAAAATTAGGGACGAACAGTTAAAAGAATGGCATTCTCAAAATGAATTTAATAATCGTTTAGAGGAAGCAATACAAAAGCCTAAAGTAAAATGGGGAGGTCTTTTCTCCATATTCCAAAAATAATCTGCCTATTTAAGGCTTTTTTTGTGCATATTGCTAGGCGATACAAAAATATAAACAGGTTTCTCCGCATCTCGAACACAATTTTTCAAATTCCAACAAATTCCCGGGAAATATCTACAAATTCTGAGTAAATGTTCGACAAATAAAAAATGGTCATTCAAAGATTCTCAACCAATTTGGTTGGAGTCTTTTTTTTATTCGCAATTACTTTAACACGTAAAAAATTAAGTAAATAATTTCATATATAAAAAGACTCCCAGCCATTGGGAGTCTCAGACTGTCGACAAATTCG